>NZ_JANAVL010000004.1:0-272756 GCF_024213455.1 Domibacillus sp. A3M-37 | reverse complement strand
TGAGCCCGGTGCAATACCGGACTCATGCCAGCCAATTAGCTGCATAATTGAAACTCTAACTTTAAGGGGTCACTACCTTAGCGGCTGCTCTTTTTTGCTTTGAAAAAAATACGTTCGGATTGTGTAGATGGCGAATCATTTGTAAAATCAGCCGTAATGGCTTCCACATTAAACCCTGCTTCTTTAAGCCACTCTGCATATTTTTCAGGCGTAAACGTACGCTGAGAGTGCAGTTCATCAAACCGTTCATACTGTCTATTTTCCAACTGAACGAAAAACGTCAGTTCATGCTCTACACTATCCGCATGCTCTCCTGGGAATGCATTCCAAATAAACGAAATCTCTTCCGCCGCATCGGCAAATGTTTGTTCTAAAAAAACATGATTTATTTTATAAACGGAATGAACATCGAACAAAAACAAACCGTCGTCTTTCAAATAGTTGAACACCGATTGAAAGGTTTGCTTCACGTCTTCTTCTGTTTCCAAATAGTTCAGCGAATCGCAAAAAATGACTGCCGTTTCAAACGTACCGACGCTGTCGAGTTCCCGCATATCCTGCTTAAAAAGCGGGATGGTTACATGATTCGCTTCTGCTTTTTCACGGGCAATGGCAAGCATATCCTCAGAAAGGTCAATACCTGTTACGTGAAAGCCGGCACGTGCAAAGCGAACGGCAAGCTCGCCCGTCCCACAGCCAATATCAAGAAGCGAACCGGCTTTCGCTTCTTTTTGCAAATATGCTTCCCACTCATCATACGGCGCATCTTGCATCAACGCATCATATACGGTGGCAAACCGGCTGTAGCTCATGATGTCAGCACATCAACATGCGGTGCATCGCCCCATAAGCGCTCTAAATTATAATAGACGCGTTCATCACGGTGGAATACATGAACAACTACATCACCAATATCGATTAAGACCCAGCGAGCTTCGTCAAAACCTTCCATCCGTTTAATATCCATGCCAAGCTCTTCTGCTTTTTCTTTTACTTCCCGGGCAATTGCCTGTACTTGCTTATCTGAATTCCCATGACATATAACGAAATAATCCGCAATCGGCGAAATACCATCCATATTGAGTGCGGTAATGTTTTCCGCCCGTTTATCATCTGCTGCTTTCGTTACTGCATGTAGTAATTGCTGTTGTTCTGTCAATTAACCATCGTCTCCATTCTGAATAAAATCATTGTACGTATCCATCGTTACCGGAAAAACCGGCTGTTGTTTGTTCATCAAAAAGATAATCGAATTTTTCACTGCAGCCAGAACCGCATCGTCCAAATTCTGTTCTGCTATCGTTCGGACATCATCCACACCTGGGAAAAGCCTGCCGGGCTCGATATAATCTGCCAAGTAAACAATTTTTTCAAGCCGTGTCATACCGGGCCTTCCCGTCGTGTGCCAGCGTATTGCCGATAGCACTTCTTCATTTTTTACCCCGGCTTCCTTTCGCACAAGAGCAGCTCCCGCCGGCGCATGCCAAAGCTCATGATGGAATTGAAGAAGCCGAACATCTTCTTGTTCATCAATCAAAATTTGCTTCATTTCTTCTTTTGGACGAAATTTTGCATAGTCATGAAAAATAGCAGCCAATTCAGCTTTTTTCACATCCGCTCCATATCGTTTAGCAAGCATCACAGCCGTTTCCATTACGCCTAGTGTATGCGTGTATCGCTTATCTGTTAACTGCACTTTAACAAGTTCAAGCGCTCTATTCCGCTCCATATAAGCCATTCTCCTTTATATACCGAATGACCGATTCCGGCAGCAAATAATGAAGTGTTTCGTTCGATGCCGCTTTTTTCCGGAGAGCCGTTGATGACAAATGAATTTCCGGTGTTTCAATGAGAATCACCGGGTATCTCGTTTCTGTTGAATAACCCGGCCGCTTTACACCAACAAATGTGACAAGCCGGCTTAATTCATCAATTTCCCGCCACTTCGGCAAATATTCAATCATGTCTGCGCCAATGATAAAATAAAATGACGTATCCGGTTCTTGTTTTATCAATTCCCGCATTGTATCAATCGTATACGAAACGCCTGCACGTTCGATTTCGATTTTTTCGATTTTAAACAATTCATTGTCTTCAATGGCAAGTTCCGCCATACGAAGCCGATGCTCATCGGCTATATGGCCAGCCAGTCTCTTATGCGGTGGAATCGAATTTGGCATAAAACGGATTTCATCCAGGTGCAGCGCGTGCAGCACTTCATTGGCCGCAATTAAGTGGCCAACGTGCGGCGGATTGAATGTTCCGCCTAAAATGCCAACTTTTTTCATCGCGGCAGAACGATTTTTTTGTTTTCTTTTGATTCTTTGTATAAAACAACTGTATGACCGATTAATTGAACGAGTTCTGCTTTCGCTCCTTTAGCCAATGCTTCTGCCACATCGTGTTTATCATCTTCATTATTTTGCAAAATACTTACTTTAATGAGTTCGCGCACTTCAAGTGCTTCCGCAATTTGTTTCGTCATATTTTCAGTGACGCCGCCTTTTCCTACTTGAAAAATCGGGTCTAAATGATGGGCATCCGCCCGTAAAAATCGTTTTTGTTTTCCTGTCAGCATTTTATTCCTCCAAGTTTGTTGTAAATAATTGTTTCCATGCGGGACGGTTCCGGCAGAATGCCTGTCCATTTTTCAAAAGCAAGCGCTCCTTGAAATGATAACATTTTCGCTCCATTTTGCGACCTCGCTCCCCGTGCTTTTGCTTCTTTCATAAACGCTGTTTCAATCGGATTATATATAATGTCCGCCACAAACGCATCTGGGTGGAGGTTGTCAAGCGAAATAGGCATGGCTTCAACATTGGGCGACATGCCGATTGATGTTGTCTGAATAATAATATCATAATCTGCGAGCTTTTCCGCTGCTTCATCAAGCGTCAAGAGTGAAGTCTTAACTGGGTACGGGCAGCGTTTCTTTAGCTCCTCTGCTTTTTCAAGTGTCCGGTTGCCAATATCAATGTGCATAGCGCCTTTTTGGCTGAGTGTATAATAAATCGCCCGGGCTGATCCGCCTGCGCCAAGCAGTAAAATACGCTTGTCGAGCACGTTTTCGTCATATTCAACTTCTAATCCGGCAAGAAAACCTTCGCCATCTGTATTATAGCCGATGAACCGTCCGTTATCCAAAACCACAGTATTCACTGCTCCAATAGCTTGAGCGAGCGGGTCTACCTCATCTAAAAGCGGCATAATCGCCGTTTTATACGGAACCGTCACATTAAAGCCAGAAATGCCGATTGCTTTCATTCCTAGCACCGCGGCTTCTAAATCTTTTTTTTCAATTTGAAATGCGTGATAATGCGCATCCATACTTAGTGATTGAAACGCGTCATTGTGCATATCCGGTGACATGGAATGACCAATCGGATCGCCAATAACGCCATATAACTTTTTCATCTGACTGCCCCACCTTTAAATTAACGACTTACGTAACGTAACAGCGGCTCCTTTTGGCACATAAGCCGCCACTTTTGCACCTGGTTCATTTACTGTAATCCAGCCAAGTCCCGAGAAAACGATGTCTGTCTTCGCTTCTTTTATCGTCCATTCCTGACGGACAAGCTCAAGTGCTGCTCCGCCATGCCCTGCCGGCTTTAGCAATTCACCTGCATGGTTTTCATATAGGGCGTCGGCTTTTTCCAGTTTCGTCCGATGAATTTCGATTTCATTGGACAGATGGCATATAAACGAGCGGCGTCCACCAGATAAATAATCAAAACGAGCCAATCCGCCAAAAAACAATGTCTGCTCTTCATTTAGCTGAAAGACTTTTGGTTTGATTTCTTTTTTCGGCAGCAAAAGTTTCAAGTTTTCTTTATCCACGAAATGAGCCATTTGATGATGATTTATAATTCCCGGTGTATCGACAAGCACATGACCGTCAGAAAGAGGAATTTCGATCATATCAAGTGTTGTGCCTGGAAAGTGGGACGTGGTAATAATGTCACCTTCACCAGTAATTTCTTGAATAATCCGGTTAATAAACGTCGATTTGCCGACATTTGTACAGCCAACTACATACACGTCTTTCCCGTTCCGGTAATGATCAATTGCATCCGCCGCGTCACGGATGGCTTTTCCTTCTGATGCGCTCGTTAACATCACGTCAACTGGCTTTAAGCCAAGCTGGCTTGCCTCATAGCGCATCCAGTGAATTACCCGTTCTTTTTTCACTGACTTTGGAAGCAAATCGGATTTATTTCCGATCAACAATACCGGATTTTTTCCGGCAAAACGGTGCAGGCCTGGCAGCCAGCTTCCGTTAAAGTCAAAAATATCAACGATTTTCACAATTAACGAATCAGTATCACCAATCGTGTTTAAGATTTTTAGAAAGTCGTCGTCTGTTAGTTCAACGTCCTGCACTTCATTGTAGTGCTTCAAACGGAAGCACCGCTTACAGACAACCGTTTCTTTTTCCAGGGCGGCAGCAGGCGCATAGCCAAGCGCATTCGGGTCTGTCGTTTGAATGGCAACCCCACAGCCATCACATGTGATTATTTCACTCATTGCTTTCGTTCCTCCCATTGAATCATCCCTTTACGACGGAAAAAAGCCATTAATCTTCGCTCAACCTTCCGATTAATTCGCGTCCAAAACCCATCCGTCGCTGCAATAGGGATAACTAAAATTGTATAAATACCGCTTCGATTCCCTCCAAATACGTCAGTCAGAAGCTGGTCGCCGATGACGACTGTTTCGTGCTTTTTCACATTCAACAGCTTAATCGCTTTTCTAAATGCGCGGCCCATCGGTTTTCTTGCCTCAAAAATAAATGGCAAATCGAGCGGTGTCGAAAACGAGCTGACCCGCTTTTGATTATTATTCGATACGATCAATACTTTAATGCCCGCATCGCTCATTTTTTGAAACCAATTCAAAAGTTCGGGCGTGGCATCCGGTCTGTCCCATGCGACAAGCGTATTATCAAGATCAGTTATGATTGCTTTAATTCCTTTTTCTTTTAGACGTTCTGGGTCGATTTCCAGCACACTTTTTACCTGCTCATTTGGTAAAAATAATTTCAGCACAATGTACACCTCTACTATTCGTTTGCTTCTCCTATCATAGCCGATTTTTTCATATGTGACAAAGTAATATTAAGAACAAAAACTTTTCGACATTTTTTTCACTTTTTATTTCTGTGGATAAAGTTATACACAAATAAACATACTGATTTCAAGGGTTCATCTCAGTTATCCAAACACATAATCATACTTATCCACCGGCACCTGTGGAAAAAAGAACAATTGTTCCCAACCCATTTTTTTGTTAAACTGTAAAAAAACATATTAACTATATGGAGATGATAAGTTATGCATTCTTTATCCGATCACTTACTTCTTTCTTCTTATAAAAAAGCGACAAAACTAAAGCTAAATCATGATTTCCTTACACTAATGGAAAAAGAGATACAGCGGCGGGCCATCCAGTCGCAAAATGGCAACAAAAAGGAATAGCCATAACCCCTTCTGAATATGCTTTCTATTAAAGGAGGGTTCACTATGATTGAACTAGCAGCCGCTCTCTCTTTTTTATTAAAGGAAGCGGTTTTTTTCGTCTCTTATGTGAAACATAACGCGTTTCCCCAGCCTTTAAGCGCGGAAGAAGAAAAAAAATATTTGTCGCTTCATGAACAAGGAGACCGCTACGCCCGTGCGAAGCTTATTGAACATAATCTCCGTCTCGTTGCCCATATTGTGAAAAAATTTGAAAAAACACATCACGATACAGAAGATCTTATCTCGATCGGGACGATTGGGCTGATTAAAGGCATTGAAAGCTATTCCGGCAAAAAAGGAACAAAGCTCGCCACCTATGCAGCGCGGTGTATTGAAAATGAAATCCTCATGCATTTCCGCTCTTTAAAGAAAACAAAAAAAGATGTATCACTGTATGATCCGGTCGGCCGTGACAAAGAAGGAAACGAAATCAGCCTTCTTGATTTATTAAAGACCGAGGATGAAGATGTTACTGGACGCTTATCTCTTCAAATGGATATTGATCAAATGAAAAAGTGCCTGTCGGTTCTCGATGAACGGGAATTGTCCGTCATTGCGGCACGCTATGGCTTGGTGAATGATCAAGATAAGACGCAGCGCGAAATTGCGGCAAACATGAACATTTCAAGAAGCTACGTCTCACGTATTGAAAAAAGAGCCCTTGCCAAAATGATGCAAGAGTTTAAACGGCTTCAAACGAAACAAAAAAGGGCTCCAAAAGATCCGGAGCACCCTTCAAATCACTTTTCCTCAATCGATTGAAACAGAGATCATAACGCCCGTTACCGTTGCCAAAAGCAACCCCATAATCATCATAACCATTCGTGACAACTCTCCTTTTCATCCACTTTATTCATTACCCTTACTTTATCATAAAATGCATCTTTTTGTACTCGTTTATTGCGCTTTTTGGAGCTGTTCAACAATTTTCATCACCAGATTAGCCGAATGAAGACCCGCTTTTGGCAAAAATTGTTCAAATGAAATAGTCGATTCCTTGCCGGCAATATCAGAAAGCGCCCGGATAATAACAAATGGCACATCAAATTGATAAGCAACTTGAGCAATTGCAGCTGCTTCCATTTCAACTGCTTGAAGACCAGGGAATGTTTCTGCAATAGCCTGAACACGGGCTGGCTCATTCATAAAGGAATCACCCGTTGCAATAAGCCCTTTAACTGTTTTCAGCTCTGAATCCTTTTCTGATGCCTTATATGCGATGTCAATAAGCAACTCATCCGCTTGGAATGCTGCCGGGAGCTGTGGCACCTGACCATATTCATAACCGAATGCAGTCACATCAACATCATGATGACGGACTTCTGTTGAAATGACGATATCACCAACTTGTAATTCAGGTGACAGACCGCCGGCTGAGCCAGTATTGATAATCACATCCGGCTTGAATTCATGAATAAGCACCGCTGTCGTCATCGCCGCATTGACCTTGCCGATACCTGAACGAAGCAAAACCGTTTCAACGCCATGAAGCAGTCCCGTCGTAAATTCACTGCCGCCAATCACCTTTACTTCTTTGTTTTCCATTTCACTGCGTAAAATCGTTACTTCTTCTTCCATTGCACCAATAATCGCTGCTTTCATCTGTAGCACTCCTTTTATTTGGTCCCGCAAAAAAACCCGCCGTCGAAGCGGGTTTTAGCAGGTTTTAGCGGCCTTTATCGTTTTCTTCGAGTTTTTGCACTTTTATTGGCTTCCAGCCTTCGCCGTCTACCCATTCAATGTATACACGGTATGCTTCATTTTCGCTTGACTTCGGTGATACTGTTCCAATAGCACCTTGAGGGCCATTGCCGCTTATATACCAAACTGTCATATCGCTCAATGGAATACCGGTGGCATAAGCCAAAGCCTGCTCTTTTTCCTGCCAATCGGATGAATCCGTTTCAAATGAAGACGCATGCTCACCTGACTGGGTCGTGCCTACACCTTCCCAGTTCGGATTCACAATATCTTGCTCAACATTTGGTTCGGTTCCTTCTGAAACGACAACTTCTTCATCCGCTGGTTTTTCTTCGGTTTCTTCTTCGTCAGCCGGCTCTTCTGTTACAGCCGGTTCTTCCGTAGGTTCATCAGCTGTTTCTTCTTCTGTTTCTTCATCCGAAACAGCGGCTGTTTGATCCTGCTTTGTTTCTTCCGGTGCTGCCGGTTCCTCATCATTTCCACCAGCGAATATGGTAAATCCGACGATGATAATAAGCAGTACGACAACCGCGATGGCTGTATTTAAAATGCGGTTCGTTTTTCTCCGCTTTGTTTTGCGCTGGGCACGCGACGATTGTTCCATTTGCTTCTCCTCCTCAGTTACGCTTCCATTTTAACACGTCTCGTTTGCCTGATAAAAGTTTTTACGCAAAAAAAGCGCAAAAGGCTCGCGCCTTTTGCGCTTTTTTATTAACCGATTGAAACGATTTTCACATTCATTTCGCCAGCAGGCGTCTGAACGATGACTTCGTCGCCAACACGCTTGCCAATCATGCTTTTGGCGATAGGTGAGTCGTTTGAAATTTTCCCTTCGAATGGATCCGCTTCCGCACTTCCGACGATTGTGTAGCTTTCTTCTTCGCCATCTGGAAGTTCAATAAATGTCACCGTTTTCCCAAGAGACACTTCATCCTTTTTCATTTCACTTGCTTCAATGATTTTCGCATTGCGGATCATTGTCTCGATTGTTCCGATCCGGCCTTCCACAAACGCCTGCTCTTCTTTTGCTGAGTCATACTCAGAGTTTTCCGACAGGTCGCCGAAGCTGCGGGCGATTTTAATGCGTTCCACAACTTCTTTCCTCTTTACAGATTTTAATTGGTCAAGCTCTTGCTCCAGTTTTTCTTTCCCTTCCCGTGTCATCGGGTATACTTTTTCGTTCGACAACTTCTTCCACTCCTTTAATGTTCACAAAAAAAGCACTTAAATATGAGCGCGCCCCTTCCAATTTAGAAGGCGCGCGTTTTTCCCATTGTATGCCTGTTTCATAAAAACATACTATAAAATGTCTTTTTGTTCAAGAATTGTTTGTATTTTTGCAATTAATAAATCGATCGCGACTTTATTTTCCCCGCCGATTGGGATAATAACATCTGCATATCGCTTGGTCGGCTCAATAAACTGGTTATGCATCGGGCGGACGACTTCTGTATACTGTCCGACAACTGAATCGAGCGACCTGCCGCGCTCTTTTATATCACGCGTAAGCCGGCGGATGAACCTCAAATCCGCATCCGTATCGACAAAGAGCTTTATATCCATTAATTCACGAAGCCGTTCATCTTCAAGAACAAGAATGCCTTCAAGAATAATCACATCTTTAGGTTCAAGCGGAATGGTTTCGGAAGAACGGGTATGATTCGCATAATCGTACACCGGTTTTTCAACCGGACGATTGTTCATCAAATCATTCATCTGTTCAATCAGCAACTCGTTGTCAAACGCAAGCGGATGATCATAGTTTTGATTCAGACGCTCTTCAAATGTAAGATGGGATTGGTTTTTATAATAATAATCCTGCTCAATCATCATAATCGAGCCGCCTTCAAAATAGTCGTAAATCGCGCGGGCAACACTCGTTTTACCGGAGCCGGAGCCGCCCGCAACGCCGATCACAATCGGCTTTTTGCTCATGAACGTCACAACCCTTTCCGCATCATATCATCTTTTGAAACAGGACGGTCCAGTTTGAAACGGACAATTTGAAGCGGGTGACGGGCTGCATCGAGCTCATTTCCATCTTCATCAACCACCGTGCCAACGACCTGATTGAATGTGTTCATATTCGGTCCGAAAAATTCAACTGTGTCGCCTGGACGGAAAAAATTCCGCTGCTGCAATGTAACCATTTGTGTCGCTTCATCGTAATCGACAACAAGTCCTGTAAAGTCATGCGAGGCTTTTTTGCCGTGAACGCCAAAAAGCTGTTCATCAGCGGATGGTGTTCCAGCGAAAAACGCTGGTGCTGCCGGACGGTTTGCACATTTTTCCAGCTCTTCAAGCCACTCGTCTTTAATTGTGAAGTTTTCCGGATCTGCGCAATATGCGTCAATCACTTTCCGGTATACACCAACAACGGTTGCGACATAATGAATGGATTTCATCCGGCCTTCAATTTTTAAGCTGTCGATACCAAGCTCAATAAGCCCAGGGATCGACTGCAAAAGCCGTAAATCTTTCGGGCTCATTGCAAACGGTGAATCGCCTTCCTGCGTGATCGCCATTTCTTCGCCATCTTCCATTTCAACTAGGTTATAATCCCAACGGCATGACTGACAGCATCCGCCCCGGTTTGAATCCCTCGCTGTCATATGGTTACTCAGCACGCAGCGGCCTGAATAAGCAATACACATCGCCCCATGAATAAATGTTTCAATTTCGATATCTACTTTTTCTTTCATAAGACGCATTTCTTCACCTGTCGTCTCGCGGGCAAGAACAACACGGTCTAACCCTTCATCTTTCCAATACTTTACCGCACGCCAGTTTGAAAGCGACTGCTGTGTGCTTAAATGCACTTCAACGTTTGGCGCAACGCGGCGGCATGTTTCGATAATAAGCGGGTCAGCCACAATAATACCTGTTACACCTGCTTCGCCGATCCCGCGCAAATAGTCTTCCAGCCCATCAATATTTTCATTATGAGCAAAAATATTCGTGGTCACATATACTTTCGCACCGTAGCTTTTCGCAAATGCCACGCCTTCTTTCATTTCCTCAAATGTAAAATTACCGGCATTTGAACGAAGACCATATTCCTGGCCGCCGATATACACTGCATCTGCCCCATAACGAACAGCAATTTTCAACTTTTCAAGCGTTCCGGCCGGTGCTAAAAGTTCCGGTTTTTTTACAATGACCCGTTTGCCGTCAACGATTTCAGAAATGCCATCGTTTTTCAATCCGTTCATTCTCGCTTCCTCCTTTATTAATAAACCGTCTCTTTAAAGAAAAATCCTGAATCGAGTGGACGATGTTCTTGCTGCAGTGCTTCTGCCGCTTGGAGTAATTGCTCTTTTTCATCCTCGTATTGGTCCGGATTGTCGATGCACAAGTCAATTGCTTTCCGGTATAGTTTCGTCACTTCAATTCGATAGGCTTCCGTTTGAAGAACGCCATCGATTTTAAACGAGTCAATACCAGCGTCCACCATATCCTGCAGTTCATCGATAATACACATATCGTTGGGACTCATGATGTGTGTACCATTGATATCTTCATATATCGGGTATTTATTGCTTCGTTCCTCATCATGAAGCAGCATGTTTTGCGTGCCTTGACGTTTTTCAATTTCCATATTGTTGCCCATGTATTCAAAATAATGGCCTAAAAGCGGACGCTTAGACTGGAACATACATGTCATCCCATGAACTTGCACTTCAATTTGAACTTCTGCATGTTCTTTCATTTCAATAATTGCATCCATGCTTAGTTCGCGTGCCAATACCGCGCGGACAGCGCCGCGCCTGCCCCAATAATTCGCTGTATAATAGTTCGTTGCAATCGTTTCGGGACTCCAGTGCAGCGGGAATCCAGGCGTAGTTTCTCTAACCGCCATAATCACAGCCGGATCTCCGAATACAAGCGCATCCGCCCCTGTCTCTTTTACAAAGGCTACGTAGTCATCCAGCTCATTCGCAATCTGGTTATGAAAAATCGCATTAACAGCGACATATACTTTTTTCCCGTATTCCTGTGCAAGCGTGACAGCTTCGTTAATCTGCTCACGATTAAATTCTCCAGCGAGACGCAAGCCGTACCGCTGCTCGCCAATTAAAAATGCATCAGCTCCTGCTTCTATTTGTTTCTTTATTTCGTCGACGCTGCCCGGCGTCACGAGTAGTTCGGGTTTATTCATTTTTCTTCACTCCGTTTTATGCTGATGGCAATTCCGTCGCCGGATGGAATAATGGATGTATCATATCCAGGATGGGCCATAAGCCATTGATTGTAATCGGTAATTTTCTGCACCATTTTTTCAATCCGTTTTGTGGGCGCATCAACTCCCGCGGCATACCCTTTAAACAACACGTTATCTGAATAAATGACGCCGCCTTGTTTAAGCATAGGGGCGTACAATTCAAAAAAGCGGCGGTACTGCCCTTTTGCCGCATCAATAAAGATGGCATCAAACGGTCCGTCTTCCGCTGCTTTTTCCGCCAGTTCAAGCGCATCGCCAAATAAAATATGAATACGGTCTTGATCACCTGACCGGCTAATATATTGATTGGCTTTTTCAAATCGGTCTTCGTCGCGCTCTAGTGTTGTCACACGCAGCCCTGGAACAGCCGCGGTCATTCGAAGAGCGGAATAGCCAATTGCTGTGCCAATTTCAAGCAGCCGCGCGGGATTTTGCAGCTTCAGGACGGCCAGCAGCGTGTCTATTCCGACTGGTTCCATAATCGGCACACGATGCTCGGCTGCGTACTGCTCCATCTCGTCGAGCAAGCCTTCCCGCGGCGTTAAAAGTGATTCAATATAGTCATGTATGTCGTCTTTCATAGTAAACATACCCTCTTTTCTAAGAAAAAGAGAAAGCTATAAAAGCTTTCCCGTGTCTTCATGTGCCCGAATTATTTTATCATAGAAATTACAGAAAAGCCATGTGCGCTTTCTATTGATTGTTCGTAATATATTTTGCTTTTAACTTATTATGTTCATCGAGGGTTTTTGAATAGTACACGTCTCCTGCCGGTGAAGCAAGGAAGTAAAGGAACTCAGTCCGCTCCGGCGCAAGCACTGCTTCCATCGAATCAATACCGCTGTTACCGATCGGTCCCGGTGTCAGTCCTTTCACCTGGTAGGTGTTATAAGGAGAATCCACTTTTAAGTCTGCATACAAAACACGGTCTTTATGCTCGCCGTGTGCGTATAACACCGTCGGGTCTGTTTGCAGCGGCATATTCACCTTCATCCGGTTATAAAAAACGCTGGCAATTTTTTTACGGTCTGTTTTCCCCGTTGCTTCTTCTTCAACGAGTGAAGAAAACGTTAAAAATTCATGAACGGTCATGCCGGACGCTTTAATTTGTTCTGAATAGCGCTGTACAATCTCATCCGTTTTCGCGATCATTTCTTCAGCAATCTCTTCAACCGGCTTCTGAGTATCTACAACGTCATATGTTGCCGGATATAAATATCCTTCCAGCGGATAACGAATGTTTTCACCGAGGACGGCTTTTGTAACAAGCGCTGGATGATCTGCCATCATTTTTTCCACAAAAGCTTTGTCATTCAATACAGCAAGGACTTCTTCTGCTGTACGATCTGTTTCAGAAGCGATTATCTCGGCAATTTGCGTGAGCTGGTAGCCTTCCGGAATTGCTATTGCTCCATCTAGTGATCCTATGACTTTTCCTTCCTTTAACGAAGCCATGATAGCATCCGGTGTCATTGAAGGAGAAAGGACGTATTCACCTGCCTGAAAATCGCCTTCTCCTTTATACTTCACATAATATTTAAACAGTGTGGCATTTTTCACAATTCCATTATCTTCAAGCGTCTGAGAAATGAATGATAAGCTCGAGCCGAGCGGAATGGATATCCCCACTTCTTCCTTACTTCCAGCATCAGCTGGCTCAGACGCACTTTGCCATATGTAATAGGCTCCCGCTGCGCCGGCCGCTGCCAACAGCAAAAATAAAAAAAACACAATTAAAATAGCCCTTTTCAGCCGCCTTTTTCGTCCTGAAGCCGGCGGAAAAACATTATTCGACATAAAAATCCCCTTTCGACACCATCTTTCTTTTTTATAGTATACAAGAATGATGCAAAAAGAAAAGCGAAAGACGCCCGTTTATCGGTGACAAGCATAAGAATAGCACTGGCGGAGGCGCTTTTTGCTTCCAGAAGCGCTTGGCTTGACGCCGGATAAACAGAACAAAAGCTTAAGAACGCGGCATCGTGCCGCCGCGCTTCAAAGCCGCCACGTCCTATGCCATTCGTCCGACTAGCTCATCCAGATCGTCGCAACGCTTTTGTGACCCACATCGTGTGGACCTCGATGACGTCTGGAGCTGGACAAAATTCTGAAACATACACTTTCTTTCAAAAAAAAGAACAGGCGCTTATAATATCGCCTGTTCTCTCTATTTACTCTTGTTCTTCGTCGTCAAGGAACGTATTGAGCATTTCTTCAATCATTTCCCATTCTTCATCTGTTTCGATGGGCTCAAGCTCGCCATCTTCTCCTTCATCTTTTGGAGTGAAAGATGATGCATGAATTTCAATTTCTTCATTATCATCTTCTTCCGCACCTACCGGGAAGTAAAGAACGTATGATTTATCAAATTCATCGTTGTGAAAGGTAAACAATACTTCACAAAGCTGTTCATTGCCGTTTTCATCAATTACTGTAATTTGCTTTTCGCCATGTTCCATTATGATGGTCACCTCATTATTTTTGACTGTCGAGATATCCTTGCAAAATCATCATCGCAGCCATTTTATCAATTACTTTTTTACGCTTTTTCCGGCTGACATCTGCGTCTATTAGCACCCGTTCCGCCGCCATCGTTGTCAATCTTTCGTCCCAAAGAACAGCCGGCAGGCTGAACGTTTCCTCGAGAAGGCCTGCAAACATTTTTGCGGCTTCTCCTCTGGGCCCTACTGTATTATTCATGTTTTTCGGAAAACCGACAACAAATCTGCTCACTTCATGCTCCCGCACAAGTTCGCCGATTCGGCCAAGACCAAATTCACCTGCTGCCTCGTTAATTTTTATTGTCTCAATGCCCTGCGCTGTCCAGCCGAATGCATCGCTAATCGCAATGCCCACTGTTTTCGTGCCGGCGTCAAGGCCCATTGTTCTCATGATGTTGGTTCCTCCTGCTGTTCTTTCAGGTACGTTTTGACAAGCTCCTCAATAATTTCATCCCGTTCAAGCCGGCGGATTAAATTTCGCGCATCGTTATGGCGCGGGATATAGGCCGGGTCTCCAGAAAGCAAATAACCAACAATTTGATTGATTGGATTATACCCTTTTTCCTCCAGTGCGCTATGAACTTTCAGCAGCACTTCTTTTACATTTTCATCATACGGCTCTTGCGGAAAATTAAAACGCATTGTCTTGTCAAAAGAACTCACTGTCAGCACCTCACTTCAGGCGGATATTGAATGCCCGCTTCTGTACGATATGTTTCATTGTACAACAAATGACAACATATTCAAATGGATTTCACCCATTCAACGGCAATTTGTAACGCTTCGTCGATTTTCGATGGATCTTTTCCGCCTGCCTGTGCCATATCCGGACGGCCTCCGCCGCCTCCGCCAAGGCATCCGGCCACTTCTTTTATCAGTTTGCCGGCATGGAAGCCTTTTTCCGTTAAATCACCTGTGACGGCTGTGACCACATTCACTTTTCCATCTGCGGCCGCAATCAACACGATCACACCCGGTGTTACTTTTTGTTTTAATTCATCTGCCATTGTACGAAGTGCATTCATATCCGCAGCCTGGACATTCACCGCAAGAAGCTGCACACCATTGACGTTTTCAATTTTATCTGTAAGGCTTCCTGCTTCTATATTTGACAATTTTTTTGAAAGTGATTCATTTTCACGCTGCAGCTCACGCATTTCTGCCTGCAGGCTGTCCGCTTTCACCAAAATGTCTTTCGGATTTGATTTTAATTTCGCTGCTGCTTCTTTTAATACATTTGCCTGCTCATTCAAATACCGGAACGCTCCTTCGCCCGTTACCGCTTCGATACGGCGTGTACCAGCACCAATTCCGCTTTCAGACAGTACTTTAAACAGGCCAATCTCCGCTGTATTGACGACATGGCATCCGCCGCAAAGCTCAAGGCTGTAATCGCCGACGGATACGACACGGACGATATCGCCATACTTTTCGCCAAACAATGCCATCGCGCCCATTGCTTTCGCATCGGCAATTGGTTTAAACGCCGTTTCTACTGCAATTCCCTGCCAAATTTTTTCGTTAACAATCGTTTCGACCTGAGCCATTTCATCAGCGGTCACTTGCCCAAAATGTGAAAAGTCAAAGCGAAGACGATCCTGTTCTACAAGTGATCCTGCCTGATTTACGTGTGTACCGAGCACATCTTTCAATGCTTGATGCATTAAATGTGTTGCCGTGTGATTTTTAATAATTTTGCCGCGTGATAATACGTCTACTTTTGCCGTTACACTGCTTTTTGCTGTAAGCGTGCCACTTTCCACAATAGCATTGTGTACGTTTTGTCCATTTGGCGCTTTTTGTACATCTTTAACAACGACTCGTGCTGTCTCAGACTCTAATACGCCTTTATCGGCAATTTGACCGCCGCTTTCTGCATAAAATGGTGTTTCTTTCAAAATAAATTGAATTTCTTCACCTTCGTGTGCTTCGTCGGCAAACGCCCCATCTTTTATCAAAACTGCTACGGTCGTCTCAACCGTTAGCCGGTCATACGTAAACGTACTTTCCTCTGTCACAGACGACAAGACGCCGCCCTGCACCTGCATCGAATCTGTATCTTGGCGAGCGGCACGCGCGCGGTCACGCTGCTGCTTCATTTCACGCTCGAATCCGGCCTGGTCTGCTTTCATGCCTTCTTCTTCCGCATATTCCTCCGTCAGTTCAACCGGGAAGCCATACGTATCATATAAACGGAAAATATCGGCGCCATCAATCGTGTCTGAACCAGCTGCTTTCGCTTTTTCAATCACAGAAGAAAGAATGGACAGTCCTTCGTTTAATGTTTCATGGAAACGTTCTTCTTCGTTTTTAATGACTTTTTGAATAAAAGCTGTTTTTTCTGTCACTTCCGGATAATAATCGTTCATTACTTCGCCAACGACCGGCACAAGCTCGTACATAAATGGACGGTTAATGCCGATTTGTTTTGCGTAACGAACCGCTCGGCGAAGCAGACGGCGCAAAACGTAGCCGCGTCCTTCATTTGATGGAAGTGCCCCGTCACCAATCGCAAAAGCAACAGTCCGAATGTGGTCCGCAATGACTTTAAAGGCGGTATCTTTTTCGTCATTCACCCGGTACTGTTCACCGGAAAGACGTTCTGTTTCACGAATGATCGGCATAAATAAGTCCGTATCAAAGTTGGTTGGCACATTTTGAACAACAGAAGCCATCCGCTCAAGACCCATGCCCGTATCAATATTTTTCTTTGGAAGCGGTGTGTATGTGCCGTCCGGGTTATGGTTAAACTCAGAGAATACAAGATTCCAGACTTCTAAATACCGATCATTTTCACCGCCCGGGTACAATTCCGGATCATTTCCATCAGCGCCATATTCCACGCCGCGGTCATAGAAAATTTCTGTGTTAGGTCCAGATGGCCCTTCTCCGATATCCCAGAAGTTTCCTTCTAAACGGATGATACGCTCATCCGGTACACCCACTTCGTTTTTCCAAATGAGATACGCTTCTTCATCTTCAGGGTGAATTGTGACCGATAGTTTTTCTGGATCAAATCCGATCCATTTTTCACTCGTTAAAAATTCCCAGGCCCAGTGAATTGCTTCTGTTTTAAAGTATTCACCAATTGAAAAATTGCCGAGCATTTCAAAAAATGTATGGTGGCGTGCTGTTTTGCCGACGTTTTCAATATCGTTCGTCCGGATCGATTTTTGTGCATTTGTAATACGCGGGTTATCCGGGATAATCCGCCCGTCAAAATATTTTTTTAATGTGGCCACGCCGCTGTTGATCCAAAGCAGGCTCGCATCATCAATTGGTACAAGTGGAGCGCTCGGCTCAACCCGATGCCCTTTTTCCTGGAAAAATTCTAAATAGAGGCGGCGAATATCCGCACCCGTTAATGCTTTCATCATAAAATCCTCCTTAAAATATGTATCGTACCGAAAAAAGACAGCAAAAAAAGCCCCATCCCCTAACAGGGACGAAGCTTGTTCGCGGTACCACCCTGATTGCCAATTCTTACATAAGAATTCGCCTCTCAAACGCCTTAACGCGGCAGACGGCAGTAATTGCTGCACTCAGGACCCAGCTTTCCATCATCCTTCATCCAAAATGTCTTCCAGCCAAGGACATTTCTCTCTTTGAATGGGCTATGATGTACTCTTGTCCTTCTTCGATTTGTCGAAATTCATATACCCGAATTATAAAAAGGAATCAGGCGTTTGTCAATGTTGCTCACGACCATTCATCAAGCTGTATAAGCGACCCGTCTTCTTCTACTTGGTGAATAACAAGACCGCCTTCTAGTTCCGACATTTCCACGCAGCAGTCATGACAGTAATAATGATCGGAGCCGATTCGACCTACTTCCCGGCTTCCGCAGTTCGGACATGATTGCATCATGATCCCTCCTGTTGTTTTTCCATCAGTATGTACGAATCGCCTGCTTTTTATACTGCCATGAAATCGTATGGAGTAACGCCTTCCATGCCGATCATCGGATCGACCGCCATCCATGTGTCTTCTGTTAATTTCTCATTCGGCTTACTCGTTGTTTCTTCCGCTGAAAGACGTTCAGCGAGCGCCGTTTTCCGAATTAAATCATCATTCCGGCTAATGCCAATATTAAACGCTTCTTCTTCCCCGCACAAAATCAAAAATTGCTTGCTTCTCGTAATCGCTGTGTAGAGCAAGTTCCGTCTCAACATCCGGTAGTAGCTTTTGACAACCGGCAAAATAACAATTGGAAATTCGCTTCCCTGCGATTTATGAATCGAACAGCAGAACGCATGCGTAATCTGATTTAAATCATTCCGGGTGTATGTCACTTCATTTCCTTCATACGAAACAATGACCATGTCTTCTTTTTCGGTATTTTCTTTCGCATAAAAAATTGAAATAATTTCACCAATATCTCCATTAAACACATTTTGTTCCGGCTGGTTCACGAGCTGCAGTACTTTGTCGCCAATCCGGTATTTAACGGATCCAAAAGGTAATTCTTTTCGGCGGCCATCTTCGTTTGGATTGAGGACTTGCTGCAGCACTTCGTTTAATTTGTCGATGCCGGCAGGTCCTTTATACATGGGCGCCAGCACTTGAATGTCCCGCGTCTCGTATCCTTTTCCGGCGGCGTTTTTCACCACTTTTTTGATAACATCCGGAATTTGGCTGGTTCCACACCTGATAAACGAGCGGTCTTTTTGGGGAGCAGTCAGCGTCTCGGGAACGAAGCCATCTTTAATACTGTGCGCGAGGCTGATGATGGAAGAGCCTTCTTCCTGCCGGTAAATATCTGTCAGCCGCACAGAAGGAATCGTTTTTGACGCAAGCATGTCTTTCAACACCTGGCCTGGACCGACTGACGGAAGCTGGTCTTCATCGCCGACTAATATTACCTGCATATCGTCCGGTACCGCTTTAAACAGCTGATGCGCCAGCCAAATATCGACCATCGAGGTTTCATCTACAATTAACAGCCGGCCGCTGACCGCATTGCCTTCCTCTTCTGGCTCTTCCTGTCCATTAAAACCAAGCAGCCGGTGGATCGTGACGGCGGGAAGGCCAGTCGATTCCATCATCCGCTTCGCTGCACGCCCGGTCGGCGCACAAAGCTTAATGGGAAATGGATCGTCCTTGTCATACTTTTTCGGATCAAGCGACAACCCGTGCAGCTCACCGTATAACTCAACAATGCCTTTAATAACAGTTGTCTTCCCAGTACCAGGTCCACCGGTTAAAATCATCAGAGGCGACGCAAGCGCGGTTTGAATCGCCTGCTTTTGCGACGGCGCATACGCAATGCCTGTCCGATCCTCGAGTTCCCCTAGCGCCAGCAAAAATTCCGATTCCGGGAACGAGTGTGGTTCCTGTTCGAGGACACGCTGTATGTTTGTGACAAGCCCTTTTTCCGAAAAATAAAGAGACGGCATATACACACGCTGCTCTTCCCCGGATACCTTTCCTTCTTCCTCGAGCTCAATCAGCCGGGTGGCAATCGTGTCAAACTCAGCCGTGCCGTTTGCACTTTTATCAAGCAGCTCTTTTACACTGCTTAATAACTCTTCCGCTTCCGCATAACAGTGTCCGTCTTGCAGGCACTGCTTTTCAAGCGAATACAATATCGCTGCTTTCAGCCGATCCGGATGGGCGCCGCTAATGCCGATCTGCGCGCCAATCTCATCCGCCCGGACAAAGCCGATCCCTTCAATATCTTCTACCAGCCGATACGGGTTTTCCTGAATGACATTCAGTGACTCTTCGTAATACATTTGGTAAATTTTCATCGACAGCTGCGGACCGAATCCAAATTCATTTAACGTGACCATAATTTGTTCAAGTCCCTGATGCTTCATGAGCGTTTCGTGTAAGACGTCCGCTTTTTCTGCCGGCAGGCGCGGCACTTTTTTTAAACAGCTTTTGTCGGCAATAATTTTTGAAATCGCCTGTTCACCGAGCGTTTCGACGATTGATTCAGCTGTTTTTTTGCCTATGCCTTTAAATAAATCACCGGATAAATACGCAATCAGGCCCTGTTTAGTCTGCGGCATTTCTTTTTGGGCCGTGCGGGCGATAAACTGCCGGCCAAACCGGGGATGGTCTTTAAAATGACCGTTGAATATGTACATTTCATGCTCATGAACCGCCGGAAAATACCCGGTGACCACCGCTTCTTTTTCTTCGTACTTTCCGTCAGTTTCGGCGACACGGACGCGAAGAACGGTATAGAAGTTTTCATTGTTCCGGAAAATCGTGACAATATGCCGGCCTTTTAAAAACTGCTCCCCTTCTGTGAATAAATCCCGTTTTTCCTGCATCACGCCGTTCACCTCCGCTTAGTTTGCAGCATCCAATAATTTTTTCCCGTAGCCTGCGAGCATGTGGTCCGGCTGAATGTCAAGCGCGCGGTCAAAATAGCTATGCGCTTTCTCCGGCTGCTCATAGTGCCCTGCATATAAAACGCCTAAATTATAAAATGCATCCGCATGAGCCGGATCCTGGCTGATCACGACTTGCAGATTTTTTTCCGCTTCTTCATATTGCTCGGTTTTTGCCAAAGCGAGCGCAAATTGAAAACGCGCTTCCACATCGTCCCCATTCAGCTCAACCGCACGCATCAAATAAGGGAGCGCCATGACGGTCTGATCCAAATATAAGAAAGACAGCCCCAGCATAAAATACGCATCCGCTTCTTCCATGCCGTTCCGAATCGCTTTTTCAAATGACTGCGCCGATTCTTCAAACCGTTCCTGACCAAAATAAAACGAGCCGAGTGCATAATGGGCTGCACTTGAAGAGTGATCGACCTCCACCGCTTTTTCATAAAACTTCAATGCCCGCTCTGTATCGTTCATTTCAGCAAGTACATGCCCAAAATTAATATACGCGGCCGGATCCTGCGGTTTTTCTTCTATTTGTTCGGTAAAAAGCTTTAACGCTTCTTCCCATTTTCCTTCTTGTAATAATTCAATGCCTTGCTGATTTTTATCCATATGCCGCCTCCGTTTATTTTTTTCTATTATAACAAAGAAATCCGCCCCACGTGTAGAGGGAGCGGACCGCATTCAGCCTACATATTCAAGCTGTTTGTTTTCTTTGTACACTTTATCGATTGTACCGCCGCCCAGGCATATGTCCCCATCATACAGAACGACTGCCTGACCCGGTGTAATGGCGCGGACCGGTTCGTCAAAGACGATATGTGCCGTGCCGTCTCCTGTTTGCGTAATCGTTACGCCCGTGTCCGCCTGACGGTAGCGGAATTTCGCTGTACAATGAAACGTTTCTGGCATTGATTCATTTGTCGTAAAGCCAACTTGCACCGCATCCAGCGAATCCGAATAAAGCGTTTCATGATGGAACCCTTGTACCACATACAGCTCATTCGTTTCCAAATTTTTGCCGCCGACAAACCAAGGCTCGCCGCTTCCGCCGATGCCAAGACCATGACGCTGACCGATTGTATAGTACATTAACCCATCATGGCGGCCCATTTTGCGGCCGTCAAACGTGACCATATCGCCGGGCTGTGCTGGTAAATACTGCCCTAAAAATCCTTTAAAGTTTCGCTCACCGATAAAACAAATACCAGTGGAATCTTTTTTCGCTGCTGTGGCCAAGCCCGCTTCTGCCGCAATTTCACGAACCCGTTTTTTCTCAAGCTCCCCGATTGGAAACATGACTTTATCCAGCTGGCTTTGCGACAGCTGATTTAAAAAGTACGTCTGGTCTTTATTATTGTCAACGCCGCGGAGCATTTTTACTTCGCTGCCCGCCCGGTCAATCCGCGCATAATGTCCTGTCGCCAAATAATCAGCTCCGAGCTTCATCGCATGATCAAGAAATGCTTTAAATTTAATTTCTTTATTACACATGACGTCCGGATTCGGTGTCCGGCCTGCTTTATATTCATCTAAAAAATACGTAAACACTTTATCCCAGTACTGCTTTTCAAAATTGACCGCATAATACGGAATGCCAATTTGATTGCAGACACGAATGACATCATCATAATCTTCCGTTGCCGTGCAGACGCCAAATTCGTCAGTATCATCCCAGTTTTTCATAAAGATGCCGACTACGTCATACCCTTGCTGCTTTAAAAGAAGCGCCGCAACTGAAGAATCAACGCCGCCTGACATACCGACTACAACACGGGTGTCTTTCGGTGCTTTCATTTCTTCATCCTCTTTCTATAAAAGCCGCTTTGCGATTTCCGCTGTTTTAAGCGCGGCTTGTTCGATTTGTTCTTTTGTATTATTCAGCCCAAAACTAAATCGGATCGATGAACGCAGTTTTTCTGAATCCGCTCCAAACATGGCCGTCAAGACGTGTGAGGGCTCAATAGACCCTGCTGTGCAGGCTGATCCGCTTGATGCCGCAATGCCTGCCATATCGAGATTCACTAAAAACGCTTCGACGTCCGTTCCGGGAAAAAACAAGTTTAGCACATGCGGCAGCGATTGTTCAACTTTGCCGTTCGAGGAAAAAGAAGCGCCATTTTGCGCAAGTGTATCCATGAAAAGCTGCTTCATTTCAGTGTAGCGGGCAGCCCGTTCTTCACGTGTGTTTTCTGCAATTTCCGCCGCTGCCGCCACTCCCGCAATCGCTGCTGTATTTTCAGTGCCTGCGCGCCGTTTACGCTCTTGTTCACCGCCGTATAAAATGGGCGCAAATGGTGTGCCAGGCTTCACAAAAAGTACCCCGATTCCTTTTGGTCCGTTAATTTTATGGCCGGATACAGCCAAAAAATCCACATTCAATTCTTTCACATCAATCGGCAAAATCCCATATGCCTGCACTGCATCGACATGAAACAGAGCTGGATGATCGGCAAGCAGCCGGCCAATATCATTAATTGGCTGGATAGCGCCTGTTTCATTATTTCCATACATAATGGAAACGAGAATGGTGTCATTACGAAGAGCTTTCTGCACGTCTGAAACCGAGACGAGGCCCTCTTCATTCACCGGCAAATACGTAACATCAAATCCGTCTTTTTGGAGCGCTTCGCACGCATGTAAAACAGCATGATGTTCAATAACTGATGTTATAATGTGACCAGACTTTTTGGAGCGCGCTGCCCCAAAAATCGCCATATTATCCGCTTCCGTGCCGCTTCCGGTGAAAATCACATCGTTAAATCCGGCGTTTATCGTTTTAGCGATGATCGTTCTCGCTTCATCGACAATCCGCCGCGAATCACGTCCGAATGAATGAATACTCGACGGATTTCCGTATGTCTCAGTTAATACTGCCAGCATCGCTTCTCCTGCTTTCGGATGAACCGGCGATGTTGCCGCGTGATCTAAATAAATTCTTTCCATGCTGACACCTCGTTAAATATAATACATGTACGCATCTGATTCGTCGGCATCTGTGTGATTTGCCAAGTCATCAAGCGTTGTATTTTCCAAAACTCCTTTGATTGCTTCGCTGATTCGGATCCATAATTCACGTTTCGCCGGCTCTTCTTCTTCAATGCCTTCGACAAGGGTGATCGGTCCTTCAAGCACACGGATAATATCGCCTGCTGTAATTTCTTCCGGCTCATGCCCGAGCACGTAGCCGCCGTATGCGCCGCGGATGCTGCGAACAAATCCGGCATTCCGAAGCGGCGCAATTAATTGTTCCAGGTAATGCTCAGACAAATCATGCGCACCGGCGATCACGCGAAGAGACGTCGGTCCGTCCCCATGGCGTTTCGCTAATTCGATCATGATCGTCAGTCCATATCTTCCTTTAGTCGAAATTCTCATCTCTTTGTGCCCCTCTTCTCGTTTAATCCAATTGTTCGTATAGTATATCATTTTATATAGACAAAAAACATGCCGGAATACTTGGATTATGATACAGTGAATCAAAATGACCGAGAAAGAAGGAGTCAAAATGAAGCCGCTCGCCTACCGAATGAGACCGCGTACAATTGATGAAGTCGCCGGTCAGGAGCATTTGACCGGTGAAGGAAAAATCATTAGACGGATGACAGAAGCGAAAAAATTGTCTTCCATGATTTTGTATGGTCCGCCCGGCACCGGCAAAACGTCTATTGCCAGTGCGATTGCCGGTACGACTCAGTATGCATTTCGAACGTTAAACGCGGTTACAAGCAATAAAAAAGATATGGAGATTGTCGCTGCTGAAGCGAAAATGTCCGGCACCGTCATTTTACTTTTGGATGAAGTGCACCGTCTTGATAAAGCGAAACAGGATTATTTGTTGCCGTTTTTGGAAAACGGAATGATTATTTTAATCGGCGCAACAACAAGTAATCCCTACCATGCCATTAATCCGGCCATACGCAGCCGCTGCCAAATTTTCGAAGTAAAGCCGCTTGCGCCGGAATCGGTGAAAAAGCTTCTTAGCGAGGCTCTTTATGATGAAGATCGCGGTCTTGGTATATATAAGACAGAAATAACAGCTGAAGCGCTTGCTCACTTTGCCGAAGCATCCGGCGGCGACGTTCGCAGTTCGTTAAATGCACTTGAACTTGCGGTGACCTCCACGAAGCCAGATGAAAATGGGATCATCCACATTACACTCGAAACAGCTGAAGAATGCCTGCAGCAAAAAAGCTTCTCGCATGACAAAGACGGGGATGCCCACTATGACGTGCTGAGCGCTTTTCAAAAATCAATACGCGGAAGCGACGTGAACGCGGCTCTCCACTATTTAGCGCGGCTGATTGAAGCTGGAGATCTTGTCAGCATTGCCCGCCGCCTCGTTGTCATCGCGTATGAAGATATCGGCCTTGCCAGTCCCCAAGCCGGCGAGAGAACACTGTCAGCTGTTGAAGCAGCTGAGCGGCTCGGATTCCCCGAAGCACGCATTCCGCTCGCAAACGCGGTTGTGGAACTATGTTTGTCACCGAAATCCAATTCCGCTTATAAAGCGATTGATGCGGCGCTTGCGGACGTACGGGCTGGACGCGCTGGCGTTGTGCCGGCTCATTTAAAAGATGCCCACTACAAAAGTGCAGCTAAACTCGGCCGGGGTGTCGACTATCAATATCCGCACGATTTTGAAAGCGGCTGGGTAGCTCAGCAATATTTACCGGATACATTAAAGCGCAAGCGTTACTTTGAGCCGAAAACGACCGGTAAATTTGAGCAGGCACTGTCGGGTATATATGAAAAAATTGAAAATGGAAAAAAAGAAACACGCCAGTAGAAAATGCCGGCGTGTTTCTTTTTTTAAATTAAGGCTTTGTTAAATAATATTGTTGATAATCCTTCTATTCTAATATTAAGTTGAACAAAGATTCTTACTTTAGAAAACAGTGATTGTTTAGGCTGGTGCGTTTCGTATCGGTGCAAGGATGATCACCGATTTATTTTGGAAGCCATCCTGCCCAACAATCCCTTATGTGCGCAGGCATGAGTCGGTCCTGCGGAGGTTTTTGAACAGGGGTCGATATGTGAAGCCTGCCGGACTTCGCGTTCCACGGGCAGTGCGGCAGCTTCCTCGGCTGCGTCCGCTCTTATCCAGCAACATCGCGCTTTGCAAAGACGGTAAAAGCAAACAGTTGAAAGACAAGAAAGTAAATTAATAGCATAATGAGTGAAAAACTCATCGTCATCCCTTCAACCATCGCCGTTCCTGTTTCATACTGCAGCAAGTTTGTGTTGGCAAACAGAAGATATTTCGCCCACTCGTAACGCATAGACAAGATGTACGTGACGTTCGGTCCCATAAATAATAAAAACAATGAAATTCCAATGGCAAGCGAGCTGCTGCGGAAAACAGCAGAGATCATAAACGCCATTGTCGCCAAAATAAGGACCTCTACTGACTTCATGGCATAAAGCTTTACGAGGTAAAAAAGCATATTTTGCTCGACGACCTGCCCATTTACATATGCTAAATGAGCGGATTGACCTGAAAGACCGAACAGTGCCGCTCCAATGATAACTGAAAAAAGAAATAACATGCTAACTAAAAATAAACCGAACAAGACCACTGCCACATATTTTGAGAGGAGTATTTTAGAGCGGCTGATCGGCCTGATTAACAAAAGCTTGATCGTTCCCCACGTATATTCATTGGCCACGATTCCTCCTGCAACAACAATCATAAACAAACCGTCAACCTGAAGGAAGTCGCTCGCATTCTCGACAAATGACCACATATATTCAGACGTTTGAACCGGCACATTTTCTGTTAAACGATACTCATTAATCTCAATTTGCCCCTCAATATGTGCTCGTTGATCAGCCGTCATTTCCCGCTGATCATTTAGCTGCTGCGCATAAGCCGCATTTTCCGCCTGCACAACCTGCTTCCAATCCGGCTGTTCGGACTGTTTATTTTCTTCATATTTTGTTAACGCAGCAAATGCTGACACCATTAAAAGAAGAAGTCCAATCATCACGTACGTGCCGCGACGTTTAAACAGCTTGATCCACTCATTTGGAATAAGGAGAAACATTAGATAACCTCCCGTTTTTCAGTAATATCAAGGAATCGTTCTTCCAGTGACGTTGATACCTTTTTCACTTCATAAATCGCCAGACCTTTCCCCGTCAAGAAATGAATGATCGCGGGTATGTCTTCTTTTTCCGCTTCAAATGTGAGACAGTTCGCTGTTCGTGCCGGCTTGATATCCGAAAAGGCAGCTTTAATGTAGTTCAATGCGGCTTCTGCTTCTACATCATCCACCTCAATACTGTACGTATCCATCCCTTCATTCATCCAGCCACGAACAGATTGAACATCAATGAGCTTTCCTTTTTGTAAAATGCCGATCCGGTCACACATCATTTCCATTTCAGATAATAAATGACTTGACACGATGACGGCCATTCCTTCTTTTTCCGCCAGATTGCGAATGTACTGCCGGATTTCTTTAATGCCTGCTGGATCAAGCCCGTTTGTCGGTTCATCTAAAATAAGCACTTTCGGCCGGTGTAAAAGAGATTGTGCAATACCAAGCCGCTGACGCATTCCCAGTGAATATGTTTTCACTTTATCGTGAATCCGCTCTTCCAGTCCGACAAGTTTTACTACCTCATCCATTCGATTGCTGCTGATTCCTTTTTGCATGCGGGCAAATTGCTTTAAGTTGTCATACCCGCTCAAAAATTTATACATTTCCGGATTTTCAACAATGGCACCAATGTGCTGGATCGCCTTTTCAAATTCTGATTGAATGCTATGACCCGAGATGAAAATATCTCCTTCTGACAGCTTCATTAATCCGACCATCATGCGGATGGTTGTTGTTTTTCCAGCACCATTCGGCCCAAGAAAGCCAAACACTTCTCCTTCATGAATGTTGAAAGTTAAAGAATCAATGATTTTTCGGCCTTTAATTGTTTTTGTTACGTTTTCAAGCTGAATAACTGTCGTCATGATCATTCCCCTTTCCCACATTCATTTTCAGCCATTCTAAAATAGACAGCCCTTGTTTCTCTCTTACTTCCTCCACATTGCAGGATGCTGTAATTTTTCCTTTTTCTAAAAGAATAGCTTCCTCTAAAATCGCTTGCCAATCTTTTCCCATAAAAAAAGACTGTCCTTTAGTGGACAGTCTTCTCATTCATACTATTCGCCCACAGCCGGGCATCTTCATATATTTTTTGAATACTGGCTGCGTCCAGTTTCAGTTCATGTGATTTCAAGCGAATGATGTCCCAATTGACTTCATCCATTGCAATGACCAGCTCCAAATAAGGTGTAATAATGGTCTCATTTCCCATAAGCGTTTCGTTTACTTTATTAGACAATGGAATTTGAGTTAATACCTCTGAAATGCTGCGCTGCAAAAGGGCGTCTACAAGCGAAAACATACCCGCCAAAAAAAATTCAGCGACATTACCAGATTGTGTTTCTTTTGCCAATTGCTCACATGCTTTCGCTCGAAAAAGAGCTGATGTAATTAATTCTCTTGTTCTCCCTGGAAGATCGGCATGGATTTGTCTTAAAGCCAGCACATAGAGCCACTTTGTTAATTCGATAAAGCCAAGCATCATGATGGCCTGTTTAATCGATTTAATTTTGGATCGTGTACGTAAAGCAGGGGAATTAACGAGTTTCAATAAATGATACGAAAGGGCAACATCCCGCTCAATTAAATTGGTTACATCATCAATATCAATATCATCCGACTGTAATAGTTTTATTAAATGAAAATAAGACACGACATTTAGCGGCAGATTAGCCGAACGGATCAATTGCGGCTTCGAAAAAAAGTAGCCTTGAAACAATTTATAACCCGCTTTTTTTGCTTGTTCAAACTCTTCGCGTGTTTCGACTTTTTCCGCTAAAAGGGCAATATGAGGAAAGTTATTTTTTACTTTTTGCTCGATTGCCGACCGGTCTGCTGGCGTCGAATGCAGGAAATCGACTTTAATATACGTTGTCAACATAAACAGTTCATCATATAAATCCACTTCTTTTTGAATAACAAAATCATCAAGCGCGATTGAATATCCTTTCCATTTAAGCTGTCTGAGCGTATCAATGAGCTCCCGCGTAATTGGCACATCTTCAAGCACTTCAACAACAACGTATTGAGGACTGAAATTTTCGGCGACTTTTTGTTCAAGTAATGTTTTTGAGAAATTAATGAAACACGGATATCCTTGGGCGATTTTCTCTATACCTATTGTCACAAATGAATGAATCAGCACTTCAATTGTAGCCTGCTCATGAGGCACGTCCGGAAAAGCATTGATTTCACTGTTTCTATATAGCAGCTCATAAGCAAATACACGTTCTTGATTATCAAAAATAGGCTGTCGCGCCATAAATATGTCCATTTTTATTTACTCCGTTCAATGTTAATCAATGAAATTATATCAAAAAAACAGACATAAATTCCCATTTCTACAGAAAAAAGATCACCCTTTTAAAAGGATGATCTTTTCTAGTCATTTACACGTGTGATTTTTATGTCTTTTAAAATATCGCGAACAACATAGCTGGCTGCAATTAATCCTGCAACCGATGGAACAAATGCGTTGGAAGCTGGGGGCATTTTCGCCTTGCGGATTTCCGCGTCATCATTTCCGACCACCCGCCGTACATCTTCACGAATCACAATCGGGCTTTCATCCGAAAAAATGACCGGAATGCCTTTTTTGATGCCTTCTTTTCGTAAGCGCGTACGGATCACTTTTGCAAGTGGATCAGTATGCGTCTTGGAAATATCGGCTATTGTAAACCGGGTTGGATCCATTTTGTTGGCGGCGCCCATGCTTGAAATGATCGGGATTTCACGTTTTAAGCATTCCTTCATTAAATGAATCTTGTACGAAATGGTGTCAGACGCGTCGACAACGTAATCAAGACCATAGCTGAAAAATTCTTCATATGTTTCTTCTGTATAAAACATTTTCAGCGCGATCACTTCGCATTCCGGATTGATATCGGCAATCCGCTCTTTCATTAAATCTGCTTTTGGCTGGCCGACTGTAGATAAAAGTGCGGGCAGCTGGCGGTTAATATTTGTAATATCGATTACATCTTTATCAACCAAAATTAAACGTCCCACACCGGAACGGGCAAGTGCTTCAGCAGAAAACGAGCCGACACCGCCGATCCCGAGAACGGCAACAGTTGTATTTTTTAATAAGTTAAGGCCTTCTTGTCCAAAGGCGAGTTCATTGCGGGAAAATTGATGAAGCATATGAAAATCACTCCTGTTTTTAAACATAAAAAAAGACGGCGAATCCCAATCGTGCCGTCGTTGTAAAACATATGTTTTGAACCCGCTCTACAGCAGGTGGGTGCCCTGTTTTGAGCGTTGCAAGTCCCCGCAAGGGGCATGTGCGCAGTCCAAAAACTTAGACTCCCAAACATATAGTGTTCGGTCAAAACAGAATGTGTAACTAACGTACACATCAGGATTCGCCTCATTGGATACATATTATCATACGTTTTTTTGAAGGTCAACTAAGATCCTCTTAAATTAATCAGAAAATTAAAAATAAATCTTTTGTCTTATTTAGCGGTCTGGCTGACGCGTAAATGAAGCTCTTCCAGCTGGGCATTTGACACTTCACCTGGTGCATTTGTCAACACATCTGCGGCACTTGCTGTTTTCGGGAACGCAATCGTATCACGCAAGTTTGTCCGACCGGCAAGCAGCATAACAAAACGGTCAAGACCGAGTGCAATACCACCATGTGGAGGCGTACCATATTCAAATGCATCCAGAAGGAAGCCGAATTGTTCTTTCGCCTGCTCCTCTGTAAATCCGAGCAGCTTGAACATTTTTTCCTGCACATCCCGTTCAAAAATACGGATCGAACCGCCGCCAAGCTCATAGCCGTTCAAAACAATATCATAGGCTTGCGCACGCACAGCACCCGGATCAGATTCCATTTTCTCTACATCTTCACGGAACGGCATTGTAAACGGATGATGCGCTGCATAATAGCGGCCTTCTTCTTCATCATACTCAAGCAATGGCCAGTCAGTCACCCAAAGGAAATTGTATTTAGACTCGTCAATCATCCCAAGCTCTTTGCCAAGCTTCATGCGAAGCGCGCCAAGTGCATCCGCAACAACCTTCTTTTTGTCAGCAACAAACATAATCAAATCGCCTGTTTTAGCGCCTGCCGTTTGGAGCATTTTCGCCTGCTCTTCTTCTGTGAAGAATTTGATGATTGGGCCTTTCATTCCGTCTTCTTCCACTTTGAGCCATGCGAGGCCTTTTGCGCCGTAAATCGCTGCAAATTCAGTTAAATGGTCAATATCTTTTCGGGAATATTTTTCGCCGCCGCCTGGTACACAAAGTGCTTTTACCTGGCCGCCGGATTCAACAACTTGAGCAAACACTTTAAAACCAGAGCCGCGGACGACATCGGCCATATCGATCAACTCAAGGCCGAAACGTGTATCCGGTTTGTCAGAACCGAAACGGTTCATTGCGTCATCGTACGTCATACGCTGGAACGCACCGTCGATTTCCACGTTTTTCACGCGCTTCATCACTTTTTTCAACATTTCTTCGGTCATTTGCATAATGTCTTCCTGACTCATAAAGCTTGTTTCAATATCGACTTGTGTAAATTCAGGCTGACGATCAGCACGCAAGTCTTCGTCACGGAAGCAGCGCGCAATTTGATAGTAGCGATCAACGCCGGATACCATTAACAGCTGCTTGAAAATTTGCGGTGATTGCGGCAGCGCATAAAATTCACCTGGATGTACGCGGCTTGGCACAAGATAGTCGCGCGCGCCTTCAGGAGTTGATTTTGTTAAAATCGGCGTTTCGACATCCAGAAAGCCGCCTTCATCCAAATAGTCGCGAATCGTTTTTGTCACGTCACTGCGCATTTTCAGCGTTTCAAACATAACCGGACGGCGAAGGTCCATATAGCGGTATTTCAAGCGGATGTCTTCGTTAACTTCCGTTCCGTCTTCGATCATAAACGGCGGTGTTTTCGCTTCGCTCAGCACGTTAATTTCTGTCACGTGTACTTCAATCGTACCCGTTGGAATATTTTCGTTCACTGTTTCCGCGTCACGCTTCACAATCGTTCCTTTTACATCGAGAACATACTCATTGCGGACTTTTTCTGCAACGGCAAGCGCCTCTGCCGAGATTTCCGGATTAAACACAATTTGCATGATGCCTGTGCGGTCACGCAAATCGATAAAAATCACACTGCCAAGGTCACGGCGGCGCTGCACCCATCCTTTTAATGATACTTCTTGTCCAATATGTTCTTCGGTCATTTCACCGTTATAAAACGTGCGTCCAAACATTTAGTTCGCCTCCATTTTTGTTTTCAAATAATTCACCAGTTCATTAAGCGGAATCTGGTCTTGAGAACCTTCTGTCATATCTTTGACGGTGATCCGGTTTTCCGCCAGCTCATCTTCACCAAGAATTGCCGTAAAGCGTGCATTTTGCCGGTCTGACGCTTTCAACTGAGCTTTCATTTTGCGGTCCTGGTAATCACGGTCCGCTGAGAGGCCGGCTGTTCTCAATTCATGTACGAGCGAAACAGATTGGTCTTTCGCTGCATTGCCGAGCGCAACGATAAAGCAGTCGAGTCCTTTATCAATCGGCCATTCGACTTTTTCTGCCTCCATCGCGGCAATAAAACGCTCGATGCTGAAGGCAAAACCAATACCTGGCGATTCCGGTCCGCCAAGCTGCTGCACGAGGCCGTTGTAGCGCCCGCCGCCGCAAAGCGTTGTAATCGCACCAAACCCTTCCGCCTCGCTCATCACTTCAAACGCCGTGTGATTGTAGTAATCCAGTCCGCGGACAAGTTTTGGGTCGATCGTATATTGAATACCGACTGCATCTAAATAACCTGTTACTTTTTCAAAATACGCTTTTGATTCACCGTTTAAATAATCCAAAATCGACGGTGCTGTTTTCATCAGTTCATGATCACGGTCTTTTTTGCAGTCTAAAATCCGCAGCGGATTTTGTTTTAAACGCATTTGACAGTCGCCACAAAATTCGTCAATACGAGGTTCAAAGTGACGAATCAATGCTTCACGGTGCGCGATCCGGCTATCAGCATCCCCGAGTGAATTGATGACGAGATTCAGTTTCTTCAGCCCGGCCGCTTTGTAAATATCCATGACAAGTGCGATCACTTCCGCATCAATGGCCGGGTCTTCACTGCCGATCGCTTCCACACCGAACTGGACAAACTGACGGTAACGGCCTGCCTGCGGGCGTTCATAGCGGAACATCGGGCCTGTATAATACAACTTCACTGGCTGGTCCGGAATGCCGAACATTTTGTTTTCGACAAATGAACGGACCACCGCAGCTGTCCCTTCCGGACGAAGCGTCAAGCTTCGTTCGCCCTTGTCTTCGAACGTGTACATTTCTTTTTGAACAATATCCGTCGTATCACCGACGCCGCGCTTAAACAACTCGGTATGTTCAAATATCGGCGTCCGAATTTCTTTATAGTGATAACGACGGCATACGTCTTTTGCAATCGATTCAATGTACTGCCATTTTTCCGACTGACCCGGTAAAATATCCTGCGTGCCGCGTGGAATGTTCACTGACATGATGTATTCCTCCTTTTTTTCAAAGCGCATAAAAAAACTTCCATCCCTGCAACATGCGCAGGGACGGAAGTTTTCCGCGGTACCACCCTCGTTAAAGCCGAAGCTTTCACTTTTTTTGATAACGCAATTCGCGGTTTTTCCTACGTATATTTCGGAAAAACGCCTCGGAAGTGTCTGTTCATGAAAGTGCGCCGTAAATGCTCTCAGTCTCGGCATTTTTCTCTGTCCGGCCAGTCCTTCACTACTTTTCTTCGTCTATGGCTTTAATTATGTTGTTTTAATGGGCTCATCCGTGCAACCCCGCTGAAAAAATTATAAAAAACTTTTCTCTTTATTTCAACCTAAATCTTTTGTATCGAGAATCAATGTGACTGGTCCATCATTGACAAGTGCGACATCCATCATCGCACCGAATACACCTGTTTCCACATGCACTCCTTTTTCGCGAATGAGGCGGTTGAATGTTTCATAAAGCTTTTCCGCCTGTTTGCTGGACGCCGCTTTTATAAAGTTTGGACGGCGGCCTTTTTTACAGTCACCGTATAATGTAAACTGTGAAACCGATAAAATGGCTCCGCCACGATCGAGCAGGGATTCGTTCATTTTGCCCGATTCATCTTCAAAAATGCGCAGGTGAACAATTTTTTCAGCGAGCCAAGCCGCATCTTGTTCAGTATCATCATGGGTCACGCCGACAAGCAGCACAAGCCCTGAATCAATCGCAGCTTTTACTTCTCCTGCCACTGTTACACTGGCTTTTTTGCTTCTTTGCAACACAACTTTCATCAACAGACACCTTCTATATTCAATTCATAATACGGCGGACCGAATAAATATCCGGAATTTGTTTAACCCGTTCAACGACTTTTTGCAAATGGTTCACGTTGCGTATAAAAATGGACATGTCAATCTTCGCCATTTTATTCCGATCAGAGCGTCCTGACACCGCAGATATATTTGTTTTTGTTTCGCCGACAACCTGCAGCACTTCATTAAGAAGTCCTTGCCGGTCATATCCGGAAATCTCGATATCCACAAGATATTCCTTTTGGTTGGCACCGCCGGATTCCCATTCAACCGGAATGAGACGGTTTTCCGCATCGGCATCGGCTGTCACGTTCGGGCAGTCCTCTCGGTGAACAGAGACACCGCGGCCTTTTGTAATATAGCCGACAATGTCATCTCCTGGCACCGGGTTACAGCAGCGGGACAAGCGGATTAATAAATTGTCGATGCCTTTGACCGTAACGCCTGCATTTTTCTTTTGGGCAGACGGATTTGGCGGCGCTTTTATTTCTTTTACTACTTCATGCAGCGCCGCTTCCTGATCACGCTGTTTGCGTAATTTTTCCGTCAGCCGGTTCGCAACCTGCAGTGCTGTCACACCATTATAGCCGACTGCCGCATACATGTCCTCTTCATTTAAAAAGTTGAACTTTTCAGCGACACGCTTTAAGTTTTGCTGCGTCATGACTTCTTTTACGTCAAACTCCATATTTTTAATTTCATTTTCGACCATTTCCTGGCCTTTTTCAACATTTTCTTCCCGGTTTTGCTTTTTGAAAAACTGGCGGATTTTATTTTTCGCCTGAGATGTCTGCGCCATTTTAATCCAGTCCTTGCTTGGACCATACGAATGCTTCGACGTTAAAATTTCTAAAATATCGCCTGTTTTTAATTTATAGTCAAGCGTCACCATTTTGCCATTTACTTTTGCACCAATTGTTTTATTGCCGATTTCTGAATGGATTCGAAAGGCAAAATCAATCGGAACAGAACCTGCCGGCAGTTCAAGCACATCACCTTTTGGTGTGAACACAAATACCATGTCCGAAAATAAATCGATCTTTAATGACTCCATAAATTCTTCTGCATCCTGCGATTCATTTTGAAAGTCCAGAATTTCCCGGAACCAGGTCATTTTCTTTTCAAAAGACGCACTATCGTCCACCGTACGCCCTTCTTTGTACGCCCAGTGCGCTGCCACACCGAATTCCGCAATGCGATGCATGTCTTCTGTCCGAATTTGCACCTCAAGCGGATCTCCCTTTGGACCAATGACCGTCGTATGAAGCGACTGGTACATATTCGTTTTCGGCATCGCGATGTAATCTTTAAAACGGCCCGGCATCGGCTTCCAGCACGTGTGGATAATACCTAATGCTGCGTAACAGTCTTTAATGCTGTCGACGACAATACGCACTGCCAATAAGTCATATATTTCGTTAAATTGTTTGTGCTGCAGCGCCATTTTCCGGTAAATACTGTATATATGTTTCGGGCGGCCGGATATTTCTGATTCAATGTCCATATCATCCAGACGGCTCCGCATTAAATCGATCACATCGTCTAAATATTGCTCCCGCTCTTCCCGTTTCCGTTTCATTAAATTAACGATCCGGTAATATTGCTGCGGGTTTAAATAGCGAAGCGCCGTATCTTCAAGCTCCCATTTAATTTTCGACATACCAAGACGGTGGGCGAGCGGTGCGAAGATTTCCAGCGTTTCATTAGAAATACGCCGTTGTTTTTCCTGCGGCAAATGCTTTAATGTCCGCATATTGTGAAGACGGTCAGCAAGCTTAATTAAAATAACCCGAATGTCCTGCGCCATGGCAACAAACATTTTCCGATGATTTTCCGCCTGCTGTTCTTCTTTTGATTTATATTTAATTTTCCCAAGCTTGGTTACGCCGTCCACAAGCATGGCCACTTCCGCGCTAAATTCATCCGCCAAATCCTGCAGCGTAACGTCCGTATCTTCTACAACATCGTGCAGAAAGCCGGAAGCGACAGTAGCCGGGTCCATTTCAAGGTCAGCCAAAATGCCGGCAACCTGAATTGGATGAATAATGTACGGCTCGCCCGATTTGCGAAACTGGTGCTTATGCGCCTCTTTCGCATACTCAAACGCGCGCCGAACAAATTCGACATGCTCCTCGTTCAAGTAGGCACGGGTCCGGTCAATGACCTGGTCGGCGGTTAATATCTGGTCTTTCGCCATATGTTTTGTTCACCTTCGCCCTTTCCGAAAAAACTAATTGTTCTTATTATCGAAAAAAAAGCGCAGGATGTAAAGTCATCCTGCACTTTTTTTCTGAATTGGGCGATTTTTGTCGAATCAATCGTACGGAATAATCGTTAAAATATCATAACCGTCAAGTTTATCGCGTCCATTCAAATAATTTAATTCAATTAAAAAAGCAATGCCGACGACAATGCCGCCAAGCTGTTCCACAAGCTTAATTGTCGCCTCAATCGTGCCGCCTGTTGCAAGAAGGTCATCTGTAATGAGGATGCGCTGCCCCGGCTTGACAGCGTCTTTATGGATCGTCAGCACGTCTTTGCCATATTCAAGACCATACTCTACTTTAATTGTTTCACGCGGCAGTTTGCCGTCTTTACGTACAGGTGCAAAACCAACACCAAGTGAATAGGCAACCGGGCAGCCGACAATAAAGCCGCGCGCTTCTGGTCCAACGATTAAATCCGCCTGCTTTTCTTTTGCATATGTGACAATTTGGTCAGTCGCATAACGAAACGCATCGCCATTGTCCATCAGCGGCGTAATATCTTTAAACTGAATGCCCGGCTTCGGCCAGTCCGGCACAATTTTAATATACTGTTTTAAATTCATTTCAATCGTTCCTCCCTATGTGCAGCAGGCTGCTTCATCCACCCGTCAAGAATCGTTTTTAATTCCCGGTAGGATGAGTACAACAGCTTTTGTTCAAGGTCAAATTGCGTCTGCTTTCGTATGTAGGCAGGCGACTCGCTTAAATCACGCTTGTCCGCTTCCTTTTGCACTTCAATCTTTCCATCGTTTAGTTTAACAAATCCAAGCTCAAAAAACACCTTTGACATAAAGCGGATCGCCCCGTATGACCAGCCTTGCTTTTTAGCCAGCAGCTCCCCGTGCTGCTTTACATCAAATGATTCTCTTTTCAACAAAAAACCGTAGTACGATTTAAACTGGTCCCGCGTTGGCATTGCGCTAAAAAAATGGCTTTCCTTTGTGCTGAAATGAGCGTAAATACGCGCGGGCGATTTTCCGGCAAGCAGTGATTTTATCATCTGTTCGTTTTCTGGCAAATCTAGCAGAATCACATTCTTCTCATCAATCATAACGTTTTCGGCCTCTTGTTCCGTTTGTACGAATACGATGGCCGGATCTGCAGATTCTCGCCCGAAAGAAATGGCAACCTTGCCATCCGGCACGTCTTTGTACCAGCTGGACAGATTTTTTCCGCCGCGCATATCAAACAGCTGGCATTCATCTACACGCATATCGCGAAGCATGAGCTGCGGCCGGCGCATATTGTTCCATTCATTAATTGATAATTCGCCAATCACAGAAATGTCTGATGTCTTGGCGACTTGATCAACATAATCGCCCATCCCAAAACCGATCCCATCAATCGTCTGGCCGTCTTGTTCAAAGGCAGCTTTTAAATGGGTTTGATTGGCGCCGATTTTTTTCATAGAGGCAATTTTTGCTTCTTGAATGACAAACAGCGGCTTCGGGTTATTCATCCCAAATGGCGCCAGCTTATTCAGCTCTTCAATGCCTTGAACAGTAATATCTGAAATTGACGCTTCTCCATCAATCTGGATGATTGGCGTAAAATCTTCCGCTGTCAACGTGTCATTCGCAATTTCAACCATACGGCGGCGCAGTTCATCGACATCATTAATCGAGAGTGTCATACCAGCGGCCATCGGATGTCCGCCAAAATGGGGCAAAATGTCACGGCATGTCGATAAGCTTTTAAATAGATCGAATCCTTTAATGCTTCTGGCAGACCCTTTAGCGATTCCTTTTTCTGAATCAAACCCAAGCACAATGGCCGGGCGGTAAAACGTATCCGTCAGACGGGATGCGACAATGCCGACAACACCGGGATTCCATCCTTCTTTGCCAACAATAATAACCGGGTATTCGTCCGGTGGATAGTCCCGGTTAACCATCTCAATTGCTTCTTTCGCTATTTCATTCACGATCGTTTGGCGCTGCTTGTTCATCGCATCGATTTCTTCTGCAAGCATCATTGCTTCTTCCAAGTCTTCCGTCAGCATAAGTTCTGCTGCAGGACCGGCGTCGTCGAGCCGGCCGGCCGCATTAATACGCGGTCCGATCATAAATCCGACTGTTTCTTCATTAATCGATGATTGCTCCGTACCTGTTTGTTTACAAAGTGCGACAATACCCGGACGCTCTGACTGACGAAGGGCTGAGATGCCTTTTTTTGCAATCAGTCGATTTTCTCCATTTAATGGAACTAAATCAGCAATTGTTCCGATCGCTGCTAAATCGAGCAAATGCTCCGGCACTTTTCCATATAATGCATGTGCTACTTTTAACGCAACGCCCACACCTGCAAGATACCCAAACGGATACGTCCCGTCCGGATGCTTCGGGTGGATAATGGCTAACGCTTCCGGCAGCTCAGGTCCTGGTTCATGATGATCGGTAATAATTAAATCAATGCCGATTTCTTTTGCCACTTGGGCTTCATGGATACCTGAAATACCAGTATCGACGGTGATAATTAAGCCAAATCCACTTTCTTTCGCATGACGAAAAGCCGGCTCATTCGGACCATATCCTTCCGTAAACCGGTTTGGAATATAATAATCAGCGAGAACACCGTAATCACGAAGCGCTGTTAAAAGCACCGAGGTGCTGCTGACACCATCCGCATCATAATCACCAAAGACAAGAACTGCTTCCTCCTGCTCTTTCGCCTGGCGAATACGGTCGATTGCTTTATCCATGTCTTTTAATAAAAAAGGATCGTGAAACGTCACGCCTTCATCAAACAAAAAAGCACGTGCTTCTTCTTTTTCCGTGATTCCACGTCCCAATAAAAGCGATGCTGCGAGCGGGCTCGTCCCAACTTCTTCCGCAAACGCTTCACTTTTTGTGCGGTCCACTTCTTTCACGGACCAGCGCATTTTTGGTTTCAGCATAATTTCACCCCATAACTTACTCATTATACAGGTCAAATGAAGAAATGACAACAAAGAGAAAAAACCGACAGAGCTGTGAAAAATCAAACAGCCGTCGGTTTTTTGTTAATCGCCATCCGGCGCCAGCCGGGTTGAATTAGCTGCCGGTGTCACTGCTTCTCGTTGCTCCAGCTTTAATTCATGCATTTCTTTTTTTAATTGTTCATTTAGGCGAACCAGTTCCTTATTTTGGCGTTTTAGCGCCATCACCCGGAACAAACTGAACATAAAAATTGCCAGCCCACCCATCAAAACGGAAAATAAAATGACAAGAATAAGCGGCCACTGAGCAGAGCCGAATGCGTAATTAACGGTAACCGGATCGACATTGATGACAGCAAAAAGAGCGATTATAAGCGCAAAAATCAATCCTAGAATAAGTGCTGTTTGTGTTTTCAATCTGATCCCCCCTATGTGACTTACTTTTCCCTTTTTTCAACTCACTTCAAACATTCCTATACACTTCGTTCTTGAAATCTTTTTTCAAAAAAGGCACGATATAAAGAAAAAGAAAGCAGGAACGAGATGCAGCGCTTTTACGTAGACGTTATTCAAGGAAGAGGCAGTTATTACGATCTAGGACGCCTTGCCGGCGACAAATTAAAACAGTCGCCGCTTTTTGCTGTTCATCAAAAACGTCGTAAAAAATCCCTTCGTTCATATGATATAAACTTTCAGCAAGTAAAAAGGTATTTTTACACGTACGCTCCTGTTATGTGGGAAGAGTTTGAAGGGCTGGCCGAATCACTTGGCTGGTCGTTATATGACGTCATCCATGAATACAGCGGCTTTCAGGCGGATGATGTTAACAGCGGCTGCTCAGCGATGATGAGCGGTGGTGTTTTTGCAAGGAATTATGATTTTCATCCAAAAACATACGAAGGCCGGCTTCTTTTATGGCAGCCTGACCACGGCTACGCGTCTGTCGGCATCAGCGGTCGAATGGTCGGGCGGATTGACGGCATGAACGAAAAGGGCCTTGTCATCGGGTTTCATTTTGTGAACCGGCGCCGCGCTGAAGACGGCTTTACGTGCAGCGTGATCGCCCGTATTGTGCTTGATTCGTGTGCGACAACCGAAGAAGCGATTGCGCTCCTTTCGTCTATTCCGCACCGCCATTCCTTTAATTATTCTCTTTTCGATGCATCACTGCAAAGCGCCGTTGTCGAAGCTTCGCCGCGCGGCATTCATGTATATAAGCAGACAACTGCCTGCGCCAACCACTTTGTTTCAGGTGAATTATCGGGTGAAAACCGCTACCATACGATAGAATCCAAAGAACGGCTTCATGCGCTAAAAGGTTATTCTCAAACACCAAGAAGTGCAGAAAAAGCATACGAGCTTTTTAACGATCCAGCTCATGGAATTTTCAAAAAGAAATACGCCAGCTGGGCAGGGACACTTCATACAACGGTATATGAACCAGAGTCCCTTCATGTCCTCATCGGAATTGGCGAACAAGCCCGCCCGCTGCCGGTTGATTTCGGCCGGTGGGTGAGCGGAGAACGCCTGCCCGTTACGCGTTTATTCGGTCGTATTCATTCAAAAGAATCGTTCGTTCATATGTAACTCGCTTTCAATCAGTGCGATGGAAAAACGAAAAAAGACAGGCTTTTAGACAGCCTGTCTCTTTTTTATGCAGATTTTGATTGCTGCAGCTGGCGAACTTCATCCAGATATCGCTGCGCTTTCCCCTCATCATACTGCCCTTCCCATTTGGACAATACAATCGCTGCAAGAGAGTTTCCGACAACGTTAACCGCCGTGCGGGCCATATCCAGGATACGGTCGATCCCTGCAATAAAGGCTAACCCTTCAACTGGAATTCCAACGGTTCCCAATGTCGCAAGCAGCACGACAAACGAAACACCCGGAACTCCTGCAATTCCTTTTGATGTTACCATTAACACAAGAACAAGCGACAATTGTTCTGCCATTGACAAATCAATGCCGTACATTTGCGCGATAAACAGTGCCGCAATAGCCTGGTAAAGTGTTGATCCATCGAGGTTAAATGAATAACCTGTTGGAATAACAAACGATACAATGGCTTTCGGGCAGCCGAATTTCTCCATTTTCTCAATTAATTTTGGAAGAACCGTTTCGGAACTTGACGTTGTGTACGCAAGAATCAATTCGTCTTTCAAAATTTTAAACAAGTTAAAAATGTTAACGCCGACCAGTTTTGCCGTCAGCCCGAGCACCACAAGAACAAAGAAGAACATGGCGCCGTATACAAGAATAATCAGTTTGCTAAGTGGAATAAGCGATCCCACACCGAATTTTGATACAGTCACCCCGATCAAGGCAAAAACGCCAAACGGAGCAAACTTCATAATTTGGTTTGTTATATAAAACATCGCTTCTGATGTTCCATGGAAAAACTGCAGAACCGGTTTTCCTTTTTCACCGATCGCCGCAATACCAAGACCGAACACAACGGAGAAAAAGATGATCGCGAGCATATCGCCTTCTGCAAGAGATGCGAATAAGTTAGCTGGCACTATGTTTACAAATGTTTCCGCAAACCCGTGATCCGATGTTTCTTCGCTTGTGCTTACATAACTTCCAATGTCGGTTTTGTCCAAAGAAGACATGTCAATGCCTGCACCCGGCTGAAAAATATTTCCGGCGGCGAGCCCGACTAAAATGGCAACCGTCGTAATGATTTCAAAATAAAGAAGCGTTTTGCCGCCCAGTTTCCCGAGCTTTTTCGTATCGCCTACACCAGCTACTCCCACAATGATACTTGAAATAACGATTGGGATAACGATCATTTTAATCAGATGGAGAAAAATATCACCAATCGGCTGCAAGTAATCTGCTACATGTGGATTGCCGTAAAATATTGCTCCTACTATAATACCAGCAATTAACCCAATGAGGATTTGCCATGCTAAACCAATTTTCTTCATTTAACCAACCCTTTCCTTTATTCATAAGTTACGGCTGCGTTTCAGCGGCCTCTTATTCTCTACCATTTCACCTGCAAAATATGTCTGCTGTTTTCGAAGCAGGTCAACAGGTACACTACCATGTATAAAACTATATTGTATAACCTACAAAATCATACACCTCTCGACAAAGTGAGCGTTTTTTTTCGAAAATAAAGCAATATTGTATTACGCGCCGCCCAATTGTATACTATTTCTCATACATTGGAACGAAAGGAGGGCTCGTGATCCTTTATTCACACCCTTTTTTAAAAAATAACCGGCTGCTTATACTGTTGATGATGATTAGTGTTCCAGCAGCGGGAGAATTAAAAATTTATCCTTTTAGTGAGGCGTTTCGGATCGGCCTGGGACCGCCCGTTATGTTTTTTTTCTTATTATTTTTAAAAAAAGAATTCATTTTACAGGCTGGCTTCCTCACTGCTTCAGTTGTCATTTTATTTCGTACAAGCATTGACTTGGTCATGTTCCACCATGAGAGTATACTTCTCTCGCTTTTGCATCATTTCCCTGCATTTATGTATTATTTTTTATACGCGTACTTATTTGACCGTCTGGGCATAAAACACTATCGCGACCGCTCCATCGCTGTTGGGTTTAGTGTGCTTAGCATCGATTTACTCTCCAATGCGGCAGAATTGTTTATCGATTACCTTCTGTTTGCCATCACTTTTTCTTTTGGCGATATGCTGGAAATTGTTTTCATTGCACTTGCCCGCAGCTTTATCGTTCTTAGTTTTTTAAACATGCTGAAGCTGAATGAAGCACACGCCAGGGAAAAACACATAATAGAACAAAACGAACATATGCTAATGCTTGTTTCAAGTTTATACGAAGAAACGGTTTATTTAAAAAAAACGCTGAATGATGCTGAAGAAGCAACCAGGGAATCCTATCAGCTGTATCGGTCCTTTAAACAGACGGACAGCAGAGCGAGCCAGCAGGCGCTGAAATTGGCAGGCAAAATTCATGAAATTAAAAAAGACAATCAGCGGATTTTTGCGGGCCTGTCAAATGTCATTATCAATGAGAGCCCGAAAGATTTTATGAGCGTTCCGGAGCTGGTTCAATTAACGGTTCGGATCAATGAAAAATACGCTGTGTCTTTAAAAAAGACAATTACGTTTTCACTGGCTGTTTCCGGAGACCATCCTCATTATCACGTTTACACGTTTTTATCGTTAACAAATAATCTTGTATCAAATGCGGTGGAAGCAATCGAAGAAGCCGGTTCTGTCCGAATTGAGCTTACCCGATCCCGCGGACTGATAGAACTACACGTTTTCAACAGCGGCCTGCCGATTCCAGAAAAATATAAACACATTATTTTTGATCCAGGCTTTACTACGAAATATGATAAGCAGGGGAATCCCTCAACAGGCATTGGCCTCGCCCACGTAAAAGAGCTTGTCACTAGCTTGAACGGTGATATTACCCTAGTGAATGAGCCGAATGGTGTCCTGTTTGTGATTAAACTCCCGATGCACAGGTTAATTCAGAAAGGTTGATTGCTATGCGTTTTTTTATTGTGGATGATGATGAAGCGATACGCTTCATTTTGGCGAAAATCATTGAAGATGAAGATTTGGGCGAGGTCGTCGGTGAACTAGCGGACGGGGAGCAGCTAACCGGTTCTTTTTTAAATATGCAAAAAATAGATATCCTTTTCATTGATCTGCTTATGCCGATCAAGGACGGCATTGAAACCATTCGTGATTTGATAGGGCATTACCAGGGCAAAATCATTATGATTTCTCAAGTAGAAGCGAAGGAACTTATTGGTGAAGCATATTCTCTCGGAGCGGAGTACTACGTAATGAAACCCATTAACCGGATTGAGATGATCACGGTTATCCGAAAAGTAAAGGAACGGATTCAACTGGAAAAATCGATTGAAACCATTAAAACCTCCCTTAGCAGTCTGCTGCCTGCTGATAATAGTGCGGCGCGCTCCGCACAGAATGAAAACAGCCTGGCGGATATCGGGGAATACCTCTTGTCCGAGCTCGGCCTTGTCGGGCATAACGGAGCAAAGGATCTGATGGAGATTCTTCACTTTTTATTTTCAGATGAGGAGGCATTAGCGTCGGACCAAAACTTTCCATCATTGAAAATGATTTTTGAAAAAACGATTCAAAAAAGACTTGGTTTCTCTGTTTCGGAACAAGACATCGGCAGAGAAATAAGAGCGTCTGAACAGAGGGTTCGCAGAGCTATCATTCATTCCACTGCCCATTTTGCTTCCCTCGGTCTGACAGACTATGCAAATCCCAAGTTCGAGTATTATGCGGCGAAATTTTTTGACTTTATGACCGTTCGGCAAAAAATGATCGACCTGCAGGAAAACCCGCATTCTTCTTCCACCCCTATTAAGGTGAATATGAAAAAATTTATTCAAATGTTCTTTTTTGAAGCAAAACGACTGAAAGCGGAGATGAATCAACCTGTTTACTAATATAAAAGAAAAACCTGCAAACTTCTCACAATGTGTGAGCTCGTTTGCAGGTTTTTTTCAGCAGCTTATACTTGTAATTCGTCTTTATTTGTAACCTTTTCTTTATACGTAATCAATTGTCCTTTTTTCTTCAATTCTTTCTTTTTCCAAATCAGCCATAGCTGAGAAGCAATAAAGATGGAAGAATAAGCGCCGCCAATCAGGCCGACGAGAAGCGCAATCGAGAAGTTTAAAATCGATGAGCTTCCTAACACAATAAGGGCCAGCACAGCGATGACCACGGTTAAAACGGTGTTAATCGAACGCGCCAATGTTTGACGGATGCTTTTGTTTACAATAACGTCGAGCTGTTCCGGTGCCGTGATTTTTTTCGCTTTCAACATATTTTCCCGAACACGGTCAAATGTCACAATCGTATCATTAATGGAATAGCCCACAATCGTGAGGACGGCTGCGATAAAGGTGATGTCCACTTCAAGACGCGTCAAGCTGAAAAAGGCAATAATGAAAAAGACATCATGCAGCAGGGCGAGTACAGCTGCAACGCCCATGTAAAGCTCAAAACGGAAAGCGACGTAAAGAATAATCCCTACTGCTGCAACCGCCAAAGCTATAACAGCATTTTTTGCTAACTCTTTTCCGACCACTGGTGATACGGTACTAATATTCGGTTCTGCACCGAACGTTTCATTTAAGCTTGTTTTTATTTCCGCAATTTCCTGCTGCGTTAACGCTTCATCAAACCGGGCAGACGCCATATTTTGATTATCCCCGCCAAGTGTCACGTTTACATCATATCCCAGCTTGTCCAGCTCTGCTTCCACAGCCTGCTCGGTTAATGGCTCGTCAGACAACAATTCCAGCCTGGAACCACTTGAAAAATCAATTCCCAAGTTTAAACGGAAAACAGCAAGGACGATCATGCCTGCTATAATCGCAATAGCCGAAAGGGCAAACAATTTTTTATGAGGCTTGACAAAATCAAGCTTATCGAATTTAGTTGGCAAGTCGAGTGCGTCGTATCCTTCGCTGATCGGATAAATAGCTGATTTTTTCACGCCGAACCAGCCTGGCTTATCGTTGAGCCAATTGCTTTTCACGAGCAGGCTCATTAACACTCTTGCTCCCCAGATAGCGGTAATAAAGCTGACAAGAATACTGATAATAAGCGTTGTCGCAAACCCTTTAACAGAGCTTGTTCCAAAATAAAACAATACCCCTCCCGCTAAAAGGGTTGTTAAGTTCGCATCCACTACTGTAAGGAACGCATTGCTGCTTCCTGTTTTAAAAGCAGATTTAATAGAGCGGCCAATTTTAATTTCTTCCCGAATCCGTTCAGCCGTAATGATATTGGCATCTACCGCCATCCCGACTCCAAGAATAAGAGCGGCAATACCCGGAAGTGTCATAACCGCATTAATTAAATCGAAAGCAAGGAGTGTCAAATAAAGAAATACCGATAACGTAATAACGGCAATAATCCCTGGAAGTCGATAATAGAAAATGATGAATAAAAAGATGATGGCGATTCCGACAATGCCGGCAAGCACCGTTTCATTCAATGCTTTTTCTCCAAATTGAGCGCCGACCGATGTTGAATAAATCTCATTCAATTTGACCGGTAATGCACCCGCATCTAGTAAAGCCGCAAGTTCCTGGGCTTCTTCTACTGTGAAATCACCTTGAATTGTCACATCTGTCGTATTGAATACTTCATCGACATTTGGTGCGGATAAAAATTTTGGATTTTCTTTTTGCGCTTCTTTCGCAAATGAATCGACGCCTTCTTCAAAATCAAGCCAAATGACTAATTGATTGTTTGGCGTCATCGCGACAATTTTTTCCGTTACTTCTTTAAATTTGCTGCTGTCCTTTAATTTAACCGCTACATTTGGCTCGCCTGTTTCTGTAAAGGACTGTTCAGCTCCTCCTTCAACAAGGTCGCTGCCATCCATCATCAAGTTATCATTAATATCACGGAAAGATAAATTTGCTTGTGTTGAAAGCATGCTGCGCGCCTGTTCCTGGTCTTCAACACCAGCAAGCTGAACACGAATCCGGTTTCCTTCTTCTACCTGAATACTCGGTTCACTGACGCCAAGGGCATTGATCCGTTTATCAAGTGCCTCAGCGGTATCCGCTACGACACTCTCTGTTATTTTCTGTCCTTCTTTTGCAGGCTCTACTTCATACAACACTTCAAAACCGCCCTGCAAATCAAGACCGAGCTTAATATTTTTAACGATATCGTTCGCAGTGACGCCCATAGCGCCAAATAACATGGCCACCACAAGCAAAAAAGCGACGATCCGGCTCCGTTTTACCATTCTTCATTCCCACTCCTTATTGTATGTAAAAAAACAAGTTGATAAAAAAAATTCCGGTAACGAATACCAGAATTCCTCAGCAATCTTCATTATGAATGAGAAAAAACAGACTGTCAATTTACTCACGGTCTTTACGGGAATCAAATAAAAAGGCCATTTCTTTATTTGATAAAGGTTCCCCCCATTCGGGCGTCTTGAACGCTGTGATCTGCATGTAATTCATATACTCGCCTGGCTTGACGGATAAAATATCCCCGACCAAACGTGATAAAGGCCGTTCTTCATCGATTTTTTTCCACTTTTTATTCAGTAGATAAAGCCAAAGTGTTTCGATTTCTGCCGTCCGGTAATTAAGCAGCCGGAATTCTTCCACTTTGCTGACCAATGCTGGCAATAGCTTACCGTAATACACGTCATATGGATGCTTTCCCATCATGAATGCCCCCTGTCATGCTCGTCCATCTTTGTACATATATCTCATTATACAATATTTTCTTCACAATTACTTTTTCGGAAAAGGCGGTGGCAGATTGTCATCATTTATAAAAGGAACGATGTGGCTCGCGGGCGCCATTTTTCTTGTGAAAATTCTCGGCTTTGTGAACCGAATGGTCATTGCCCGATTAATCGGTGAAGAAGGGATCGGCTTGTATATGGCCGTTTTCCCGGCATTTATTTTGACCGTAACAGCTGTTCAGTTCGGTTTGCCGGTCGCCGTTACCCGAAGTGTTGCTGCAGCAAAAAATGATGCACAGCGGAAACATATTTTGTATACATCTCTTTTCATTACCTTTTCTTTAGCCGCCGTTTTAACACCCGTTTTTTGTCTGCTTGCCCCTTACTTGGCGGAAACCCTTTTTCATGACAAACGGGCTGTTTTATCGCTTTATGCAATTGCTCCTTCTGTGCCCATTATTGCGGTTTCTTCCATTATTCGTGGTTATTTTCACGGGAAAATGAATATGAAGCCTGCGGCACTTTCCCAGCTTATTGAACAGATTGTGAGAATCGGGCTGATCATCCTGACTGGACGAATGCTGTTGCCGCATGGAATTGAATATGCAGCGGCTGGTGCAATGGCGGCGGCTTCCGCTGGTGAACTCGTCTCGCTGCTTTACCTTCTTGCTGCGTTTCGTTTAGAATGGCGAAAAGTCCGCCAGTGGCCCGGCAGACGGACAAGCCGTTCTCTTTTTGGAGAAATGGCGGAAACGGCTCTTCCCGCTGTCGGCAGCCGGCTGATAGGTTCAGGCGCCTGGTTTCTTGAGCCTATTGTTGTCGTAAAAAGTTTGGCGATCGCAGGGCTTGCTTCGAACGAGGCTATGAAAGAATACGGCGTGTTAACCGGCTACGCACTGCCGCTTATGTTTTTGCCATCCTTTTTAACAATGGCACTCTCGTCGTCACTTGTCCCGGATATTAGTGAATCATTCAGCAAAAAAAAGTTCAGCAGCGTGGCCTGGCGCGTAAATGAATCGATCCGCTTTTGCTTGTTTTCAGGCGGCTTTGCGGTAGTGGTGCTGTTTTTATTTTCTGAGCCTTTAATGCTCGTCATGTATCATACGAAAAAAGGAGCCGATTTAATTCAGCTCATGGCACCGTTCTTTCTTTTATATTATTGCCAAGGACCGCTGCAGGCTGTTTTGCAGGCGCTGAATTTATCCCGCGCGGCTATGCTGAATAGTTTTTATGGGGCAGCGGTGAAGCTTTTCATTATTTTTCTTTTATCCAGCCAGTCATCATTCGGCATTCGCGGCACTGCCATTGCCATAGCAGCAAGCATCGTACTCGTCACTCTTCTTCATACAGCATCCATGCTTAAATCTGTTCCCTTTTCTCTTCAGTACGGCCTTTATGCAAAAATCGTTTTGCTGCTTGCTTTTACGTATTTAGGGGCACACGCTTTTTTGCCTTTTTTAACACAAAATACGTTTCTCTATTTAGGAGGAGGCATAATGGGCTGCTTGATCGTCTATTTGTTTGGCGCTGTAGTTCTCGGTATTTTTAAAAAGCAGGATATTACAATGGTTTTATTTTGGCGCACGTAAAAAAGCCCGGAAAAGAGCTCCGGGCTTTTTGTCTTACAGTGTACCTTTATCGACAACGTCACGTACCGCAGAGCGGTCAAACGTTAGACGTGTGCCATCGCCAACAATGATCGTGATGGTCGTTTCATCGGATGATTCAATCATGCCGTGAAGACCGCCGATCGTGACGATTTTATCACCTTTTTGCAAATTAGTTTGCATTTCCATCACCGTACGCTGACGCTTTCGCTGTGGACGAATCAACAGAAAATAAAAAAGCGCGAACATGACGATTAAAGGGAGAAATTGTGCTAAAGCTTCCATTCTTATTCTTCACTCCTTTCCAAAAACAGAACAACGTCAAAAGTTTTTTGCATCCGGACGGTTGAACCCGTATTGCTCAAAGAACTCCTCTCGGAAATCACCAAGCCGGTCCTCTCGGATCGCTTGACGTACGTTTTCCATTAAGTTTATCAGAAAATGAAGGTTATGGTAAGTCGTAAGTCGAATTCCGAACGTTTCATTGCAATGAAGCAAGTGGCGAATGTAGGCGCGTGAATAGTTTTTGCACGTATAGCAGTCACAGTTCGGGTCAAGCGGGCTAAAATCACGCGCATACTTCGCGTTCCTCACAACAAGTCTGCCTTCACTTGTCATTAATGTTCCGTTTCGGGCAATTCGTGTCGGCAGCACGCAGTCAAACATGTCAATTCCGCGCATCGCTCCATCAATTAAGGAATCCGGTGACCCGACGCCCATTAAGTAGCGAGGCTTATCTGCCGGCAAGTGCGGCGTCGTAAAGTCAAGTACACGGTTCATGACGTCTTTCGGCTCTCCAACTGACAAGCCGCCAATTGCGTAGCCGGGGAAGTCAAGCGAAACGAGATCCCGGGCGCTTTGTTTGCGAAGCTCTTCGTATTCGCCGCCTTGCACGATGCCAAACAGCCCCTGGTCGTTCGGGCGCTTATGCGCGGTCAAACAGCGCTCCGCCCAGCGTGACGTCCGTTCGACTGACTTTTTCATGTAATCATACTCCGCAGGATACGGCGGGCACTCGTCAAAGGCCATCATAATATCCGAGCCGAGCGCATTTTGAATATCCATCGCTTTTTCCGGCGATAAAAATAATTTGTCCCCGTTAATATGGTTTCGGAAATGAACGCCTTCTTCTTCAATTTTCCGGAATTCGCTTAGTGAAAACACTTGAAATCCGCCGGAATCGGTCAAAATGGCACCATCCCAGTTCATAAATTTGTGAAGACCGCCTGCTTCCTTGACAATATCATGACCAGGACGAAGCCAAAGATGGTATGTGTTGCTAAGCAAAATATTTGCACCCATCGCTTTAATATCTTCCGGTGCCATCGTTTTAACGGTTGCGAGCGTTCCAACCGGCATAAATACTGGTGTTTCAAAGCTGCCGTGCGGCGTATGGACACGGCCTAGACGAGCTCCTGTCTGTTTACACGCTTTAATGAATTCATATTTAATGGCTGTCATGCGTTTTGCCACCTTTCACATCGATAATAAGCATCGCGTCCCCAAAGCTGAAAAAGCGATACTGTTCCTTTACTGCTTCTGCATATGCCGTCATCACTTGATTTTGTCCGGCAAGCGCACTGATTAACATAATCAGTGTGGATTTTGGCAGATGAAAATTCGTAATCATGCCGTCGATCGCTTTGAATTCAAACCCCGGATAAATAAAAATATCTGTCCAGCCGCTTGATTCTTTTACTACTCCATAGTCACGCGCTGCAGTTTCAAGCGTCCGGACAGATGTTGTACCGACCGCAATGACACGTCCGCCCTGTTTTTTTGTTTCCCGAATCGCTTCTTCTGTTTGCGCGGAAATTGTATAGTATTCCGCATGCATGTCATGGTCTTCGATCGAATCAACGGATACCGGCCGAAACGTTCCAAGACCGACATGAAGCGTAATAAACTCGATCCGCACACCACGCTCTTTTAACTGGGCTAAAAGCTGCTTGGTAAAATGAAGCCCGGCTGTCGGTGCGGCAGCTGATCCGCGCTCTTTTGCGTATACAGTCTGATAGCGGTCTTTTTCGTCAAGCTGCTCTTTAATATAAGGGGGCAGCGGCATTTCACCAAGCTCATCAAGCACTTCATAAAAAATACCGTCATATTCAAACCGGAGCATGCGCCCGCCTTGTTCTTTTTCTCCCGTACAAACCGCTTTAAGCTTTCCATCCCCAAATGAAATAATACTGCCTTCTTTAATACGCTTCGCCGGCTTGACAAGTGTTTCCCATACATCCGTTTCATCTTGCTTTAAAAGCAAGACTTCGATGTTAGCGCCTGTTTCTTCTTTAATCCCATGCAAACGCGCAGGCAATACTTTCGTATCGTTTAAGATAAGCAAGTCGCCCGATTTTAAATAGTCTGCCACATTTTTGAATGTCTCATGAGCAAGTCGGCCAGTCTGTTTATCGAGCACCATCATGCGGCTTTCTGCCCGCTCTTTTAATGGCGTCTGGGCAATTAATTCTTCTGGCAGCTCAAAATCAAAATCTTCTACTTTCATCGATTACACCTCTAGTTTATCTCCATTTTCCGATTACATAAAAAATAAGCGACAGCACAATGCTTGCCACGATCGACGTCACAATCGGAAAATAAAATGTCGTGTTTTCTTTTTTTATCACAATATCGCCCGGCAGCCGGCCGAGTTTTGTAAATTGCAGCAATATGCCGAGCACAAACAAAACAACACCAGCCAGCATGAGTAGTTTGCCGATTCCCGTCATGAAGACGGCACCTCCATTTGAAAATGTCCGTATGCCGCCGGCAAGGCCATCCTTCCACGCGGGGTTCGCTGCAGAAAACCGATTTGCAATAAATACGGCTCGTATACATCCTCAATGGTTGTTGATTCTTCACCAATACTTGCCGCAAGTGTATCTAAGCCAACCGGACCGCCTTTAAACCGGCTTAAAATCGTCGTCAACAGTTTATGGTCAATGTGATCAAGGCCAAGGCGGTCCACTTGCAAAAGCTCAAGCGCTTCATTCGCTTTTTCGAGGGTAATGTGACCTTCACCGCGAACTTCTGCATAATCACGCACGCGCCTTAACAAACGATTGGCAATACGCGGGGTACCACGTGAGCGGCGTGCCAATTCTTCCGCACCATTCCCGTCAATCGCCGTACCGAATATATCCGCTGTTCGCAGGACGACTTCTTTCAGCTGATCCGATGTATAGTATTCCAAACGGGAATGAACACCAAAACGGTCACGAAGCGGCGCGGACAATGCACCGGCCCGGGTTGTCGCACCGATCAGTGTAAACGGCGGCAGATCAAGACGGACAGAGCGCGCTTCCGCTCCCTTGCCAATGACAATATCAAGACAAAAATCTTCCATCGCTGGATACAGCACTTCTTCAATGGAACGCGGCAGCCGGTGGATTTCGTCAATAAACAACACATCTCCCGGTGCCAGCCCAGTTAACACAGCGGCCAAATCACCGGGCCGCTCAATGGCAGGGCCTGATGTTGTCCGAAATCCCGCTCCCATTTCGTTCGCAATCACAGCCGCCATCGTCGTTTTTCCAAGTCCCGGAGGTCCGTACAGCAGCACATGGTCGAGTGTTTCTTCCCGCTTTAATGCTGCTTCAATAAAAATAGACAAATTCTGTTTTACTTGGTCTTGTCCAATATATTGATTTAATGTTTGCGGGCGGAGCGACTGTTCTTCAAATCGTTCTTCCGCTCCGGCGCCGCCTGATAGCACACGAGTCTCGTCCAATACAGTCCCTCCTTGTTATCCGAGCAGCAGCTGCAGCCCTTTTCGAATATATTCATCGGTTGACATCGTTTCTTCTTTCTCAAGACGCCCCGAGATGCGCTTGATCTCCCGTGCCGAGTAACCAAGCGCTTCAAGTGCAAGCAAGGCTTCATCAAGTGCCGCATTATCTGATGATGCCGGTTCCGTCGGTTCCTCAACGAATAAGCCTGTTAAAGAATCAGATGCGACATGATCGAGTTTTCCTTTTAAATCAAGAATCATTTGCCGAGCCGTTTTTTTGCCGATGCCTGGAAACTTGATTAAATAAGGTTCATCTTCGCGCTCAATCGCATTGACCACGTGTGAGGGCGTTCCGGATGCAAGCACAGCCAGCGCTCCTTTTGGCCCGATGCCGGATACGCTGATCAGCTTTTCAAACAATCTTTTTTCTTCTGCTGTTGCAAAGCCGAATAACAGATGCGCATCTTCACGTACATGCTGGTACAAATAAACTTTTTTTTGTTCCTGTTCATGTTTTGAAAAAGCAAATGGGTTCGGTGTCAGCACCCGGTAGCCGATGCCATTGTTTTCGATCACAATATATTCCGGTCCAATGAATGAGATAATCCCTTTTATATACTCGTACAAATTTTTGTCCCCTTTAAAAACGCTTCATTCATTGTATCATATCATAACGACACTAAAAAAGAAACATTTGTTCCCTGAATATTCAGTCTGCTTTGAAAAATTCGTCGACTGCAACAACCAATGCGCCCATCCGCTCGTGCTCGGGTGCAATAACACGGCTGACGCCGTATTCGTTTAACGTTCCACTCGTAACTTTACCCACAGAACCGGCCGCTGCTCTCACATTAAATGCTTCAGCCAGCTGTTCTGCAAGCCCTTTTTCTTTTGCTTCCTGAAACAAAACACGCACTTGTGGCGTAGCCGTAAACAATACCCCATCGATATCCCCATCAATTACTTCATTTACAAGTTTCGTGACAATCTCCGGCTGCGGGACGGTCGTTTTATACGGCAAAATGTACGTTATATCCGCTCCCTTATTCGTAAATCCCTGCTCCAGTGCCGGCACCGGTTCACCATGCAGCTGCAAGAAAACACGACGTTCATGTAAATCCACTTTTTCAAGTGCACTTAGCAGTCCGGCATTTGTGCCATCTTCATCTTCTACTTCCAGTGTTAAGCCGTGTTTTTTCAACTCCTGTACCGTTTTATAGCCACGTGTCGCAATACGGGATGCAGCAATCACTTTTTGAAACGGTTCCGTTAGGCCAAGTGCAGCTGCCGCTTCAAAAACAGCAGATGTGCCAATTCCGGTTGTAAAGACACTCCAGTCCGTTCCATTTGCTATGACTTCTTCAATCGACGCTTTCATGTCTTCCGGCGTGCATTTAATTGTTTCCTGAAGCGGGCGCTCAAATGCGATGCCGCCCTTTTTTTGCACCATCATGCTCATTTCCATCATTTTGCGTGATCCGGTAATCGCGATCCGTTTCCCTTGCAAGTTTCCCATTTAATCTCCCCGTCTCTCTTTTCTTTTAATACTATCTTTTTCACAATCTTTTTTCCATAGAAAAGCGCAAGGCGCCCGTTTATCGAAGGTAAATAAGACGAGCACTCGCGGAGGCGCTTTTTGCCTCCATAAGGGCTTGGTTTATGACCTCGAGCTGATGGCGCCTTGCGCTGGACAGAAAAAAAGACGGTTCAACATATGTTGAACCGCCCCGGCTGTTATGACTTGAGTGGTTTTTTCAATAAGGCAAGCAGTACAGCCGTAACTGCCGCTCCAATAAGAACTGCCAAAAGGTAAAGGAACGGATTTCCTTGTACAACAGGGAAAACGAAAATCCCACCATGTGGTGCTGGCAATTTCACACCGAAAATCATTGTTAGCGCACCTGCTACTGCTGAACCGGCAATTGCCGCCGGAATGACACGTGCAGGATCTTTTGCCGCAAATGGAATCGCGCCTTCTGTAATGAATGATGCACCCATAATGTAGTTTGTTTTTCCTGCGTCGCGTTCTTGTGCTGTAAAACGGTTTTTAAAGAATGTTGTTGCAAGCGCAATACCAAGCGGAGGCACCATACCGCCAGCCATAACAGCTGCATGGGGAGCAAAGTTGCCTGCGTCGATCATCGCAATACCGAAAGTAAACGCCGCTTTATTCACTGGACCGCCCATATCAACAGCCATCATACCGCCAAGGATAATACCCAGAAGAACAAGGTTGCTTGTACCCATACCGCCTAAAACATCAACCAGCCATTGATTTAATGCGCTGACCGGACCATTGACTACATAAATCATCGCCATACCCGTAATAAAAATACCAAGAAGCGGATACAATAAAACCGGTTTAATGCCCTCAAGCGCCTGCGGAAGACCAGCAAACAATTTTTTCAATCCGACAACGGCATAACCTGCAAGGAAACCGGCAATTAAGCCGCCAAGGAAACCGGAACCGCCACTTGCTGCCAGCATACCACCAACGAGTCCTGGAGCAAGACCAGGACGATCCGCAATACTCATCGCGATAAAACCGGCCAAAATCGGAATCATCAAGGCAAAAGCACTGCCGCCGCCGATATCCATTAACGCTTTCGCAAACGGGTTAAAAGATGGATCGTCTGGGTTTACCGCATTAATTCCAAAGAAAAACGAGATAGCGATTAAGATACCGCCGCCGACAACAAGCGGAAGCATGGCGGATACACCGCTCATTAAATGCTTGTAAAAAGCATTTCCGGCAGAACCACTGTCAGACGATGACGAGGAAGAACCGCCGCTTCCTTGGAATACAGGCGCGTCTTGTTTCACTGCGCGGTCAAGCAGTCCATCCGGGTTGCGGATGCCTTGTGCGACCGGCACCTGGATAACATGCTTGCCTTTAAAGCGTTCCATTTCAACCTGCTTGTCCGCTGCAACGATAATCGCTGTGGCATTTGCAATTTCGTCTGCTGTCAGCGCGTTTTTCACGCCGCTTGAGCCGTTTGTTTCCACTTTAAAATTAATGCCTCTTTCTTTTGCTTTCGCTTTTAGCGAGTCTGCCGCCATGTACGTATGGGCGATTCCTGTCGGGCAGGCCGTTACAGCCAGTACCGTTGGAGCGCCTGCTTGAACAGGAGCAGCTGTTTCTTCTTTCACTGCTGCATTTTCACGTAGTTTAAATGCTTGAATAACTTCGTTTTCATCCCGCGCATTTAACAGCTCATCACGGAAGCCAGAATCCATTAAAAAGCCGGATAAGCTAGAAAGAGCTTCTAAGTGGGCTTCATTTGCGCCATCGGGAGCAGCAATCATGAAAAATAGATTAGAAGGCTGACCGTCAAGTGAATCGTAGTCAATTCCATTTTTCACGCGGCCAAATGCCACAGCTGGTGTTTTCACCGCCGCTGTTTTTGCGTGCGGAATCGCAATCCCTTCACCGACACCTGTTGTACTTTGTGCTTCACGCGCTAAAATCGCTTCTTTATAAGCGGAACGATCATTTAAACGCCCCGCCTGATCTAATTTGGCTACTAACTCATCAATGACAGATGCCTTATCCGTTGCGGACAAATCCATAATGATCGTATCTTTTTTCAACAAGTCTGTAATCCTCATTTTATTTTCCCTCCTGTTCTGCTTTCACAATGCTCACGCGGCTGTATACATCTTCCACTTCAGCTTTTGTACATAAATCATCAGAAAAAGCGGTGGCGCTTCCTGCAGCAACCGCCCAGTGGAAGGCTTCATGCGGCTTTAAGCCAGCATCAATTTTCGCCATAAAAGCGGCAACCATCGAATCGCCCGAACCGACTGTATTTTTCACAGTGCCTTTCGGTGATTCAGCATAATAGGCTCCCTCTTTATTCACAAATACCGCACCGTCGCCGCCCATTGAAACGATAACATTTTCAATACCGCCATCTACTAATTTTTTTGCAATGAGAGCCGCTTCTTCTTTTGTGTTTATTTCTGTATCAAATAGTTCACTAAGCTCATGATGATTCGGCTTAATAAAAAACGGATTGTATGGGAGAAGTCCTTTTAATGCCGCGCCGCTTGTATCAACAACGACCCGCGCTCCTTTGTTTCTCGCTGCGTCAATCAATGTTCCTGCATAATCTGCCGGAAGTGATGATGGAACACTGCCTCCAATATGAAGCCAGTCCCGCTCTGTTAATTCACTTGTAAGCTGTACGAGCCGGTTCGCATCTTCTTCTGAAATAGCCGGTGCCGGACCATTAATTTCCGTTTCCGTGTTCGATTTTAACTTTACGTTAATTCTCGTCACACCCTGTATGGATGCGAAGCGATGGAAAACACCTTCCCGGTCCAGTTCATTTTTAATAAACTCTCCTGTAAATCCGCCTGCAAAACCGATCGCACACGTATCACTTCCAAGGCGCTTTAGAACACGTGAAACATTAATCCCTTTTCCACCCGCATACATATCCGCGCTTTCCGATCGATTTAAGCCGCCCGCTTGAAAATCCTCAACCCGAACGACATAGTCAACGGCCGGATTTAATGTGCATGTGTAAATCATGATAATGCCTCCTTGATATCTGTTGCCTGTTCAAATATCTTTCTTGTTTTTTCTGGAATTTTACCCGTTATAATAACAGCTTCTTTTAAATCTGCTATATGGGTAAACGTACTTTCCTGAAACTTTGATGCATCCGCTAAAACATATGGCTGCTGTGCGCGTTTTAAAGCCTCTCTCTTTACAGCGGCTTCTTCCGGATCGGGTGTTGTGTAGCCCGCTTTTAAATGAATGCCGTTTACGCCAAGAAATGCTTTATCGAACCAGTATTGCTGAAGACCATGGACAGCTCCCGTCCCTGTAAAGGCTTGTGTCGACTGTTTCAGCATACCTCCTGTACCATACGCTTGAATGCCTTTTTCCACTAAAAGACGTAAATGATCAAAGCCGTTTGTGACCGCGATAATATTTTTTGCTTGAATGTAAGGGATGAGAGCAAGAGTTGTTGTGCCTGCATCAATAAATATACAATCATCGTTTTCGATCAAGGATGCAGCCAGCCGACCCGCCGCTCGTTTTTCTTCTGAAAATCGCGAGCTTTTTTCATTCATTGTAGGTTCAATACGTTTTCTGGATACCTTTGCCGCACCACCGTGAACACGCCTTAAAAGGCCAGCGTCTTCTAAATCTGTTAAGTCGCGCCGAATAGTCGATTCAGACGCTCCAGTCGCATCTGTTAATTTTTGAATCTTCACTATTTCTTTTTCTTTTAAAAAGTTCAAAATTGTAAAGTGGCGTTCTTCAGTCAACACTGGCTGCATCCCTCCCTCATTCTTTTGTTACTTTCATTATACAAACGCTTTCATAGAAAAGCAATCATTTTCAATCATTATTTATCAAAAACATTCAAAGGCTGATTATTTGTAACTATTCCATCATAAATCAAATCATATTTGCGATTACCATTCTTTTAAAAACATAAGAATACGCCTGTTATTCACACACAAAAAAGACGTGCAAGGCACGTCTCACGTCTTATTTCTTTTTAATTAACGATGACAATATGGGCACCGCGGCATCATATTAGGAAATTCAGCTTCTCCCTGCCCTCCCGCTTCCGGCATCATGTGTGGCATATGCGGCGTGTGTTGCATATGTGGCATCATATTAGGAAATTCAGCTTCTTCCTGTCCTTCCGCTTCCGGCATCATATGTGGCATATAGGGCATTGGAAAAGGGACCGGGAAAAAATAACACGGCATTGGTGGGCAATGCATCATCATGTCTTGTTCCATCTGCTGTGGAGCCGGAATCTGCTGTGGAGCCGGAACAGGTTCTGTCATCCAATTTTCCGGCATCGTGAATTCCTGTTCCTCTACTTCTTCCAGTTCTTTTACTTCTTCCATCTTCGGCGGGCTTGCGAATGGCTTGTTATTCGCATATGGATGGTCTTTCTCAATCGGCATCGTCGTATCCGGCAGTTTAATTTTCATGCCTGGGACGATCATCTCCGGATTGGCCAAATGAGCATTCAGTTTCTTAACTTCCTCTAACGACACTTGATGTTTTTCAGCAATCGACCAAAGCGTATCACCGCGCTGCACAATATGGATCTTCATTGTGTCCCTCCTCAATGATCATTCCCCATATTGTATGCGCCTAGTGTGCCTGTGTGCGAAAAACTAGGTAGCTCGTGCCAGCATTCGGTCAAGTGACAGCTTTGCTTCTGCCGCAGTACCTTCGTCGACGTGAATGATATTGCCCGACTCGCCTTCCCTGATCGCTTCAAGCGACCAAAGCAAGTGAGGCAGATCAATCCGATTCATCGTCAAGCATGGGCACATATTTGGATTGAGCGATATGATATCTTTATCCGGGTGCTGCTGAATAATGCGCTTAACGAGATTCATTTCCGTCCCAATTGCCCAGGAAGTGCCTGACTCTGCTTTTTCAATTGTATCGATTATATATTTTGTTGATCCATTGTCATTGGAAAGTGCGACGACTTCCCGCCGGCATTCAGGATGAACAATGATCTTCATATCTGGTCTTGTGCGGCGCAGTTCTTCAATATTTGCTGTGGTGAAATTTTCATGAACTGAGCAGTGCCCTTTCCATAAAATAACCTGGACGTCATCGAGGTTCCCCCCAAACTCGAGCGTGTCGATAATCGGATTCCAAACGGCCATATGTTCAAGCGGCACCCCAATGTCATACGCTGTATTGCGCCCGAGATGCTGATCAGGCAAAAATAAGATACGGGGCTTTTCCGTAAACGCCCATTCAACCATTGACCGGGCATTTGATGACGTGACACATGAACCGCCATTTCGCCCGGTAAACGCTTTAATGGCTGCTGTTGAATTCACGTACGTGAGCGGAATGATTGTATCACCAAACAGTTCCTGCAGCGCTGTCCATGCACGTTCTGTCTGATAAATATCTGCCATATCCGCCATTGAACAGCCCGCACGCATATCGGGTAAATAAACAGTCTGATTATCACTTGTTAAAATATCCGCTGTTTCTGCCATAAAATGAACCCCACAAAAAACGATGTGCTCTGCCTGCCGGTTCGCAGCTGAAACTTGCGCCAGCTGAAGAGAATCGCCGACCGCATCAGCGAATTGAATGACTTCATCCTTTTGGTAATGGTGTCCAGGAATAAAAAGAGCAGTGCCAAGCTCCTTTTTAATCTCACGAACCCGCTCTTCCATTTCTGTGCGCTCCATTTGCCGGTATTGATCTGGCAGCATTCCTTTTGTCAATTCAGTTAATGCCATGTAAAACCGCTCCTTTCATTTCTACTCTTGCACTAATATCAAGCACTTTGACTGAATGTGTTAACGCGCCGAGCGAAATCCACCCAATCCCTGTTAACGCATAGTCGCGAATATTTTGGAGCGTAATTCCGCCTGATGCTTCTGTTGCAATATGAGCCGGCACAAGCGGCAGCCACGCTGTAATGTCAGCCGGTGTACAATTATCAAACATAATAATGTCTGCCCCCGATTCAACTGCTTCTTGGAGCTGTTCTTTCGTTTCAATTTCCACTTCGATTTTCATTGTATGGCCGCAAGCGTTCCGTGCTTTTCCCACCGCCTGTTTAATTCCTCCGGCGAACGCAATATGATTGTCTTTCAGCATCACTGCATCGTATAAGCCAGTGCGGTGATTATAGGCACCACCTGTTCGGACCGCATACTTTTCAAGCATCCGAAGACCGGGCACGGTTTTTCTCGTATCGCATATTTTCGCTTCTGTTCCTCCCGTTTCTTTCACAGCGGCCGCAGCTGCTGTCGCAATGCCACTCATGCGCTGAACTAAATTTAAAATAACCCGTTCCCCAGCCAAAAGCGACCGGTACGACCCATCTATTTTGGCTAGACATTCTCCTTCTTCCACCCTTTCGCCATCTGCTTTCAGCACATGAACAGAGACATGTTCATCAATGAGCCGAAACCCTCTTTCGATGATCATTTTCCCGCAAAAAATGCCGGCTTCTTTTGCAAAAAATGAAAAACTTCCCGTTTCCTTTTCCGAAAAAATACTTTCCCCTGATACGTCTCTATCTCCAATATCTTCAATAAAAAAGGCTTTCAGCGCTTCGTCCAGCTTGATTCCATTCATGTTCTCCGCTCCTTTTATTCAATTGTCCGTTTTCAAATACGATCCATGTTTTCTCCCATTGAACCTGTTTTAATGGATGATCCGCCCGAATATGGGCACCTCGTGATTCCGTTCTGACAAGAGCAGAAATGGCAATCAAATAAGCTGTCGTATGCATAAACAAGCTTTCTATTTTCTCAGCCGGCCAGTGGCTGATGTCTCCTTTTGCCTGTGCTGCCTCCCGCAAACAGTTTGCAAGCGCTTGTAGTTTTTCGCTTGTTCGAATAATACCGCCTGACTCCATCATCATCGACTGCAGCTCTTTTTTCTCAAAGAGCGGTGGAATAGCAGCAGCCGCTGACGGAACTGGCTGCCCAGCTTTTTCTCTTGCTTCTTCGCTCTCGATCATCGCTTTTGCAAAACGTTTTCCAAAAGCAATGCCTTCCAGCAGTGAATTGCTTGCCAGCCGGTTCGCTCCATGAACGCCCGTACAGGCTGTTTCACCAATCGCATACAATCCTTTCATCGATGTGCGTCCAGATGTATCCGCTTTTACTCCGCCCATTAAAAAATGACTGCCAGGCGCGACAGGAATAAGACCTTTTTTTATATCAATGCCATGCTCAAAGCAGATAGCTGAAATCGTTGGAAAGACTTGTTCAAATTCCTTAATCATGGATATATCAAGATAAACCTCACGGCCGCTTTTTCGAGCCTTATATATTTCAAAAGCCGTTACATGACGGGGGGCCAAATCGCCAAGCGGATGAACCCCTTGCATAATTTTCCCGCCTTCTCCATCTGTCAATACCGCGCCGGCCCCCCTCACCGCTTCAGAGATCAACCCTTTTGTTTCCCCGTTCACATAAAGAAGAGTCGGGTGGAATTGAACAAATTCCATGTCCGTAATAGCGGCGCCGGCACGATAAGCAAGGGCAATTCCGTCCCCTGTAATTGTCTCCTGATTTGAGGTGAACGAATAAAGTGCGCCCGCTCCGCCCGTCGCTAAAATAACATGATCGGCTTTATATTGATGAACTTTTCCATTCCTTGATTTTGTTTTAACACCTGTACACACTCCACTTTGAACAATCAGCTCAAAAACCAATTCATGTTCACGGATGTCTACTTGACTTGGAAGATGCGATATAAAATGCTCAATCGCCCACTTTCCAGTGGCATCACCGCCCGCATGCACAATCCGCCGGCTGCTGTGCGCACCTTCGAGTCCTAATGACAATGTGCCATTTTCCTGCCGATCCGCTAAAAATCCTTCTTCCAGTAGTTCATTCATACCTGCTGCACCTTCAATAACAAGCTGTTTTACCGCTGTCGGATCATGATGAAATTCTCCGGCAGCAAGAGTGTCTTTTATATGAGATTCATACGTATCCAGTGGAGATAAAACAGCTGCGACGCCGCCCTGTGCAAAATAAGAATTGCTTTGCCGCATCACCGTCTTTGTGATGACTATCACATTCATATGCGCTGCTAAATGCCTCGCCGCTTGTAATGCCGCGATTCCTGATCCAATGATGATAGCACTTGGCATTTTTTTCACCACTCATCCCCACTTTACAGTTGTCTTGACACCTATCTTTACATAAAATAAAAAGAAAGACAAGAATAAATTTAAGATAAAGAGAGCAGGGATAATATTGTATTTTGACTATGCTGCTACTTCTCCTATGAAAAAAGAAGCGCTTGACATTTATATAGAAGCGGTCCGTCATTTTTCGGGAAATACATCGAGCCCTCACGATGAAGGTACACGGGCTTCGCTCTTGCTGGAGCAGTGTCGGACAGAAATTGCGAGTCGGGCCGGTGTTTTAAAGGATGGCATCTATTTTACCGGCAGCGGAACGGAAGGAAACATTTTGGCTCTTTTGTCGTTAGCACGAAACAAACCAAAAAAACATATTATTACCGGAATGGCTGAACACACTTCTGTTCACTCGGCGATGACCGTTCTTCAAACGGAAGGGTTTAACATAACAAAGATGCCGCTGAATGAGAATGGAATCGTGACAGCGGAATCGATCATAGCGGCCATCCGGCCTGATACCGTCCTTGTCTCCATTCAGCATATTAATCCTGAAATCGGGACAATCCAGCCCATTGCGCAAATAGCTGCCGAAGCAAAAAAAAGAGGCATTCTTTTTCATACCGACTGTGTTCAGTCATTCGGTAAAGTTTCGCTCGATTCTATCAATGCGGATGCCATGACCTTTTCCGCCCACAAAATTGGCGGTCCAAAAGGGTGCGGTGCAATGTATCTTTCACCTTTTATTGCAGCCAAACCGGTTTTTCCAGGATTGACACATGAGAAAGGCATCCGGGGAGGAACAGTTGATACACCGGCGATCGCCGCATTTGCGGAAGCGGCAAAAAAGGCTGCTTCATTGGAGAAACTTTGGACTTTGAGGCATTTGTTAAAAGAACAACTGGAAGGATCTTCAGTGAAGTGGATCGAAGGGAATGATTCGAATCAATATCCTGGGGTAATCGGAATGTGTATTCCTGGAATAGAAGGACAGCTTGTCATGCTCGCCTTAAATGCACAAAAGATGTACATTTCAACTGGGAGTGCCTGTGATGCATCTTCAGCATCCGGTATGAAAGCTGCCCTGGCGATGGGCATGACGATGGAAGAGGCACGACAGTTTTTCCGCGTTTCATTCGGACCCGAAACGACAGAAGACGAAGTCAAAAAGCTTGGAAGGGCACTTTTGCATGCTGCCGAGCAAGGGGGTATGCTATGATAGCCGGTGGAGGGATTGCATCATGATAGATAAAAAGAAATTAATCGGCGAAGAACGGCGTAAGCAGATTTTTCACTGGCTTCAATCTGAGGAAATGCCGCTGACTGGAAATGAGCTGGCTGAACGGGCCCATGTCAGCCGTCAGGTTATTGTGGGAGACATTACATTGCTGAAAGCGCGTGGTGTTCCGATTATGGCTACGAGTCAAGGCTATGTTTATATGAATGTTCAAGATAGTGGCCATGTGGAAAGGATTGTGGCCTGCTCGCACCCGCCAGATCAAACGAAAGAGGAACTGCTGCTTCTCGTCGATCTTGGCGTTCTTGTAAAAGATGTGAGAATTGAACACCCGGTATATGGTGATTTGACTGCATCGATTATGGTTTCAAACCGAAAAGAAGCCCTTCAATTTTTGGAGAAAATCAACGAAACAAATGCTGCTTACTTATCCGAATTGACAGAAGGCGTTCATTTGCACACGCTGTCTGCTAAAGAATCAACCACACTCGATGAAGCAGAACAAGCACTTCGCCATGCCGGCTTTTTGCTTGAATAACGAAAAGAAGCTCCCCGATGGGGCGCTTCTTTATTTTTAGGCTTTTTCTGCTGCCTGCCCGACTTCATACCCATAATAGCTGCCGAGCACCTGCACGTTACAGCCGAGCGCTTCCATTTCAGCAAAGGCACCCGGCACTAAAATATCGTCGATGCGCTGCCCAACATCGATAATGAAAAAATAATTGCCAAGACCAGTTTTTAATGGGCGCGATTCAATTTTCGCAAGGTTCAGATTTCGCCAGGCAAATGTAGCTAACACTTGATGCAGTGTTCCTGGACGGTCGGTAGGAAGCGTCACGACAATCGTCGTTTTGCCGCCCGTTTGCGGAAGCGGAAACGCCAGCTCTTCATGCGTTTTAGACAAAACGAGAAAGCGTGTATGATTAAAGGTATAATCATGAATATCTGCTTTTGCCATAAATAAGCCGTACTCCTCTGCCGACAGCGAATTGGCAATCGCTGCAATGCATTCTTCCGGATGCTCACTCACATATTTGGCTGCCGCCGCAGTGGATGTCATCTGTTGCGATGGAACGCTGTAAAAATGACGGTGCAAAAATTTGTGGCACTGCGCAATCGCGTGCGGATGCGATAAAATACGGGCTGCGTCTTTCCATTTGTGTGCATTGTCCGGATGGATGAGCAAGTGCTGCTGAATAGGTGCGGTTAATTCACCAACAATGGTTAAATTCGCTTCGTGAAATAAATGATCAATGGTCATATTGACCGTTCCTTCCAGCGCATTTTCAATTGGTACAACCGCAAGATCCGCTTTTCCTTCGAGCACATAATCCATGCATTCCGGAATGGTCACACACGGAATCCGCTGATCATTCGGGAATGCATCCGACACCGCAATATCGGTAAATGTCGCCGCAGGGCCTAAAAAAGCAATTTTCCTCAAAACCGTTCACTCCTGTTCTCTCATTCAAACGGATTACGCGCCCGAACCGAGCACTTCCACCGTATCGACAAATTCTAGTTTTTTTAGCCGGGACAAAAGCTCGTCCAACCCGGTTTTCATGCCGGTGACATTGAGCGAAAGCGTCACATTGGCGCGGCCCTGCAGCGGAATAGTCTGATGAATCGTCAGAATATTCCCACCACAGGCCGCCACAACAGCAAGCAGTTCAGACAGGGTTCCCGACCGGTCTTCCAGATGAAAAAACAATGTAATGATCCGCTCTTTGACAACCGTGTGGAACGGAAAAACCGTGTCGCGGTATTTGTAAAAAGCACTGCGGCTTAAATCCACTTTTTGTACCGCTTCCCAGACAGAATCGGCTTTTTTCCGTTCAATCAATTCTTTTGCATCAAGCGTTTTTTTCATCGCTTCCGGAAGCACATCTTCACGGACGAGATAAAATTTTTCATTTTGCTCTTTCTTCCCCATGTCGTTCCCCCTCAAAACCGCCGCACCAGCTTTTATTCGACAAATTCAAATTCATAATCGAGCAGGCGAACGATATCGCCGTTTTCAGCGCCGCGTGCGCGCAGCGCTTCATCCACACCCATTGTACGCAGCTGCCGTGCAAAGCGTTGAACAGATGGTTCCCGTGAGAAGTCCGTCATTTTAAACAGCTTTTCAATCTTGCTTCCTGTTAGTTCAAACACGCCGTCCGAACCACGCGTGATCACAAATTCAGCCGCTTGTTTTTCATGTCGGTACATAACACGGTTAACAGACAAATCTTCTTCTTCATGGTCAAGCGGGAATTCCGGCGTTTCTTCGATTTTGTCAGCAATCGCAAACAATAAATCACGCAGGCCGCTTTGTGTTAACGCAGAAATCGGAAAAATAACCGCATCGGCGCCCACTTTTTCTTTGAACGCGTTTAAATGTTCTTCCGCTTCCGGCATGTCCATTTTATTCGCGACGATAATTTCCGGACGCTCTGTCAGCCGGAGATTATACTCTTTCAGTTCATTGTTAATCGTAACGTAATCCTCATATGGATCGCGCCCTTCCATCCCAGACATATCAAGCACATGAACAATAACGCGTGTACGCTCGATGTGACGCAAAAATTGGTGTCCAAGTCCTGTTCCTTCATGCGCACCTTCAATCAACCCCGGCAGGTCAGCCATGACAAAGCTACGGCCATCTTCTGTTTCCACCATGCCAAGATTCGGCACAAGTGTCGTAAAATGATATGCAGCAATTTTAGGCTTAGCCGCTGTAATAACAGAGAGAAGTGTCGACTTTCCGACGCTTGGGAAACCGACAAGACCAACATCCGCTAATAGCTTTAATTCCAATGTTATATTGCGCTCCATGCCCGGTTCCCCATTTTCAGAGATTTCCGGCGCTGGATTAGCAGGTGTCGCAAATCGGCTGTTTCCACGGCCGCCGCGGCCGCCGCGTGCAATAATCGCCTGCTGCCCATGCTCGACAAGATCCCCAATCACTTCGCCTGTTTCGTCATCTGTCACAATAGTACCCGGAGGCACTTTAACGATCATGTCTTTTGAATTGCGTCCGTGCATGCTTTTGCTCATGCCATGCTCGCCGCGCGGTGCTTTAAAATGACGCTGGTAACGAAAATCCATTAGAGTGCGAAGCCCTTCTTCCACTTCAAACACAACATTTGCGCCATTTCCACCATCGCCGCCCGCAGGACCGCCGTTCGGCACATACTTTTCACGGCGAAACGCAACCATGCCATTTCCGCCGTCGCCGCCTTTAACATATATCTTAGCTTGATCTACAAACATATTGTCTGTTCCTCCTAAAATGTCACTTCCATTAGTATATCCTGACAACCCGTTTCCAACACAGCACATTTCAGCTGTAGTTCTTTCGGGATTTCATTTATTTTGTCTAGCAGCAACGGGCGGTTTGCCACGTCTCCCATCCATTCCATTCGTACAAAAAGACATTCTTCTTTTTCTGAAAAGTGCACAAATAATTCATGTCCATTGTAGTCCTTTATATGTTGCTCCAGCAACGCAAACAATCGGCTAAAAAAGCTGAGCGCTTTTTGGTCATCCGCCGACCCTGTTTTAATGCCATCATCAAGCTCATACTCAAGCCGAAATAGATGCTGCGACCAATTGAACGTCATAAACAGCTCCGCCATCCCCGGCATGCCAAGATTGCACAACCTTGATTCCTGCACGGCCTTCACAATAATATGATCTGCTGCCCTGGCTGCTTCATCAAGATTATTCAAGGCGAGATACCCTTTCACGATCTGTATGTCGTTCATCCAGTCATGACGCGCATGACGGAGCGTTTTTACTACAGTCCATTCTTCCTTTTCCACCTAGCTGATCACACCTCCTACTCATTCCCGAACGTTACATTCCTTCTTGTTAGTATAGCAGAAAAATACAGCATTTGAACGGGAAAGATAATCGGCTGTACACAAAAAAATAGAGGCGCTCCGAAAGGTTGACTTTCAGAACGCCTCCATTCGCCTATCTGCTTATTGAGCAGCAGGATAAACACTTACTTTTTTACGATCGCGTCCAACGCGTTCGAAACGTACGATACCATCTGTTTTCGCAAACAATGTATCATCGCCACCACGGCCTACATTTTCACCTGGGTGAATTTTTGTTCCGCGTTGACGGTAAAGGATAGATCCACCTGTTACGAACTGGCCGTCTGCACGCTTAGCGCCAAGACGTTTCGACTCAGAGTCACGTCCATTCCGTGTAGAACCTACACCTTTTTTGGATGCGAAAAATTGAAGATTCAATTTCAACATGTGTTTTCACCTCCTATAGGATGTTTATTTGAATATACTGTCCGTACTCTTCCTCAATCGTCTGCAGTGAGACAACCATACCTTCTAATAAAAGCTGAACCTGATCGCGCTTGTCTGCTGGCAGTCCATCCGGCACACGGCAGGAAAGCAGGCCGCCGTCTTCCCCCTGATCAATTTCAGGCGTAATACCAGTCAGTGCCATCACTGCATTCAGCGAACCGAACGAAACTGCGGAAGCACCCGCACAAACCAAGTCTTTGCCGCTGTCATCAAAGCCGGCATGGCCTTCCATTGTAAACGATGTAATCAAGCCGGATGTGTCTTTTTTAATATCTACATAAATCATTGGATCATCGCCTTACGCGTTGATTTTTTCAATGACTACTTTTGTATAAGGCTGACGGTGTCCTTGCTTTTTGCGGTAGTTTTTCTTCGCTTTAAATTTAAAAACGACGATTTTCTTCGCACGTCCTTGCTTTTCGACCTTCGCCGTTACGGTTGCGCCTTCTACGATTGGGCTGCCGACTTTCACGTCGTCGCCGCCAACGAAAAGAACTTTATCAAACGTGACAGTGTCACCGTCTTGTGTGTTCAATTTTTCGATGTAGATTGCTTGACCTTCTTCAACTTTAACCTGCTTGCCGCCTGTTTCAATAATTGCGTACATTTCTGCACCTCCCTGTTTACTCAGACTCGCCACGTGACAGGTGATCTATCGATGCTTAAACCTGCTGTGTGCGGTTGTAGCACGGGTGCTACAAACAATAACATATGAATTCTATCACCTTTCAATATCAGTGTCAATCAATATTTTCAAACATATCCTGAACGTCTTTCTTGCCTCCAAAAAAAGAATGAAGAAGCTGCTCTTCTGTCAGTTCATCGTGCCCGTTCACATGAAACTGGTGTGTCCGGTTTCTTCTAAATAATCGGACAGCATCAAGGAGGCGATCCGTTTTTAGAAGAGGCAGGACCAGCAAGCGCATAGATACCGGATCATAAAAACGGGCGGTTAAAAAACGGATGAACATGACTTCTCTTTCTTTCCACATGACTAGAAGCTGAACGGCAATATAGGAAACAGTTAAAAGCAGCTGCAAATAAAATGGAAGTGTGATCACCGCTGCACCCATTACAAAAAGAAGGACGGCAAATGACAGAAAAATGGATTGCTTATATGCAATGAAATAAGGATGAACCGCACATAAAATAAGCTGGACCATTTTGCCGCCATCAAGTGGCAGCACCGGCAATAGATTGAACAAAAAGATGACCGCATTTAGCTCAAAAAACAATTCATACAAGGCGGCATCCATCCATCCTGATTTTAGAAAAAAAAAACTTATCGCAAGCATTGGAACATGCATAAATGGACCGGCTAATACAACGAGCCATTCTTCAAGAAGCGGTCTGCCCGCATGCTCATCGGTTTCCAGCTTGCCGCCAAACGGGAGCAGCTCCACTTTTTGAATGCGCCAGCCCATTGCTTTTGCAGCACCCGCGTGACCCAGTTCGTGAATAAGTAAAATAAGCCCGATGCATATTGCTTCTAAAAAAAGTCCTGTTGCAGCAGCAGCAGACCCGAACAGCCAGGTTAATGGATGAATGCGCACGTTATTCATGCACGTTCACTTTTCTTGATGAAATGGTCTGACCGTTTTTTCGTTCGACGAATTCAATGATGCTGCCGGAAGGAGTTCCGATCGGCTCTCCTTGTTTAATTCGCTCAAACAGCCGATACGAATCCGGCTCCAGCCCGCTTACTTCAACTTCCGTGCCGTCGTCCTGCTGAATGGAGATATTTTCATTATTAATTCGTATAACCACGCCGTCTTTTTCAGCAGCAAGCGGGCTGTTTGTACTCACAAAGGAGGCTGGGACGATGCTTGTCCGGTTCATTGCCGGCAAAAGTGTGCCAAATCGCGCTTCATAAGCAGCGGCAAAAGACGCAAATGAAAAATCGTTTGTAAAAATCGTTTTGGTAAGAGATGCATGCTGGTTGAGATAAACAACAGCAAATAAACAAAAAGAAGCGATGATTTTTTTTTGCATATGAATCCCTCCCGCCTGTTTATGTATATGCTGAAAAAATAGAAAAAAACCGCTTAAAAAAGCGGTTTTTGCTACCGGCTTATGCCGATAAATCGTTTAAATTTCGTGAAAAATGTGTCTTTTTCCGGTTCGAGCAGCTGAAGGGGAACCGACTCACCCAAAATACGGCGCGCAATGTTCCGATACGCAATCGAAGCGCGATTGTTTGGATTATGTGCCACAGGCTCGCCATTATGGGAGGATTTAATGACCTCATCATCATCTGCTACAATACCGATCAGTTCAATGGACAGATGGGCTGCCACCTCATCGACATCAAGCATATCTCCATCTCTCACCATATGGCTGCGAATCCGATTGACGACAAGCTTCGGTGGTGCCATGTCTTCTTCTTTTTCAAGAAGGCCAATAACACGATCCGCATCCCGAACAGACGACTTCTCCGGGGTGGTGACAACGATAGCCCGGTCTGCACCTGCTACCGCATTTTTATATCCCTGCTCAATTCCGGCTGGACAGTCAATTAAAATATAATCATAGTCCTGCTTTAATTCATCAATCAATTTTTTCATCTGCTCAGGCGTAACGGCTGACTTATCGGTCGTTTGGGCAGCTGGCAGCAAATAGAGAAGATCATTAAAACGCTTGTCCTTTACGAGAGCCTGATGTGTTTTGCACCGTTCTTCTACAACATCAACGAGGTCGTAAATAATGCGGTTTTCAAGCCCCATGACAACATCGAGGTTGCGAAGACCGATGTCTGTGTCAACGAGACACACTTTTTTCTCCTGCAGCGCAAGCGCTGTACCGAGATTGGCGGTCGTTGTCGTTTTACCAACACCGCCTTTTCCAGAAGTAATGACGATTGCTTCACCCACTTCAAAAGCCCCCTTTAAACGTCGATAACTCAGGCCGCAAATATTTCAGCACTTGCAGCCGATCAATCACCAATTGTTGTGCTTCGTTAATAAACGCACATTCCGATTCTGTTATCTCTTCTTCATCGTACCGGTCTGGCGAACGAGTTAAATGATCGCTGATCCGCAGTTGGGACGGCATCATTTTTGCTGCTGCAATAATTGCTGAATCATTGCCGTAACAGCCCGCATGCGCCGTGCCTTTCAGTGCGCCCATTACGAAGATGCTGCCGCCCGCCATCACTGTTCCACCCGGGTTTACATCTCCAATTAACAATAAGTCACCCGGTACTTCAAGCACTTGTCCGGAACGAATACGGCCAGCATACGAAACGATTTCATTTTCTTCTTTCCACTGTACCGCTTCGTCAATCGTCAATACGTTTGACTTAATGTCTTCAACGATTAAGTGACGGCGCTGTCTGATCAGCTGACGCAGCTCTTCTTTTTCCTCTTCAGCCACATACCGGTTTCCCGTTTGAACAATGACTGTAATGAGCGCGTCTCCGCCTTCTTTTGTAACGGCATCTAATTTTTCAGTCAATTCTTCTATTAATTCATTATACGCACATTTATCGTTCAATTGAAGAGTCAGACCGTCTTTCGTCCCTTTAATGACGACGTTTTGACTTTGTTTCATAGAAAGTATCCCACCTCTGTACGTCTCAATATTCGACAGTGCTATTCCATATTCCTTTTTTCAACATCAATCGAACACTTTTTTTAATCGTAAAAAAGCATTTCGAAGCGGAATCGCGAACACGATGTAAAAAAGGCCATTCAAGACAAGTGTTGCCAGCAGTCGCACGTAAGCAAACTGCTCGAATGAAAGGGCTGTCCGCTGCACTAGCACATTTAACCCGTAAATCATCATTTCAAGCAATGCAATGTCAAACAAGATAATAACGAAAAAAACAGGCAGTGTGCTGTGAAGCCATTTCGTCAGCTTAGATGTTGTGTAGACAAGGAGCGGCAAGAAAAAGAAATAAGCGCCGAGAAGTCCTGTATAAAACATATCAAATAAAAAGCCGAAGAAAAAGCCATATTTTATTGCAGTATTCCGGTCAAAAAAAACAGACATAAACAAAAGACCTATGAAGAAGAAACGCGGGACCGGCACATAAGCTCCATCAAAGGCCTGTTCCGAAAAAAAGATCATAAAGACACTGTCACTATAAAACAGGACGACTACTAAAAGAGGAAGGAGCGCTTTTTTCACAGTCCTTCCTCCTCAATAAGCACCTGCTGGCGATCCTCTTCTTCCGGCAAAATACTCGTCATTTCGCGTTTGGAAACCATCACATGCTCAAGGTCGTAAAAGCTTGCGGCTGGCTGAACAAGCGCCGTTTGCGTCAATCCGAATTCATCCGGGACCAACTCTGTCACTGTTCCAATGACCAGTCCTTTCGGAAAAACACCGCCGAGACCAGATGTTGTGACGGCTTGTCCTTTTGTCACCTTTGAATCGGATGGTATTTTCGTCATTTGAAGCATTTTTTTTTCTTCATCATAGCCTTCAATCAACCCATAAATCGTCGTTTTACCTTGAATAAGCACTGACACACGATTTTGTGAATCACGAGCAGACAAAAGCTGTACGGTGGACGTAAATTTCGACGTACTTTGTACTTTTCCGATTAAGCCGCTTGCAGTCATCACGGCCATATCTGGTTCGATGCCGTTTGATTCACCTTGATCAATCGTAATAACCTCATACCACCGATCAGGATTGCGAGCGATAACCGTTGCTTGTACGGGCTCATAATCTGCAAGGCTTTTTTCTTTTTCGAGCACTTTCCGTAGTTCTGCATTGTCTTTTTCAAGACGGGCTACATCACTTTCTAATTGGGCAAGCTCTTCTAAATGTGTGCGGAGTTTTTCGTTTTCTTCATATGTAAGACGCAGCCTGCGTACATCATCAAAAAAAGATTCAACAACACCCGCCGGCTTCGACACGATATTTTGGCCAAACCCGGTCACATCTTTCACAAACTTTTCAGGCCACGTAATGTTATCCCGATCCCGCAGTGAAAAACCAATCATGGCGACAAGAAGAATGATACTGCCGAGCAATATAATCAACCGCTTGTTTGTAAAAAATTGCGGCATGAATTCCACCTCAGTTTTCTAAGCATTCAAAACGGTGAGGCTGGTTCAACGCGCCCCGAAAAACCGGTCACAACGCACGGAGAACCGGCCTCATCGTCAATTGTTATTTGTTTTTAAATAAATGAATATGATCAAGCGCAAGCCCTGTTCCGATGGCTACACAGTCCAGCGGATTTTCTGCAATGATGACTGGCATGTTTGTTTCTGTGCTGATCACCTTGTCCAAATTGCGCAAAAGCGCACCACCGCCTGTTAACACGATGCCGCGGTCCATAATATCCGCTGCAAGTTCCGGTGGTGTTTTCTCCAGTGTTCCTTTTACTGTATCAACAATCGCGTACACTGTATCTTTTAGCGCATCCGCAATTTCCTGTGCCGTAATCTCAATTGTTTTTGGCAGCCCTGTTAATAAATCACGGCCGCGGATTTCCATGTTCGGGATCTCGTCTGCATCACCTGCTGAACCGATTTCCATTTTAATTGTTTCTGCTGTCCGATCACCAATCAGCAAATTGTACTGCTTGCGGATATACGCAATAATTGCATCATCCATTTCATCTCCGGCAATGCGAAGTGATTCGCTTGTTACGATGCCTCCGAGTGAAATAATCGCCACTTCTGTCGTACCGCCGCCAATGTCCACGACCATGCTGCCCGTCGGTTCCCAAACAGGAAGATTGGCACCGATCGCCGCTGCAAAAGGCTCTTCAATTGGATATGCGTCACGTGCGCCAGCTTGACGCGTAGCATCAATGACCGCACGGCGTTCAACCGCGGTAATGCCTGATGGAACACATACCATGACGTATGGCTTGCTTGACAGGAAGCCGGATGATCCTTTTGTCGCCTGCTTAATATAATATTTAATCATCACTGCAGTCGTTTCATAGTCGGCAATAACGCCGTCTTTCATTGGACGGGTGGCAATAATGTTGCCCGGCGTCCGGCCGATCATGTTGCGCGCGTCATTTCCGACCGCGACGATTTGTTTTGTGTCTGTTTGCAGTGCAACAACAGACGGTTCTCGTACGAGAATTCCCTTTCCTTTTGCATACACAAGTGTATTCGCTGTTCCAAGGTCAATGCCTAAGTCACGGCTCCCAATTCCAAACATGTAGTGTATCTCCCTTTCCTCAATAGATCCTTTTTATCGTGATCATTTCACTAGTAATGGCTATTAAATTGTGTGAAAAACTTCTCAAAAACCATAACTTATATTATAGCGGAACGAAAAAAAAAAGCATAGCGTTATAAATAACCTTTTTCTTTTAAGCTGACATATTTCTTCTCTCCAATGATCAAATGGTCGAGAACATCAATGCCCAGTATTTTTCCACATTCGACAAGACGCTTCGTCACATCGATGTCTTCACGGCTTGGTGCCGGGTCTCCGGACGGATGATTATGGAGGCAGACAATGCTTGCTGCCGAACGGCGAAACGCTTCTTTAAATACCTCACGCGGATGTACAATCGAAGCATTTAAGCTGCCGATAAACAACGTCTGCTTGTGCATAACCTGATTTTTTGTATTTAAATAAAGTGCGACAAAATGCTCCTGGCTTAAGAAGCGCATTTCTTCCATCATATAATTAGCCGCATCTTCCGGCGAGCGGATCATAAAACGCTCGTCATATTTCAACCGTTCAATGCGGCGGCCGATTTCAACGGCCGCCATGAGCTGAATCGCTTTTGCGCTGCCGATGCCTTTAATAGAGGTAATTTCTTCGAGTGATGCGTCTTTTAACAGGCGAAGGCCTTCAAATTCATTTAAAATGCGGTTGGATAACTGCAGGACCGATTCTTCTTTCGATCCGGTCCGGAGTAAAATCGCGAGGAGCTCGTGGTTGGATAAACTATGTGGACCGCTCGCGATCATTCGTTCACGCGGGCGGTCATGTGGCGGGACATCACGGATCATCATTGACGCAGGTGCAGCAATTTTATCATGGCTCATTCGTTCCATTCCCCTTTCAAATTAGCGGAACGAAAAACTGCCAGTGAGAAGGTCCATTTGTCTCAGCCGGCGATAAAGAGAGGAAATCGGCAGCCCGACGACATTAAAATAATCGCCATGAATCGCTTTGACAAAAAGCGCGCCGGCCGATTGAATGCCATAGCCACCTGCTTTGTCAAACGGTTCGCCTGTCTCAATATAGGCAGCCATCTCCGCTTTTGTCAGTTCCCAAAACTCAACGTCCGTCTTTTCATGAAAGACAATTTTTTCATTCTTTGACATGATCGCGACACCGGTGTAAACAGCGTGGGTGCCGCCGGATAATGAAGAAAGCATCTGCATTGCTTCAAGTTCTGTTTTCGGTTTCCCCAGAATGCGGCCGTTTGAAACGACGACTGTATCTGCACCGATGACAGCAGCGTCAGGACGTTCAGAGAAAACCGCTGCCGCTTTTTTCACAGCAAGCTGCTCAACAGCCGCTGCCGGATGCGTTCCGGGTGCAATCGTTTCATCCGCGTGTGCAGCTTGAACCGTAAATGGAATGAATACCTGAGAAAGCAATTCTTTTCTGCGGGGCGATGATGAAGCCAAAATAATGTGGGTCAAAGAGGATCACCTTTCTTTTCAAATGGATATATAGAGAACTAGGGAGTTACGCGTTTATCATAACAGACAATTCTGCAATGAACAAATAAAAACCTGCCGGATTTTGGCAGGTTACGGCGAAAGAATGGAGACGATTTTATCTAGCTGCTGCGAGTCAGCCGCTTTTTTCAATGTCTCTTCTTCTTCACTGGATAATAGAACTTTTGTTTCTTTTACGTATGCAGCTGTACCCCTTGATTCAAGGCTTTGTTCCGCTTCGTCTGCTTCAGTTTTTGTTAAAAAAGCGCCGTAAATCATGCTGTATTGATTTTCAGATGAAATAACCGCCGCCGGCTCTCCCGAAGACGAAACGGCTTTCGCTGCTGCTTCTTCCGTTGAAAAAAGACCCCCTTGAATGACAAACAGCGGGACTGTTTTTTCAACTGGTGCAGCTGTTTGTTCTGTGGAGCTGTTCACCGCCGGTGCCGCTTTTGTCTCCGTTTGTTCCGGGACGGCGCTCATCATCAACAGTCCAAACACACTGCCCGTTAAAAGAGCTGAAATAATGATCAGCAAGCCCGCTGCCGCTTTTAGGGTCGGCTTTTTTTTCGGTATGACCGTTTCTTCCTCGTCCGGCAGCCGCCAGACGAGTACATCACTGTTTTGTCGCGTCCAGTCCGGCTCGTGCACACGCATCCCTCCTCATCCTTATGTATACGGGATTATCGAAAAAAAAGAACAAAACGCAGTTGCGCATTGTTCTACTCGATCTTGTCCACAGTAAGATTTGACGTGCTCTGGCAAAGTGTTTTTTGCTCCCCTTTCAAACAAACCACTTTTACTGAACCGTTAGAATACATATCCACGTATGTTTCGTTTTTCTTAGGGTCAAGTTCATTACCAGTGAAAGGATCCGTCACTTTTTCAATAAATCCTTTTTCGTACAGCGTTTTATAGGTCACTTTCTCTGGAATAGAATCTGGATTGTCCACCCGTGAATTCGTGATAAATAAATTCGCAGCTTCTTTTAAGTGAAGTGCCTGGGTAACAAATCCACGCTCTCTTGACTGTTCGATTAACCGCCCGATGCCGGCAACCGCTATCGCAGAAATAATGGCCAGGATCACAACAACAGCAAGCAGTTCAATGAGTGTGTAGCCTTTTTCATTCATCTGTATGCCGCCTTAGTCTTCAATGACCACAAACGGGTCCTGTTTATTGGCCGGGTCCGGGACGTCAATTTCCGGTGCATCTTCTAAAAGGTCTGTTAACTCCGGCATATAATAAGCGGCAACGGTTAAGTTGTATGTGACCGGCTCGGTTACACCTTCTACTTTTTGTGCTTCTTCAGGCCCTGTAAATTCAAGCTGCTCCACCCGAATCATCCGCAGTTGATTTTCAACCGAATCAATAAAGGCATTCATTTCTGCAAAACCAGGTGACTCAATCGTCAGCTGCGCACGAATTTTTCGAATGCCGGCCGGCAAAACTTCTTCAGGAAGCGGCTGTTCTTGCACATCCGTTTCTTCTTCCGTGCCGTCTGTCATATTTTCTTCTTCTGATTCATTGGCCTGCTCTTCTTCAGACGCAGTTTCTTCATCCGCAGCCATATTTGTATTTTCTGCTGTATCAGCGTCTGCGGTTTCATCGGCGTTGTCTGTTTCTTCCTGAACCGGCAATGTTTCCTCTTCTCCCTCTGTAAAAACGATCGCTGTAATCAAGCTGTCAGATAGCAGTTCCGCTTTTTCAAAATCAAGCATTAACTTATCACCCATCGGCTTGACGGGTACTTTATTTTGAAGAGAGCCCGTCACAACGACCGGTCCTTGCACGCTAGCCCCGGTATTATTTGCTTGGAGGGCAGCTATCAGCTGTTCTTCAGCCTGAATTTGCTGCTCTGCTGTTTCAAGCTTTACAGCAGCTGTCCGATAAAAAGCAAAGTACAAATAAACAAACAAGAGCAGGATTAAAAATAGAACAATGCTTGTATAAACCCGTTTTTTGTTCATTATTTTTGTTCCTCCAGCTTCTGCAAGACAGCCTGCTCATTGAAAACAATTTCATATTGAATGACATAACGGGGAAGCGCATCTGCTACTTCCAACAGTACTTTCGCTTCCTCTTCTGACTCATCAACAGACGTATCCATCTGAAGAATGGAAGCATTCTCGACCCAGCCGGATGACTTTAATTCCGCCAAGTAGTAGGCTCCCTGCCTGCTCGTATCAAATTGTACCGTTAAATTCATTGTTTCTTCACTTACGTAAGACATCGACTGAAAAAATCCACGCTCCGGCAAAAGAGAAACAAGGTGCTCCAAAATAGGCGATGCCGGCAGCCGTCTTACCTGCGACCACTCAACGGCCTGACGCAGCTGATCGGCACTCGTTTCTGTCGCTGTGCTTGAGTTGGACGCGGCTTGTTCAAGTGTTTCTCTCAGCTGCTGCTGCGTCGCAAGATTACGTTCTGCACGCTCCACCTCACCTTGTTTCACTTGCACAGCTGCAAAAAGGGCAATGGCTGATGCTAAAATGATGGCGCCAATAATAAGCAAAGCCAGCGTAGAAATACTTTTTTTCTTTTTTGCCGGCAGTAAATTAATATCGATTAACATACGTGATCACCCGTCTTTCAATGCAAGCCCGACCGCCGCCAAAAAAGCGGGCGGAAGCCATTCGTTCTGCTTTGTATCCATTTTCATCTGTTCATCCGTTTCAACTGGAATATCAAATGACTTGTTGATAAATTCTTCTACAAATGGCCGCTGAGGATGGTCGCCGGTAAATAAGATTCGTTCAATTTTCACTTGTCCGCCGTGAACAGAATTTTCATAAAAATTAACAACCTTATCAAGCTCGGACAGCGCATCTGCCAGATCGCCGCTTCCATCTGCATCCTCCATATCAAGAACATCTTCGCTTTTTTCAATAAAGACCGGTTTCATAAATTTGAGCTGGTGGCCGTGGAAAATAGAGAGTGTCATAACGTTTGATTTTAAGTGAATAAGCAGTTCATGTGCGCTGTCATTTGTCCGGTCGAACGAATGAAACAGCCTGTATAAAGCAAGCGGGGCGATATCAGCTGCGATCGGCTTCAACCGGGCATGTTCAAATACACCCGCATAATCCTCGACAACTTGTTCCGGAGCGGCGACAAGCAGAACCGATTGCTTGTTTTCTTCGTACCCGGTCACCACCACATCAAAAACCGGCTCATCAAACGGCAAATGAATGGTAGAGCCAATTTGCATAAAAAAGAAGTTTTTAATTTCATCGAGAGTTAAATCACGGTCCACCTTTTCTTCACGTATGGCCACGTAACGATCCGGAATCGTAAAACGGATGTTCCGGTTTTTCAGCTTCCATTCATCCACCATATTGTCTATGACGTCCTGTAGTTCACCGATTTTCACAATATCTCCGCGCACAATCATGCCTTCAGGCAGCTTCCGTTCACCAAACTTCTCAATGAGCAGCGGGTCGGACTGGCGCAGCTCCACAAAACGGATGGCTTCGTCGGTGATCGTAAAATTAATTGTTTTATCTTTTTTTTGAAATAAACGTAACGCCATTCCCTCTTCTCCTTCTTAAAAAAACTGAAGATACCAGCGGATCATGTCATTGCCATGTGTGTACGCGACCACCGCTGCCAGCGCAATATACGGCCCAAACGGCATAGGTTTCCCTCGCTTTACTATACCGGCAGCCATCAGGGCAAGCCCAATTACTGCGCCGAAAAAACAAGCGAGCAAAAATGTTAACAGCACAAGCTTTGTGCCAAGGACAAAACCGAGCACTCCAAACAACTTTATATCTCCACCGCCCATTCCGCCGTTCGAAACAACTGCGATCAGCAAAAGCAAGCCGAAACCGACAGCGGCACCGAGCAGCGCATCCCACCACGGGTCAAGCGGCTGGGTGAACCGCATAATGATAAACAATGGCAGGAAAAACAAGATGATTTTATCCGGAATGAGCATATAAGCAAAATCCGCCACAACGAGAATCATCAGCATCGAAAACAGTAAAATCGCCGTCCAAAACGGCGCACTAAATCCATATAATAGGTAGGAATACAAAAATAACAGCGCTGTGAGCAGCTCTGTTACAGGATACATCATCGATATTTTCGCCCCGCATTTGCGGCAGCGTCCTTTTAAGGCTATGTACGACAAAACCGGCACCAAGTCCCGTGCGGTCAATTGATGTCCGCACAGCGAACAGGCGCTGCGCGGCTTTACAATCGACTTCCCGGTCGGCACCCGGAGCCCGACCACGTTATAAAACGAGCCGAGCAGGAGGCCATAGAGGAAGACGATCAGATGGATCATTTAACGTCGTCGCGATCCAAATCATCTAGTGTTGTACTCCCTATTGCACGTTCTTTTCCAGTAAGGGCAACTTTGTATTCATAGGACGCTGCTTTTCCATCCTCTGAAGTTTTTGTAATGACAACTTGTGAAGTATCTGGTTCATAGCCTTTACCTGTCCCTTTTTCTCCTGTATCTGGATCTTCTGGCTCATCAATCATGCCTTGATTCATTAAATCCTGTAAGGTTACCTTTGCCACTCCGCTGGCATCGAAAGTTAAAGATGAAGGATTACTAGCTACATATGTTTTGGTTGAATTAACCATCTGCGTTGCATTCGCAATATGCGCGTCTTTCTTCGAGTTATCAATCAACCCTCCAATAGCTGGAATGGCAATCGCAGCAATAATACCTAAAATAACGACAACAGCAAGCAATTCAATTAACGTTAAGCCTTTTTCATTTTTCATGCGGCGTTTTAATACGTTTAACATGTTTCATTCTCCTCTCTCTTTTTGCAGAAACTGCGGTAATTTGACACTAACACTAGTATCTTACTGACATTTGACAAAAAAATCAATATATTACTAGGAAATAAATCTCAAATATTCGTTATATTAGCCGCTTTCCTGCACAGTGTTGAATATTTCGAACATCGGCACCATGATCGATATGACGATAGTCCCGACAATGGCCGCAAGAAGAACGATCATTAATGGTTCGATGAGCGCTTTCAGCCGGTCGGTGACGGTTTCGACCTCTGCTTCATAAAAATCGGCAACTTTTGACAGCATTTGATCCAATGACCCCGTTTCTTCCCCGATGGCAATCATTTGATGCAGCAGCGGCGGAAATGCCCAGTGACGCTGCATCGGACCGGTAATGGATTCTCCGCGTTCGAGTGATTTTCTTGACTCCCTTATGACGCTTGCAATCACTTCGTTTTCAACGACTTCACCGGTAATGTCCATCGCCCGCAAAATCGGCACGGAATTGGAGAATAAGGAGCTGAGCGTCCGCGTCATGCGGGCAAGCACGGCTTTTTGCATTAAATTCCCGAAGATCGGCATACGTAAAATAGCATAATCCACATACAACTTTGTCTCTGGTCGTTGTCGCAGCATCCATAAAGCACCGACAGCCAATCCTGCAATAATAGCAATCACGTACCAAAACCGCTGCATCCACTCACTGGCGTTAATAACAAATTGGGTAATCGCCGGCAGCTCTCCGCCAAAGTCCTCAAACATCCCGACAAATGTCGGCACAACCGACACAAGCAAAAAGATGACCACAAATACCGCCACGATGCCGACAACGACCGGATAAGCAAGTGCCGATATCACTTTTTGGCGGGTCCGGTGCTGCCGCTCATAATGATTGGCCAAATCGTTAAACGTTTGATCCAGCGTCCCAGTCGCCTCTCCTGCTTTCAGCATATTGATCACAAGCGGTTCAAAAATTTTCTTTTGCTTCGCCGCTGCATCCGATAACGGACGGCCTTCCCTCATCTCCACTTCCATATTGGTTAAGGCCCGCTTGAGCGGCTTGCTGTCGGTCTGCTGAGACAAAATAAAAGCAGAATCGACAACCGTTACCCCGGCTTGAAGCAGTGCGGCAAACTGGCGCAAAAAGATAACCATATGCTCAAGCCGCACAGCACGGCCAATAACGATATCCTGCTCCAAAAACGTTTCCGGCTTTTGTTCGATTTCTTTTACCCGAATGCCACTTTTCTGCAGTTTTTCAATCGCTTCTTTTTTTGAATTGGCGGTTAACGTGCCTTTTTTCGGTCCGCGCCGATCTCTGCCTGTGTAAACGAATTTAGCCATTTCGTTACTCCCTTTCTCTTAAATAAGGAAGAAGCGCAGCTTTTGAAACGACTTCTTGACGGAACAATTCCTGCGCATGATCCGCCATCAGCTGCATGCCCTGCGCTTTGGACGTCTGCATGACATTGACAATTTGATGGACTTTTTCTGAGCGGATTAAATTGGCCACCGCTGAATTGTTCAGCATAATTTCCAAGGCTGCCCGTCTGCCTTTTAAATCCGCTGTCGGGAACAGCCGCTGGGCGATAACGGCTGTTAAAACCGTTGCAAGCTGCGTCCGGATCTGTGGCTGCTGTTCAGCCGGGAACACATCAATGATCCGTTCAATTGTGGCCGGCGCGCTGGATGTATGAAGCGTCGCAAAAACAAGGTGTCCCGTCTCTGCCGCTGTAATGGCGGTCTGAATAGTTTCAAGGTCCCGCATCTCTCCGACGAGAATAACGTCCGGGTCCTGACGGAGAGCGGCCCGCAACCCATTGGCGAACGTCTGTGTATCGTACCCGACTTCCCGTTGGTCAATGACGCACTTTCCATGCTTGTGCAAATACTCAATCGGGTCTTCGAGCGTAATAATGTGCTTTCTCGTATTACGGTTCAAATAATCAATCATACTGGCAAGCGTTGTTGATTTTCCGCTTCCGGTCGGACCGGTCACGAGAACCAGTCCATGCGGGCGTTCTGACACTTTTTTTAATATATCCGGCATATGAAGATCTTCTAATGTCGGAATCCCCGAAGCAATAACCCGAAAAGCAAGTGCGATACAATTGCGTTGATGATACGCATTCACACGAAAACGGGAGACACGCGGCAGCCCGAACGAAAAGTCGAGTTCGCCATCTTCTTTAAACTTTTCCCACATATGTTCCGGTACAATTGCTTTTGCCATCGCTTCTGTGTCAGCCGGCTTCAGCGGTTCTTTTCCATATCGCTTTAAATCACCATTTATACGAAATACCGGCGCCGTTCCGACAGTCAAATGAATATCAGATGCTTTCAATTCAAAAGCAGAATGCAAAATAAATTCTAGCTTTTCTCTCATATTTTTCTACTCCATCAGCACGGCACGAAGCACTTCTTCTGTCGTCGTGATGCCTTGTTTTATTTTTAAGAGACCATCGTCGAGCAGAAAAATGGTTTTGTCCCTCATGGCCATTTGTTTTAATTTCGACAGCGGTTCATTGTTCAAAATAAGCCGTTTCATTTCTTCTGTAACGGTAAGGACTTCATGAATCGCTACACGGCCTTTATAGCCGGTCATATTACAGGAGGCACAGCCTTTTCCCCGGTTGATTGTCTCAATTTTCAGTCCGCGTTTTCCAAAGATCTCTTTTTCCCGTTCAGTAGCCGGTTCTTCGTGTCTGCAATCGCGGCACACTTTACGGATAAGACGCTGGGCCACGATGCCACTTAAAGACGAAGCGACGAGGAACGGCTCGACTCCCATATCAATAAGACGTGTAATGCTGCTGATTGAATCATTTGTATGCAGTGTACTGAGCACAAGGTGTCCGGTTAAAGAAGCGCGGATCGCAATCTCAGCTGTTTCCTTATCCCGGATTTCCCCAACCATAATGACATTTGGATCCTGCCGCAAAATCGAACGGAGTCCTGCCGCAAACGTCAGTCCGACATTTGGATTCACCTGAATCTGATTGACTCCTTCAAGCTGATATTCAACAGGATCCTCAACCGTAATAATGTTTACTTCTTCACTATTCAGCTGATTTAAGCCTGCATAAAGCGTCGATGATTTACCAGAGCCAGTCGGACCGGTAATCAACACAATGCCATTTGGACGCTCAAGCAAAGTGTCCATTCTTTTTAAATTCACTTTATTAAAGCCAAGCTGCTTCATATCATTCAATGAACTGCTTAAATCCAGTATCCGCATAACGATTTTTTCCCCATAAACCGTCGGAAGCGTTGAAATACGAATGTCGATCGGCCGAAAATCAATATTGGTTTTGATCCGGCCATCCTGTGGAATGCGATGTTCGGTAATGTCCATATTGGCCATAATTTTAATTCGTGCCGTCAACATGCCAAGCATTGATTTCGGAAGCTGCCGGTCTAACTGAAGCACGCCATCGACACGCATGCGGACGACAACTTTTGTTTCATGCGGATCAATATGAATGTCGCTCGCTTTTTCCGTCATTGCCCGGGACATGATCTGGTTCACAAGCCGGACAACGGGTGAGTCTTCTTCTGCTTCCTGTGATTCAGCTGTTTCGGGCGTATTTTGCTGCATAAACTCTTCCAGCGAATCGTCAATATCGTAATATTTGTTGACTGCACGCAAAATATCCTGCTTAGCGGCAATCGCTGTTTCAATTTGAAACCCCGTTGAAAGACGTAAATCTTCCACCGTAAAGTAGTCCATTGGATCGGCCATGGCGACAAACAATCGGTTTTCTTCTTTTTTTAATGGGATGATTAAGTTTTTTTTTGCCATTTCTTTTGAAACAAGACTAAGCAGCTTTATGTCAACAGGATAACGGTATAAGCTGACGTGTGGAATGCCAAGCTGAAATTCCAGCACTTCAATCAGCTGCTGTTCGGTAATGAACCCTCTATCCAGAAGGGCGTCGCCAAGTTTTTGATTGTCTTTTTTTTCTTTTAATGCAACGGCCAGCTGTTCTTCTGTGATAAGACCGGACTCGACCAGCAGATCACCTAGCCGTTTTCGCTTTGTTTTCATTCCGCATCACCTTTTTATTGTCCATTTTCAGTGCTGTTTTCTCCGGCGGATTGATTTTCTTCATCAGGTTGGGTTTGCTCTTCCCCAGTGGAAGGTGCGTCTTCTTCCGTTTCTTCGGCGGATGTTTCTTCTTCCTCTGGTTCAGGGGGCGGTGGCGGCTCTTGGGAGCTGTACAGCTCAATTTGATGAACAGGCGGATAAAAATCGGCAGCGATTTGTTCGCTGTCGATTTTTTGTGACCCTTCCAGACGATTCCGGTATACATCAATCATCATGCCGCTTTCCCCAAATTGTTCGACTCTCATCGTCCCGTAATCAAGGGAAGGGCTAAAATGCAAAACCGTTTTCGCTTTTAATGTTTCTTTGTTTTTCAATTCTGCTCCGTACGTATAATAAAATGGTACACCTGTCAGTACACCGTATAATTTTCCATTTGTTACCGTCCAATTGATCGTATATGAATAATCATTACGGTTAAAAAAAACAAAATCTTGTTTCTTTTCTTTTTGTACTTTTGCTTCATAGCCAAGTTCAATGTATTCCGGGAGATCCGTGCTTTGATTTTTTTCCATCACATCAAAATTCGTTTTCAGGATTAGCTTGTATAACGATGATGAAAGAATGTTCAAACTTTTTTCGTTTATTTTTCCTCCTGCAGGTTCAACCCAGCTATTAAACGAAACGGATGTCCCACCTTTTACAGCCATGGCTGGATTTGCTTTAATGAAATCTGCGGTCGCGGCATCAACTCCATCCGCTGTCACTTCAGCGATTTTGGCTGTTTTTTGATCTTCTTGCAGATAAAGAGAGACGTCCAGCACAGACTCACCTGTTTTTAAATAGTCACCAATATCTGAAATGTCTGCAGCCATTGTTTCCAAGTCCACGTTTTCGGCCGTTTGAAGAGCTGGCATTTTTCGTTCCAGCTCTTCCTTCAACTGGTCAGGTGAAACAGAAGCAATTAATGGATTTTGCTGTCCATCTGCTGCTTCCTGAACGGATTGTTCTACTTGAAAATTCACGAGACCGTTGCTTATTTGCACTTCTTTTTCCGCATATTTCAGTTTAATGACAGCTTGATCCTGCCAGGCTTCCAGTTTTTCATTTAGGAGTTTTGCCGTTTCACTGTCTGTCATTTCATCGACTGTTTCAGGACCAATTGTCGTTTCCTCATCAAAGACGGCATCCGCTAAAAACACTCGATCAAACAGCCGGCCTCCATAAAAAGAAAATAATGAAAAATAAATCGTCAGCAGCAATAATAATAGTGTCAACTTCCCAATAATATTTTGGTTGCGTCCCACATCTTCCACGATATCAAGCCTCGCTGTTCATGCTTAATTCAACCAAAATCTCTGGACCGGCCAACCGGGCTTTTTGAATGTGCTCTTCATTTAAAACGGCTCCAGCCGGAATCAGTACTTCCCCGTTTAATTCAATGTCTTTTGTCGTGGTTTTACCATTTAACAGCTTGCTTTGCTGATCATCGATTAGTTGAAGCCAGCGGTCAATAGAAGAGACTTCTGGTGACTCACTTTCTTCAAGCTGTTCATCTGCTTCTTCTAAGACATGCTCCGCACGGGCCTCCTGATCCGTCAATTCGGCTGTTTCCAAAGCCGGATTTTGTTTACCTTCTACTAAATAAAGCTCGTTATCTGCCTCTTGTCTTTGTTTTTCTCCTGGCAATACAGCATTTCTTTCTTTTTCTTCATTCTGCTTATCAGGTTCAATGTTAGCTAAATGCGGCTTTTCTGCTTCCTCTTCAAGTGATTCTTTCACAACGTCTTCACTGACAATAATTAAGTCGCGGCCGTACGTCACGACATATTGCCCGTTTACAATAAACGAGCCTTCGTTGTCTTTAACAAACAGCTGCACAATCTCGCCCGTTTCATCATCAATCATATATTCAACTGCCTGACCGATCAGCTGCCCTTTTTTTGTCATGAGGCGTGTTTGTTCAATCTTTGTTTTTCGGTTTAGTAATTCATTCGCAACCGGAATATTATTCATTTCGATGACACTGCTTTCGTGATCAATCGTCAGAGCGTAATCACCAATCCCAATAATTTTGTTAAATGGAATTGCTTTTCCTTCTTGCTCCCACTCTTCGTGGCCAATCGTCACAAAATCGATGCTTCTTTTTTCTGGATTGATAATAAGTGATTTCGCCTGGCCGATTTCAACACCATCTGCAATGCTAATAATCGGGAGACCTTGCACTTCACTGCTTTTCTTCATCTCTCTCACCTGTTTTCATTGTTTGATTTGTGACCATCTCTTTAATACTTTTAATTTCTTCTATAAGAACCGAATAGGCTTGAAGACGGATCATGAGCTGATCCGCAAACCGTATTGCCTGAAGCGGTTCATCATTCGCTACATAAAATGCCAGAAGCATTCGGGCAATAACATAATAGTCGCGGTCATGAAGCGGCGCCTTTAAGTAGCTTAGCATAAGCTCCTCTGCCTCTGAATAAGGCAGCACTTTTTGCTTTATGGCAATTTCCTGAACGATAATATGCAGCCAATCCGGCGATAACAATGACCGCTCCGGCTCTTGCTTTTGCTCTGTTTCTTCCTTTTCACTCTCTTGAGGCACAGGCTCATTATCAACTGTCTCATGGGGCAATGTTATTTCATCGTTATCGTTTTCCACTATGTCTTCTTCTAAAAAGGCATTTGCACTGTCATGATCTTTCTGAATGAATGGAAGCTCTCCACTTTTCTCCGTTGTTTCGCTCAGCTTTTCTTCTCCATCCGGATTAGCAGTCAGCTGTTCGATGTTGGAATCGTCTTGTTCTGGAACGAAAACGTCTTCAGGCTCTTCAATGGCTTCCAACTCTTCTTCAGAAGACGTTTCTGTTCCTGAAGCCGACTCTTCTTCAAATAAATCATTTAAATAACGTTCGTCCAGCTCATCCATTTCTTCCGAGCTGTCCTCCAACGTTTCATCCAAGGCATTTGCACTGGCACGATCTTTTTGAATAAGTGGAAGCTCTTCACTTTCTTCCGATGTTTCACTCAGCTTTTCTTGTCCATCCGGATCAGCAGGCAACTGTTCGATATTGGAATCGTCGTATTCTAGAACTAAATCTTCTTCAAGCTCTTTAATCGTTTCCAAATCTTCTTCTTCGGAAGACGTTTCTGTTTCTGAATCTAACTCTTCTTTAAATAAATCGTTTAAATAACGCTCGTCCAGCTCATCCATTTCTTCCGAGCTGTCCTCCAGCGTTTCATTAATTGTTTTTTCTTTTGTTTCTTCAAAACCAACGCTTTCGGATTCGATTGCTTCTTTCTCATCCAAAGAAGCAGATTCCTCTGAAAACAATTTTTGTAAGTATGTGGCCTTTTCATCCACTTCATACAGGGTTTCAGAATTATTCACTGTCGTTTCTTTTTCGCCGGCTTCGCTTAATACTTCCAGCCAATCATCCTTATTTTCGTCGACCGGCTCTGTTTCTGCTTCTTCTGCCTCATGCTTATCTTCTGCATTTGCATGACTGAATAGCAAGTCGAGTTCCTCAAGGTCGCTTTCAGGCTCATCCTCTCGTTTCGGATCAGTGATTTCTCCACGATCAGCTGCCTCATTTGACCACGTCAATTCTTTAAGAACATCCGGGTCATCCTGTTCATGATTAAAGGCCACTTCTTTACCTACGTCCTCCACAGGTACCTTTTCTGCACTTGGAGCGGCGGCATGATCAGCAGCAGAAACGGTATCGATCCCTTGGCTGTTCTCTACACTGCCGTCTTGCTTTTTTTCGAAAGAATCCGGCTTCCCTTTGTTTTTTTCATCTGTATGTATCAACATCTGTTCTGGGGGGGCAGACACGTTTTTCTTGAAAAATGGCAGCTGCAGCCGTTTTATTGTCTGGCCGTTAAAATCCGTTTCCTTGTCTTCTGTTTCTTCTAGATGTATTGCTTCTGCAGACCAAACCGGAAGTCCGTATTTCAACGTTAAGTAGCCGACCATTATAAAGATGAGAAGGCCGATCAGAACACCTTGCCATAATGGGAGATAAGCGATTGTCATCATGATGGCGCCAGCGATCGCAAAACTTTCAAGTGCAATAATTAATTTTCCTTTCAATGAAATCCCGAGCGGCAGCCACGGTAAAATAGGCAAAATAAGTAAAAATCCAATAAACATCATGACTGTTTTCGTCATTAACAACCCTCACTATTACTAATGTAGTAGAATAATTACAAAATTTTCACATAAGAAATGCTATACAATAGAAATATTGTATAATAAAGTTACGTAATTGCAAAGAAAGGAAAGAAGAACGTGACGAAAAAGATAAAAAATTGTCAAGCAGGTGTCACTTTACTCGAACTTTTGTTATCTCTTACTATATTAAGTATAATTCTGCTGTCCGTCACTAGTTTCTTTTTTCAGGCTGGGACTTTTAACGCGTCAAATGAAAGCAGAACGGTTGCATTAAATGTGGCCCGGAACGCTTTGATGTTTATGGAAAAGGAGCCCTTTGTCGAAATGCGGCATGAATTTTATGAATACTCCAATAATCCTACAACTGAAAAGTGGCTAAAAATGTGTCCCTCTGAAGACGACGCCGATATTCTTGTATATACGCTTGAGCCCACGAATCCAGAGTCAAACAATGTAGACGAAGCAAAATGCGAAAATATTGAAGTAAACGGCGGCTCTTACGATGTTACGGTTTCCTCAAAGAATGTTGCTGATGAAGAAACTAAAAAATATTACGTTCCGATTGAGGTGAAAGTGAGGTGGAAAGAAAATGAACCGGAAGTGGAGCTGGATGGCACGATTAAAAGCGAGGATATGCGATGAGCGCGGCATAAGCTTAATGGAGGTTCTCGCTGTCATCGCGATCATGGCGATCATAGCACCGGTTTTAACGAGTACACTTGTCACCGGGCAGAAAATTTTCACAAAACAAACTGCTGAAACCCAGTTTCGGGAAGACGCCGATTATGTGACAACTCGGATTATGAATGAGTTTTACTCGACTCCTTTTGACGAAGTTACCAGCTGTCTGGACGGCTCCTGCGTCACCATTATCAACAGTATGGAAGCAGCCTTCAACGAAGTGGAAAATCAAAATAAGGACAGTGACAGTCCTGATTCCTATTATGACCCTATTCAAGAGGACAAAGGCGCCGAAACCGAAACAAAAAAGATCTTTATTGAAGGTAGGCAAATTAAAATTCAAAAATCCGGCACTGACAATGACGGTACTGAAACGCTGGAGGTTCCATCCGGTTTCATCGAGAATCCAGATGGTAAACCGATTTTTCGTGTTACCTGCACATCTGAAACAGCGTCCTCTTCCTGCCAAAGCGGAACGATTGAGCTTGTTTTCAACTTACAAAATGACCGGACCGTGGAAACTATGCAATTGGAAAGTAGGTTTGGATTTTAATGAACCCCTTACGTAATGAAAAAGGAAATGCGCTGCTGTTTGTTCTGTTGGTCACGGTTGTTATATCAACGATCGGCCTCGCCGTCGTTGCATCCACTATTGGCGGAGCAAAACGCACAACCGTTCGTGTAGCAGATGTAGATGTAACATACGAAGCGGTCAAATCGATTGATTCGTACAGCGCTGAGTTGTCAGACGCTTTGAGAAGTGACAGATTTGAGTTATTTAAAACGTCAGATGAAGGGTCAGTTAACCTTGAGCCAGTTACTCCTTCAAATATTGACATTCTGCTAGAAGGAACGAAAACCGAGATTAGTAACACATTAAAAGCTGAAAACGAAGCCATTGTCACGATAGATGTCCATGATGTTACTGATAACTATCCGATTAATAAAGCAGAGTCCCTCACCCGGGTGCTTGAAGTATCCATTACCGCGAACGAGCCGGACGGGTCGGCTGTTGTTTCACGGACAGCCAAAAAAGAACTGATCATCTCACCCTTGCCAAGCTTTTTAAAATACGCGCTCGGCTCTGAAAAAGGAACATTGACGCTTAATGGCTCCCCTCACCTTGAAGGAAATATTTTTGCCAATAAATTATCCATTGACAAAAACGCTTATTATAATACGTCAACAGGAAGAGAACTTGATAGTGAAACACCCATGCCTTCCATCTCAGGGGACTTATATGTAGGAACACCTGACCTCTATACAGATTGGAATTTTGATCCGACCGCTTTAACCAAAGAGCTCGTTCCTGAAAACTTTTATTACGAAAAAGTGCCGATGCTGAAAAATGACAGCCAGTACCAGTCGATTGAATTTAATCAGGCGTATAAAGAGAATCGCAATTCTGCTGAAGGAGAAACCATTGTGCCTCCAGCCACTGCGCTAGACAACGGAGCCATAAATCTAACAGTGCAAAGCGGCATTCCACTCGTTAACTCGGTCGTCGGCGGCATAATGAAACTAGTCCCCCAGACATTATCAGAATACGCCAGCAAACAACCAAATATTTCTAACGTAAACTATGTCGGAAACGCCGTTGTAAGACCAATTGGCACCTTAATCAAAAATATAAATGTAAAAGGATCTTTAACCATTTATGCACAAGACACGTTAACCATAGAAAACATCTCTGTTTCCGGCGGTGTTTTGAATATTGTTAATGAAGGCAGCGGGACGGTTACATTAAACAAAAACATCGTCTCTGACAGCGGGCTAACACTCGAAAATAAAACAGGAACAATCAATACAAAAACTGCCAAACTGTATGATGAACTGGCGATTACGATTAAAAATGAAAGTGGCAATATGAATTTAGGTTCTATGTACAGCCAGGAAGATGCCTTTATCACAAATGGGAACGGGAAAATAAAGATTTCAGCTCCTTTACAAACGGGCAAAAATTTACTCGTTGATAATAAAGGCGATTTATCTATTGATTTTCCGGCGGCGGCTGCCAATAGTGTCAACACAGTTTATAGTTTAGGCAACGTAAAAATCACGTCTGACGGGAATTTTGAATTAAAAAACCATTTGGAAGCGGCCGGTTCGATTACGCTTGATTTGACAAATAAAGCGGCGATCGAAGGGCTCATTCTTTCTCAGAGTAATATTAACCTTTATGCAAAAGATAGTAAAAAAGAAGACAGTATAGAAGATGATCATATTTATTTTGACGGTGCACTGTTTACGGAGGAGAACTTGACGATTCAAGGCGGCGTTGAGCAAGATGGACAGGCAGAAAACGACCTTTTTTCGATTAACGGTACGATGTATGCGCGAGGTGAAACGAAAATCTCTAATTTGTCCATCCGCGGCTGGAACGATGGACAGCTTGTTTCGTTATCAGGTGGTTCGCTACTGATCACTCGAATTAATGAGTTTCAGAACTTTGAAGACAGCGACGAACCTGAAGAAGGGCCGTACGTGCCGGAAGAAGATTCAAACCGTAATGTGCAGCCACTGAAAGGATTTTTTTACACGGACAAAGATGTAGAAGCATCCCTTCCAAAAACAGCAGCCGCTGAATTGTACGGCGTAGGCTCTCTGTTTTTTGTAGATGGCGGCTTGTTTGCGAAAGGCGATTTTGTTATTAACGCTGTACGGGGGGACACAAATGGCTACGATATTACAAGCGCTGTTCCTGGGGCTGCTCAGCAAACAGACCATTACTCACGGTTTATCATCAATTACAACCGGAATATTCTGCTTGGCCAGCTTGATTACTTGCCGAGAGTGAAGTATTTGTCAGTATACAGCGACCAGCTGACATTGGAATAATGGACAACAAAGAATCCCCGGGACAGTTCCCCAGGGATTCTTTGTTTTATTACCATCTTCCATCGATGCTGTCGGCTGATTCGCCTCCGTTGTCACTGCCGGTTTCAAACACAGCCGTTGCTTGTTTCGTGACTGTGCTTCCATCCGGCTGCTCCTGTGTGACCGTCGCGGTAACATCCGTATAGCCTTTGCCCGATTCATCAGACTCGATGTACCAGTCTCCATTCGCATCTTCTGTAATGGTGACAACCCCGTCAGTTGCCGCTTCCACATTGGTTACATCAGGTTCTGTTGCATCCGACGGCGTTATGTCCAGCAAGTTGTCAACCAGCTCATTTTGTTTATTCGTGTACTTGGCTTGATCAAACGCCACACCTTCAAGTTGAACGAAGTCCGATGTTACAGTGACTGGAATTGTAATCTTAGCACCCGGATTGCTGTTGGATGTTACGGTGAACTCGGACGCTCCTTCTTTCACGCCGAAGACTGTTCCGATCATTTCTTCTTTCTTATCTGACTTTTTCTGCGCTCCGGCAAATTCCCCGCCGCTTGTCACATCTACTTTCCATGACGGGTCCGTCGCGTCTTCAGGGAATACTTTCACTTCAAATTCGACAGCTGATCCTTCGGCTACAGAAATCTGGTCAATTTTTTGCGGGTTATCGCCCGTTGACCAAATTTCAATCCGTTCTGCCTTTTTCTGGATTGTCACTTGTTTTGAAACGATTTCTTCACTGCTGAGTGAGAAGCCGCCGAATGATCTTACCTCAATTTTATTTGTGCCTAGTGTTGTCAATGGAACACTTTGATCTTTTCCGAGCGATATCCACTCGCTTATTTTCCACGCCACACCTTCTTGTGTGCTGATACGGTATTCATAACGAACACCTTCGCCTGCTACAAGCTGTGAAAGCTTGGCATCGACATTTTCATAAACGGTTGATCCATTCGCAATCATGTTTTTGCTAGTTACACCTGTCAAGCCGATATCAGCAGTAAAGTATAATGTGGCGGTTGTGTTATCCGAATACGTAATTGTGATGGCTTTTTTGTCTGCGCCCGTGAAAACAATGTCTTTTACCGGTTTTGGCAATAAGCCATAATCATTCGGGAAGGTTGTTTCCGCAACGGTTTTGCCCGTTGACTTCTCGACCTTTTTAATGGTGCCGTTCGCATAACCATCGTAGTAATAATTGTTTCCGTCATCCAGACGTACTTTGCTTGTGATCCGCTCTGAAGCAGACGGGATCGAAGAACTGTATGTTTGATTAAACCGTGTATCCTGGTATTCTACGCGGGCTTGCGGCATCGTTACATTGTTAAGCGCCCAATCCGCTTTTAATTTCAATGATGCAGTAAAAGATGCCGGCGTAAAAGCTCCATTTGCGTACGAAATGGTTTGATTTAACGTAATGACGGCTTCTTTTCCACCGTTGGCGCTAGGTCGAACCTGCACATTAGACGCTGATTCGTCGTCAAGACTAATCCCATCCGGCAGCGGCTGAATGAGCTTAATGTTGTTTAACGTACCTCTAACGGTGCTGTTGCTCAGCCCATTCGGTCTCAAGCTGTATTCAGCGCTGAAATAATTTGTTTTTGCCCCTGCCTGCTTAATCAAGTTGTTAACAGGGTTGGCTTCTGATTCCCCTTTTAACACCATACTGCCGTTAATGGCCGGCGGCGCTTCCGCAGCAACTTGAATCGTAACAGACGGAATCGTGACAGAGGCTGTAGAACCATCCGGACGTTTGTATGTTAGGTTAATATTATCAAACGTGTATGTTCCCACTGCACTAAACTCAAGCGGCAGCGTTAAATCAACAGGTGCAGGCGCATTTTGCAAGTATTCATATTCAAATGATTTACGCATTGTTACTTTTGTGCCGTCCACTGCAGCGTTGGCTCCTTCAGCGACCGTTACTTTGCCGCCAAACTTGGCTAAGTCAATGGTAACTTCGGCGTCAAGCTTTTGCTTGCTGATCGATTCGGCAATATCAAGGAAGATTTTGTCGACATTACCCTCCGATGCCCTGCTTGCATATGCACCGGTAACCGAAGATAACTCTTCTAAATAACCTTGATCAAGCTCGGTTTGGTTGTTTCCAAACCCGATAGAATACATTTTAGTTTGGTTGCTGCCTATTTGCTGTGCTGTTTTTTTAGCACGATCTTTAATGTATTGGATTAATGAAAGACGCGCAGATTTATTATTTGCTAATCGAAAATTGTTATTTTCGTCATAAATACCTGAGAGATAGTATCCATTTGAATTATTGTATTGCACAAAAACGCCATTCTCGTAAAAATGAACCGCTTCTTTAATCGGTTTGGAATAGTCATATTCACGCTCTTCACAACCACCCCACCGGTATTTTACACACTTTGATTCATATTCAACTATCTCATTTGAAGCTGTTAAATGACCATCTGTCATAAAGATAATATTCTTATCATTTGCTGAGCCATTTAGCATCTGTTGTGCTAATTCCATCGGGTCACGATAATTTGTCCCGCCCAGCGCATAGACGTTAGATACTTTACTTCTTATCATACTGAAAGTTGCATCTGATTTTTTAGTTAACTGAACTACATTATTGGTGTCTACTGTAGTGTTAAAAGGGATAAAGGCAAACCGGTCATTCGGTCCTGCATTCTGTTTAAAATAATCCAGCGCTTTGTACATCGCATCTTTTGCACTTTGAAACTTCTGAGGACGATTGCCTGATTCATTCATTGATCCAGACGTATCAAAAATAAAAACGACATCCACCGGTTTACGTGCAAGCTGATCGTATTTCCCGAACGGTGTCATTTTCATATCAATCCGGGCCTGGGCATTGCTGTCTACCGGTTTTACAACGATAGATTGAGAGGGAGAAGCGGTCATAGAAACACCGATGTCATTTCCCGCTGCTTCCGTTTGAATTGCACCATGCGGCATTATTAATAAAACGACCATAATAAATAAGATGACATTAACTACATTTTTTTTCATCACGCACCAGCCTTTTCCTTGGAGGCATTCTTTCTTACTATTATATATACCCTATCCTCATTTGGAAAGAATTGTTTTCGTGCCTTTTTTCACGCTAGAAATAAAGTAAAGCGACCCGGTAATGATTAGAACGTCCTGTTTTGAGGCATTCTGTTGGAATGATTGAATCATAGATTGGTAGCCTTGAACAATTTGAACTGTTTCGGATGTAAATTGTTCATAGTGTTCAACGCGTGCGGCACGCGGGAAATTAAAGGGTGCAAGGTACAGATGGTCTGCGGTTTCTTTCAGCATGGCAATCATCCGATCCAGCGGCTTGTCTTTCATCGCGGCAAACAGCACAGTGATGTTTTTGTCCGGAAAGCGCTGGCCAATCGTCTTCACAAGTGCGGTAACACCTTCTTCATTATGGGCGCCATCCGCAATAATAAGCGGAGATTCAGACAGTGTTTCAAAGCGCCCTGGCCAAACAGCTTTTTGAAGCCCATTTTCCACATGTTTGTCTTCGATTAAAAACGAATAATACACGCGTAAAAAGTCAGCTGCCATAACAGCTGTCGCAGCATTTTGCACTTGATGAAGCCCAGCGAGACCTGTTTGGAGCGACGAACTTGTACGATAGGCGGATGTGAAATCAAACTGTTCACCCTTTTTTGTTGAAGCGGTCCACACCCCGGTAAAATCGCGTCCGTGTTGATATAAAGCTGCCTTTTTTTCTTTTGCCGTTTTAGCGATGACAGCGAGCGCTTCCGGCTGATGAACTGCTGTCAGTACTGGAACACCGCTTTTTATGATACCTGCTTTTTCACTGGCGATCTCTTCAATCGTATCGCCGAGAAATTGGAGGTGATCCATGCCAATCGTTGTAATAATCGACAGCACCGGATGGACGATATTCGTCGAGTCCAGACGGCCGCCGAGACCGACCTCAAACAGGACAATGTCGACCGGATGCACATAAGCAAAGTAGTAAAAGGCCATGGCGGTAATAATTTCAAATTCACTTGGACCGCCGATTTCCATGTCTTCCATTTCGTCCGCAATCATTTTGATTTTCCCGGCAAGAAGCGTGATTTCTTCGTCTGATATTGGCGTGCCGTTCACACTGATTCGCTCATTGAATTGCTCAATATACGGCGATGTAAACGTTCCAGTTTCAAAACCTGCCTCCGTTAAAATAGATCTAAGCATCGCCGTGGTTGAGCCTTTTCCATTCGTTCCACCGATATGGACAGTTTTTAAGCGCCGCTCCGGATGATCGAGGCGTTCCATCATATAGTTCATTCGTTCAAGGCCCGGCTTAATGCCGGTGCGGAGGCGTCCGTGTATCCACGCAAGTGCTTCTTCATAGTTGTTCATTCTAATTCTCCTTATGTACGAAAAAGACGAACCCGCCTAGGTGACGGTTCGTCTTTTTCGCTTAATTCTTTAAATCCTCGATACGTGCTTCAACAGCTGCCAGCTTTTCACGGTAATCTGTTTCTTTAGCACGTTCTTCCTCAACAACCTTCTGAGGTGCTTTTGACATAAACCGCTCATTGGCGAGTTTCTTCAGGACGCGGTCCACTTCAGACTGCCATTTTGTTTTTTCTTTTTGGAGACGGGCAATTTCTTCATCAATATTGAGAAGACCTGCGAGCGGCATAAACAGCTCTGCTCCTGTCACAACAGCAGTCATCGCTTTTTCCGGCGCCGCCGGATTTATCTCGATCACAAGCTCGTCCGGGTTGCAGAATCGTTCGATATAGTAGCGGTTGTCTGTCAATGTTGCCAGCACCGATTCGTCTTTTGCTTTCAAGACGAGCGGCACTTTTTTGCTCATTGGCGTGTTGACTTCCGCCCGAATGTTGCGAACCGCCCGGATAATGTCCACGAGCAGCTTCATGTCAGCTGCCGCTTCCTTGTTTGTTAGAGAAGGATCTGCTTTTGGCCAAGACGCTTCCACAATGGTTGTACCTTCGTGCGGCAGGTTTTGCCAAATTTCTTCTGTAATGAACGGCATAAATGGATGCAAAAGCCGCATCGTGTTATCAAGCACATAAGCAAGAACGGAGCGGGTCATTTGCTTCGCCTGCTCGTCTTCACCGTACAATGGCAGCTTCGCCATTTCAATATACCAGTCACAAAAATCGTCCCAGATAAAGTTGTACAATGTCCGGCCGACTTCACCGAATTCATATTTCGCAGACAGATTGGTTACACTGTCGATTGTTTCATTGAGGCGGGTTAAAATCCACTCGTCCGCCACCGACTTTTTGCCGGTCAAATCAATTTGAGCGTACGTCATGCCGTCCATATTCATGAGGGCAAAGCGGGACGCATTCCAAATTTTATTAGCAAAGTTCCATGTTGCCTCGACTTTTTCGGTCGTGTAGCGCAAGTCCTGTCCCGGTGAACTGCCCGTTGCAAGGAAATAGCGGAGTGAATCAGCGCCGTACTGATCAATGACTTCCATCGGATCCACACCGTTGCCGAGTGATTTGGACATTTTGCGTCCTTCCGCATCACGGACAAGACCGTGAATCAATACGTCATCAAACGGACGTTCACCGGTAAATTCAAGCCCCTGGAAGATCATGCGGGATACCCAGAAGAAAATGATGTCATACCCGGTAACGAGTGCTGCTGTTGGGTAATAGCGCTTGAATTCAGCAGAATCGGCATCCGGCCAGCCCATTGTGGAAAACGGCCATAGGGCAGATGAGAACCACGTATCAAGCACATCGTTATCCTGCTCCCAGTTTTCCGCATCTTGAGGTGCTTCATGTCCAACGTACACTTCGCCTGTTTCTTTATGATACCAGGCCGGAATACGGTGACCCCACCAAAGCTGGCGCGAAATACACCAGTCGCGAATGTTGTCCATCCAGTGCAAATATGTTTTTTCAAAACGGTCCGGCACGAAGTTGACTTTGTCGTCTGTTTTTTGAAGCTCAACAGCTGACTCCGCGAGCGGCTCCATTTTTACAAACCATTGTGTGGACAAATACGGCTCCACAACGGCGCCGCTGCGCTCCGAGTGGCCGACTGAATGCAGATGCTCTTCAATTTTAAACAGGACGCCTGCTTCCTGAAGATCTTTGACAATTTGCTTGCGGCAGTCAAAACGGTCCATTCCATTGTATGTACCAGCTTCCGCGTTCATTGTGCCGTCTTCGTTCATAACAAGAATGCGCGGCAGATCGTGACGGTTCCCGATTTCAAAGTCATTCGGATCGTGGGCAGGCGTGATTTTCACCGCACCGCTTCCAAATTCCTGATCGACATAATCATCCCCGACAATTGGAATCACACGGCCGGTGATCGGCAGCACAACGTTTTTGCCGATCAAATGCTTGTAGCGATCGTCATCCGGATGAACGGCTACTGCTGTATCACCAAGCATCGTTTCCGGGCGGGTCGTCGCGACTTCAATAAAGCCGGAACCATCTTGGAGCGGATATTTCATATGATAAAACGCGCCCTGCACGTCCTTGTAAATCACTTCAATATCAGAAAGAGCCGTTTTTGTGGACGGGTCCCAGTTTATAATGTATTCACCGCGGTAAATCAACTCTTTTTCATAGAGCTTGACGAACACTTCACGGACAGCTTTGGATAGCCCTTCATCCAATGTAAAACGCTCACGGCTGTAGTCAAGGCCCAGACCAAGCTTTGCCCATTGTGCGCGAATATGTCCGGCATATTCTTCTTTCCATTTCCATGATTCTTCAAGAAATTTTTCACGGCCGAGGTCGTAGCGTGTTGTGCCTTCTTCTTTTAATTTCTGCTCTACTTTTGCCTGCGTTGCAATACCGGCATGATCCATGCCAGGAAGCCATAGCACGTCATAGCCTTGCATACGCTTCATACGTGTTAAAATGTCCTGCAGCGTCGTATCCCATGCATGCCCAAGATGAAGTTTCCCTGTCACATTTGGGGGCGGAATAACAATCGTATATGGCGTTTTGGATTCATCACTTTTCGCTTCAAAAAATTTACCGGCTGTCCACCAGTCGTATCGGCCTTGTTCGATCGCCTGCGGATCGTATTTCGTCGGCATTGTTGTTTCTTGTTGTGACATCATTTCTTCCTCCTTGGTATAGAAAAGCGCAAGGCGCACATCTTTCAGCGACCAGCATAAGACGATTTGTCATTAGAACAAAGGCTAAAATCGCGGCGTCGTCCGCAACGCCTTTGTGACTCACATCCTGTGAGCCCTCAAGCTGATGGCGCCTGGAGCTGGACATCAATAAAAAATAAAAAAAGCCCCGCCGCCTGAAAAGGACGAAGAGGCTGCTTGCGGTACCACCTTTTCCAGGTCCACACGTTTCTTTTCAATACCATTATCTTAGCCGAAAATGCTTCTGTACGTCAACCTCGCGCACATGTTTTTCACGCAATTCATATGATATGAAAAAAGGATGTGTTCCCTGTGATGCGCCATTACGACCGGTGGCCGCCTTGGCTCCGGCACTGCCGTTTTATGTGCTGCCGGATGATTATCCCCCTTTGCTGCTTTCAAGGGCTGCGCACGATTTTTTTGCCGACAACGTTTGATGTTATTCTTTTATCTCTTCTTATTCTTCTTGCGGCAGCTCTTCATCTTGAGTGGCTATAAGCTCCACATTCCCGGATGAAACTTGAAAACGCCATTTTGCCTTTTGTCCAGGCCGCTCTTCAAGCCAGCTGAAAATGGAAGAATCATCTTCCGTTCGTTTTTGAACTTGAACAGCGGCTTCCTCGGTTTCATCATCGACAGTCTCTTCTTCTGTTTCACTGCTGTTTTCCTCTATTTCACCGAGGATAATTGTTTCTTCTGTTTCATTATCGATTTCCTCGGTTGCAGTCATTACAGCCACTTCATTATGCTCAATTGCAATAGCTGACACAGCAACAGCCAATTCCGCCTCCAGTATGAGACGGTCCGGTTTTTCTATTTTGTAATCAAACGTATGAATTTGAATATCCGCCGCAGCCGCAGCCCGCTGATCTGGCGGCAGCACTCCCTGTACCGGAATGTGACGGAAAAATTGACGGGCCGAATCTTCTTCAATCCCGGATATACTGTTTATCCGGTACTCGCCTGTTATCTCAATCGATCCCTGTATAACAGAATCCTTAATCGTTACCTGCGGGTCAAGCGAAATGGACAGCAGCTCATCCACTTCTTCCCCTTCCGGAAATACAACATCCTCCTGAATGGAAACAAAAAATAACTCCTCCATGCACACCCCTCCCTTTCGCGCTAGTGTATGCGCCAAAGAGAAGAAACATGAAAAAAAGTGTCAGTCCCCACAACGGTTTAACGCAATGGGGGACTGACACCAAAATATTATTTTTTTAAACGGCTGAATGCTTTTTCAGCCGCTTCAATCGTTTTGTTTATATCTTCATCGGAATGAGCCGTTGAAAGGAATAAGCCTTCAAACTGAGATGGCGGCAAAAAGATGCCTTCAAGCGCCATTTCACGGAAATAGTCCGCGAACAAGTCAAGATCAGAATTTTTTGCATCATCATAATTTTGAACCGGTCCTTCGTGGAAGAAAAATCCAATCATCGAACCTGCACGATTAAATGTAATCGGAATGCCGTGCTTGCCGGCTGCGTCCGTAAAACCTTTTTCAAGGAGATCTGCTTTGCGTGTAAATTCTTCATAAGAAGCAGGCGTCAATTGGCGCAGCGTTTCGAGCCCAGCAGCCATTGCCATTGGGTTGCCGGACAAGGTGCCTGCTTGATAAATAGAACCAGCCGGTGCAATGTTATTCATAATTTCTGCTTTCCCGCCATACGCACCAACAGGAAGACCGCCGCCGATCACTTTGCCAAGACACGTCAAGTCCGGCGTGACCCCGAAGTGGCCTTGCGCACAGTTGTAGCCGACGCGGAAGCCAGTCATGACTTCATCAAAAATAAGCAGTGAGCCATTTTGTTCTGTCACTTCACGCAGCCCTTCCAAAAAGCCCTGCTGCGGGGGGACAACCCCCATATTGCCTGCAACCGGCTCCACAATTACGCACGCAATATCATCACCAAATTGTTCAAACGCGAAACGAACACTCTCTAAATCATTATATGGAACGGTAATCGTATTTTTCGCGACGCTTTCCGGTACACCAGGGCTGTCCGGCAAACCAAGCGTCGCCACACCAGAACCCGCTTTAATCAGCAGCGAGTCCCCATGACCATGGTAGCACCCTTCAAATTTCAAAATCTTGTCACGGCCAGTATAACCGCGAGCGAGGCGAAGTGCGCTCATCGTCGCTTCCGTTCCGCTCGACACCATCCGGACAACTTCAATCGATGGAACGCGCTCAATAACAAGCTTGGCCATTTCATTTTCTAAGAGTGTCGAGGCCCCAAAGCTCGTACCTGTTTCCGCGCTTTTTTTCAACGCTTCCACGACCTGGTCGTTCGAATGGCCTAAAATAAGCGGCCCCCATGACAGCACATAGTCGATGTATTCATTTCCGTCAATATCGTAAATTTTCGAGCCTTTGCCCCGCTCCATAAAAATCGGATCGATGTTTACCGATTTAAACGCACGAACCGGACTGTTTACGCCGCCCGGCATCATTTGGACGGCTTCTTTAAAAGCTGCTTTTGATTTTTCGAATGAACGCATGAAAACGCCTCCTCTTATTGTTCGTTCAGCCAGCGTGCCGCATCTTTTGCATGATACGTCATAATTAAGTCGGCACCCGCGCGCTTCATGCTTGTTAACGTTTCAAGCACAATCGCTTTTTCATCTACCCAGCCGTTCAATGCGGCCGCTTTCACCATCGCATATTCACCACTTACGTTATACGCAACGACCGGCGCGGCAAATTCATTGCGCACATCCCGGACAATATCCAAATAAGACAAAGCCGGCTTAACGATTAAAAAGTCTGCCCCTTGCTCGATATCCGCACGTGCTTCCCGTATTGCTTCACGGCGATTCGCCGGGTCCATCTGATATGTTTTCCGGTCGCCAAACTGAGGGGTAGAATCAGCCGCATCACGGAATGGACCGTAATAAGCAGATGAGTATTTGACGGCATATGACATAATCGGCACTTCTGTATAACCTGCTTCATCCAGCCCTTTCCGGATCGCCGCCACAAACCCGTCCATCATGTTTGATGGGGCAATGATATCTGCCCCGGCTTCTGCCTGGCTGACCGCTGTTTTTGCCAGTAAATCAAGCGATGGATCGTTTAAAACAGTACTTCCCTCAATCACACCGCAATGGCCATGATCCGTATATTCACATAAACACGTATCGGCGATCACAACAAGATCCGGATACTGGCCTTTTATATAGCGAGTCGCCTGCTGGACGATGCCATGATTGTGATACGCACCGGTTCCGACCGCATCCTTCACATCGGGCAAGCCGAATAAAATGACTGATTTAATACCGAGACCGACCACTTCATCCAGTTCTTCTTTTAACTGGTCAATCGACAGCTGGAATACACCCGGCATCGATGGTACTTCATTACGGATTCCTTCTCCTTCCGCCACAAAAAGCGGATAAATAAAATCATTCACCTGAAGCTGTGTTTCCCGCACAAGCGCACGCATATTCGCTGTCTGGCGCAAACGGCGGTGTCTGTCAAAATTCAATTCCATCATGATCACTCCTTATAAAATTCGCTTATTTCGCTTACAAGTGCATCAATTGTAAATTCCGCTGGACAAACCGAAATCGGCATGCCAAAAGATAATGCTTCTTTTTCTGTCACCGGTCCGATCACACCGTAGTCCGCATCCGGGAGCGGTTCTCCCGCTTCCTGAAGCGTCTTCATAAAATGCCTTACAGCGGATGGACTTGTGAATGTAAACATATCCATCTTTTCCGTTCGGATCAGCTTTAATAAGTTCGCCTGCTCTTCTTTCGGAAAATAGGTTTCGTATACAGTCCAGTCATCGGCTCGTTTACCTGTTTGGCGGATTGTATCCCTGATCAAACTGCGGGCCAGATTACCTTTTGGAATCAGTACTTTCTCGGGCAGAAAAAGACCTTTTTTTATTTCTTCCGCTAGATCATCCGCGGAAAAACGTGCCGGCATATAAGAAACTGGCAGTCCATAAGATGCCATTGCTTTCGCCGTTTGAGTGCCGATTGCAGCCCACTTCGCCTCGATTCCATCCAAAAGATGCCCCGCTTTTTGCATAAAAAAATCAACACCATTTTTGCTTGTAAACAAAATCCAATCATATGTATGCAGGCTGCTCAGGATCGCCTCGTCCTGCTCATCATCAAACTGCCGGAACGCGATAAGCGGCACTGCGTATGCTGTGCCGCCCGCTTTTTCTATTTTACCAATAAACGGTGCTGCCTGTCCCGCAGGACGCGTCACAACGATTCGTTTATCAGCCAGTGGCTTCATTCTGATGCCGCTCTCGCCGCTTCGATCAGTTCCACAGCACCGCGTAATTTCAACAATCGTGCAGCTTCCAGCCCAACCTGCTCGGCATCTGCTCCCGAAACGGTTTCTTTTAAAATCGTTTTCCCGTCCGGCGAAGCAACGAGCGCCGTTAAAGAGACCTCTTCACCTGTGACCGCCGCGAAGCCTGCGACCGGCACTTGGCAGCCTCCATCAACCGCGCTTAAAAAAGCACGTTCCGCTGTAACGGTCCGTTTGGTGTTTTTACACGTAAATTGATCAAGAAGGGCCAGTAATTCCGCATCATCCGCGCGGCACTCAATCGCCAATGCCCCTTGTCCAACAGCGGATACCGACAATTCATCATCCAAAAATTCGGTGACAATATTTGATGACCAGCCCATACGCGCAAGACCTGCTGCCGCTAAAATAATCGCATCATATTCTCCATTTTCAAGCTTCGTCAGCCGCGTATCAATATTGCCGCGAATCCATTTGATTTCAAGATCTGGTCTTGCCGCCAACAGCTGTGCGCCACGACGAAGGCTGCTTGTTCCGATGACAGAACCTGCCGGCAAGTCACGGAACTTCACATGTCCATTCGAAATAAATGCATCACGATGGTCTTCACGCTCCGGCACCGCACCAATAACAAGTCCTTCCGGCAGGACAGCTGGCATGTCTTTCATGCTGTGGACCGCCATGTCAATCTCACCGTCAAACATTGCCTGTTCAATTTCTTTGACAAACAAGCCTTTCCCGCCGACTTTTGATAACGTGACATCTAAAATACGGTCGCCCTTTGTAACGATTTCTTTTACTTCAAATTCCGTTCCTGGTGATAGCACTTTTAGCTGGTCAATGACCTGATTGGTCTGTGTCAGCGCCAGACGGCTTCTTCTTGATCCGACAATAATTTTCCGCAAAATGATTCCCTCCATAACAGCCCGAAAGCCGGTGTCACGAATACCAGAAATGGAATGTGGACAGCCGGCTTCCGAGGAAAAAGTTCATTAAGATGATGAGAAATGCTGCTGTGTTCATATAAGCAAGTGTTTTTCCCGATACACCCTTTCGTACTTTCACGTACAAAAAAGCACTATATACAAACAGTAAAACAAAAGACGTAATAATTTTCAAATCAAACCAGCTGACGTCCGGCAATTTAATTGTTTTCCAGACAAGTCCAAGGATCAGGCTGAGCAATAGAAGCGGCACACCCATCGCATTTAAAATGACTGACAGCTTCTCAAGCTTTCCGAGATCCCCCAGACGCCAAAGCCGCTCGTTCCACTTTTTCGTTTTTAAGAGCCGGTACTGCAGCACGTAAAGCGCCGAAAAAATAAACGACAGGGAAAAGGCCCCGTATGATAAAATGGCGATCGTAATGTGCAAAAGCAATAATTCCGATATGAGCTTTTCTGCCGCCGCCTGCGATTCCACTTGTACAGGTGCAAACGTATGAATTGTCATGATCATAAATCCGATCACATTTGTAAAAAACACGGTAAAATCCATCCGGAGCAGTTTGTTTAGCACAAGTGAAAACGTAATAAGCACCCATGCATAAAAATAAAGGCCTTCAAAAAGGGTCAGGACCGGAAACCTGCCTGTGTTGTACATGTACAGGCATAAAAAAATTGTTTGAAGGCTCCAAACAATCGTTAAAATCCAGAAGGCGATTTTGTTCGCCCTCTGGTTTTTTTGAACAAAATCAAGAAAATAAAGCAGTACGCTTACTGCGTATAAAATAATCATAAGTTCATGAAGACGTGTCATTCCCTGCTCCAACATCGCGTAACCTCACTTAAAACTGGAGTAAAGGCTTTGTCTGAACCATTTGAACGCGCTCTTCTTCTTCCTGTGCACGCTTCAATTCATTGACGTCCTCTTCGATATTGAAAATGCGCATAAAGAGCTCAAGCTTTTCCGCTGCCCGCTTATCGCCGGCAAGTTCTTTCGCCTGCAAAATCGGGTCTTTCAGCATTTGATTGACAATACTTTTCGTATGCTTGCTCAACACTTTCCGGTCACGTTCCGATAAATTCGGCAGCTTCCGATCAAGGCTTTCCATCGTTTCCGCTTGGATCAAAAGCGCTTTTTGACGAAGTGCGGAGATAACCGGTACAACACCAAGCAAGTTAACCCATTCATTAAAAGCAACAATTTCGCCTTCAATCATGATACCGATTTTTTGGGCAGCTTTTTCACGTTCAGCCAAGTTCGCTTGGACAATTCCTTCCAAGTCGTCAATATCGTATAAAAAGATGCTGTCAAGATTGGCAATATCCGGTGCAATATCACGCGGCACTGCAATATCAACCATAAAGAGCGGCCGTCCTTTACGCATTTTTTGCACGCCAGTCATCAATTCTTTCGTAATGACATAGTCTTTTGAGCCAGTCGAACTAATTAAAATATCTGCTTCACCGAGCGCGGATTGCAGGTCTTCCATCGTTTTCGCCTCGCCGTTAAACCGGCCGGCGAGTGTTTCCGCTTTTTCAAAAGTCCGGTTCATTACAGTCACTTTTGTCGCACCGCTTCCGTGCAGGTTTTTAATCGCCAGTTCGCCCATTTTCCCGGCACCTAAAACGAGTACGTGACGGCCGTCAAGACGTCCGAAAATTTTCTTGGCAAGTTCAACTGCCGCATAGCTGACGGATACCGCGTTGGCGCCAATGTTTGTTTCTGCATGCGCGCGTTTCGCCAGTGTAACCGCCTGTTTGAACAAGTGATTGAAAACAGCACCCGCTGCGCCCATTTCCTGTGACTGAAGAAAGCTTTGGCGGACCTGTCCAAGAATTTGTGTTTCGCCTAGCACCATAGAGTTTAAGCCGGCGGACACACGAAAAAGATGTTCTACCGCTGCTTCTTGCTCATAAATGAACAAAAACGGCGTGAACTCCGCCTGCGGAATATGAAACCATTTTGATAAAAATTCTTTAATATAATAACGGCCGGTATGCAGCTGATCGACGACCGCATAAATTTCTGTACGGTTGCATGTCGATACAATGACATTTTCGAGCACACTTTTCTGTTTTTGGAGCTCGGTCATGGCTGCCGCAAGCGTCTCTTCCTGAAAAGACAAGCGCTCGCGGATTTCTACCGGGGCTGTTTTGTAATTTAATCCCACCGTGATGATATGCACGTATCTTGCACCCCCGAAAAACGAATCATTGTGGTCCCATTATAACATAATGTGACGTTTTTATTATTCAAAATTTGTGAACATATGCTAACATAAGAGACAATCAAAAACGATTAGTTTTTTTATACCCTATTTCCTATAGGTTATTCTTATTTATAAATATTATCAAATAAAAATGATTTTCGCAATAGAATTGAACTGGAAAGCGGGGCAAGACAATATGAATGGACAACGTATTTTTCCGGGCGTCCTGTTAATCGGGTTCGGCCTGTATTTTTTTCTTCAGCAATCCGCGTTTACGTGGGTAAAGCCATACCTTGGCTGGCCGGCTCTTTTGCTGATTACCGGTGTTGCTTTTCTTGTACAAGGTTTTAAAAGTGACGGCAGCGGTATTTTGCCCGGCGTTGTCCTTTCAGGTTTCGGCCTCCATTTTTATGTTGTCGATTATCTTGGCTGGTGGGCAAATGATACAGGTGTTTTTATTTTAATCATTGCTGTCGGTTTTTTATTGCAGCACCAAAAATCGGGCAGCGGTCTTTTAAATGGCATTTTATTTTTAGTGCTGGCTGCGGTCACGCTTTTCTATGGAACGGTAAAGCAATGGCTTGGCCCGGTTGGTTCCGTTTGGCAGTTTTGGCCGCTCATCCTTGTCGCCACGGGTGGATACTGGCTGTTTGTGCAAAAAAATGGCAGTTATACTCGTAAAAAATCATAAAAAAAGCTGTCTCTGAAATGCCGGAGACAGCTTTTTTCTCATTTATTCTTCTTCATGACGTTCTTTTTTACGTAATTCTGCTTCATATTCTTTGTGTTCATACATTCTCTTTTTAACGGCTTTCCATACTTCGTCCTTGCCGAGACCCGTTTCAGATGAAAAAACAATAATGTCATCGAGTGGATCAAAGTCTAATGTTTCTTTAACGATTTTTAAATGCTTCTGCCATTTGCCTTTTGGGATTTTATCCGCTTTTGTCGCAATAACAATGGCCGGAATGTTATGATGCTTTAAAAATTCATACATCGCTACATCATCGACGGACGGCGCGTGCCGCAAATCGACGATATGAATACAGGCCAAAAGAGGTTTCCGGTCTGTCATGTACATTTCGATCATGCGGCCCCAGACTTCACGTTCTGTTTTGGCCACTTTTGCATAGCCGTAGCCTGGCACGTCAACGAAAAACAGCGTGTCTTCAATTTTATAAAAATTCAATGTTTGGGTTTTGCCGGGCTTTGACGAAATGCGGGCCATGCTTTTACGGCCGATCATCCGATTAATGAGTGATGACTTTCCGACGTTCGAACGGCCGGCGAGTGCGAATTCCGGCAGCCCGTCTGCTGGGTACTGATGCGGCTTTGCGGCACTGATGACCAGCTCCACGTTGTTTACTTTCATGACTTGCTTCCTCCGATCGCGATATCCAGCACTTCATCCATTGTCGAAACTGGTAAAAACGTCAGTCCTTCACGGATGCTTGCTGGTACATCATCGATATCTTTTTCGTTATCTTTTGGCAAAATAATCGTTTTTAATCCGGCACGATGCGCACCAAGTGACTTTTCTTTTACACCGCCGATTGGCAGCACCCGGCCGCGCAATGTAATTTCCCCAGTCATGCCGACGTCACGACGCACCGGACGTCCAGTCAGTGCGGAAATAAGGGCAACCGCCATAGTAATACCGGCAGATGGCCCGTCTTTCGGAACAGCGCCTTCCGGAACGTGGATATGAATATCATGATGTTCATGAAATTCAGCTTCAATACCCAGTTCATCCGTTTTTGAACGGACGTAGCTGAATGCAGCTTGAGCGGATTCTTTCATCACATCTCCCAATTTTCCGGTTAAGATCAATTTTCCTTTTCCTGGCGAAAGGGATACTTCGATTTGCAGTGTATCGCCACCGACTGTTGTATACGCAAGACCGTTCGCAACGCCGATCTGATCTTCCGTTTCTGCCTGTCCATAGCGGAAAATGTGCTTGCCAAGGTATTCCTGCAAGTTTTTATCTGTTACTGTTACACGCTTTTTCTCGCTTGACACGATTTTCTTCGCGGCTTTACGGCAGATAGCGGCCAATTGACGTTCTAAGCTCCGCACACCTGCTTCACGTGTATAATAACGAACAATATCGCGAATGGCTTCTTCCTTCAAACGAATTTGATTGCTCGAAAGACCATTTTCTTTGACTTGTTTTGGAAATAGATGATCTTTTGCGATATGAATTTTTTCTATTTCTGTGTAGCCGGCAATCGAAATAATTTCCATCCGATCGCGCAATGGTCCGGGAATGGCACTTAAATCGTTTGCTGTTGCGATAAACATGACATTTGATAAATCGTATGTTTCTTCAATGTAATGGTCGCTGAAGGTATGATTTTGTTCTGGATCAAGTACTTCAAGCAGCGCAGATGATGGATCACCGCGGAAATCACTGGACATTTTATCGATTTCATCGAGTAAAAAGACAGGGTTGACTGTTCCTGCTTTTTTCATCCCCTGAATAATCCGCCCCGGCATCGCACCGACGTACGTGCGGCGATGGCCGCGTATTTCAGATTCATCCCGGACGCCGCCGAGTGAAATTCGGACAAAGTTCCGGCCGAGCGATTCCGCAATCGAGCGGACAAGGCTTGTTTTCCCCACTCCCGGAGGACCCCCCAGGCATAGAATCGGACCACGCAGCGATTGGGTCAGCTGACGGACAGCCAAAAATTCAAGTACACGTTCCTTTACTTTTTCCAATCCATAATGGTCACGGTTTAAGACGTCTTCGGCCTTCATTACATCGAGGTCGTCTTCTGTTGCATCGGACCAAGGAAGTGTCACAAGCCATTCAAGATAGTTGCGAATAACGGCACTTTCAGCGGCGCTTTGTGGAATTTTCTCGTAACGGTCCAGTTCTTTCATCGCTGTTTTTTCTACATGTTCCGGCATATTCGCTGCCATGATTCGCGTCGTCAGCTCTTCCACTTCACCCGTTTTTCCTTCTTTATCACCGAGTTCCTGCTGAATGGCTTTCATCTGCTCGCGCAAATAATATTCTTTTTGCGTTTTTTCCATTGACGTTTTCACACGCTGGCCAATTTTTTTCTCCAAATTAAGTACTTCACGTTCATTATGAAGAAGTGAAATAAGCTGTTCAAGTCGTTTTTTAACGGAAAATGTTGCTAAAATGTCTTGCTTTTCTTTTACTTTAAGCGACATGTGTGATGTGACGATATCCGCAAGCCGCCCTGGTTCCTCAATATCTGCAACAGAACTGAGCGTATCAGACGAACCTTTTTTCGACAGCTTCACATATTGTTCGAATTGTTTTAACAGCATGCGCATAAGCGCTTCTGTTTCCGAATCTTTTGATGAGTCTTCTTTATGAACTTCGACGACGGCTTCGTAAAATGCTTCTTGATCCACAATGGAAATCAGTTTTGCCCGCTCTAACCCTTCCACAAGTACGCGAATTGTTCCGTTCGGAAGCTTGAGCATTTGTTTGACTTTTGTTAATGTACCGACTTCATATACGTCATCGCCAGCCGGATCATCCAAATCCGGGTCTTTTTGAGCGGATAAAAACACGAGCTGATCGTTCATCATTGATTTTTCAAGTGCTTCAATCGACCGATCGCGGCCCACATCCAAATGCAGCACCATCGTCGGGTACACGTGCATCCCCCGCAACGGCAAAAGTGGCACCGTATAAATTGTATCTGCCTTCATGACAAATCTCCCTTCCCAATAAGAAAAGTGCAAGGTGGCCGTACAGGTCCGACAGACGTAAGACGAACCGGCAGAGTGGCGTTCTTTGCCACACAGCCGTGACGGCTTACGACCTAGGGACTGGCCGCCTGAAGCTGGACATCGTCCAAAACACATCTTTTCTTCTCTTTCTTTTTTCCTATCTTAACGCAAACGCACAGACGCTGTCGATTGAAAAGAAGGGACAGCACCTGTTGAGGCACTGTCCCTTCCTAAAATCAACTGGCACTTATGCAGATGTTTTATCAGCAGAACCAACGTCATTTCCATTTTCGTCAAGAAGACGAGGTGGTGCAAAATCGGTCACTGTTTCTTTTGTGATGACACATGTTTTAATATCTTCACGCGTTGGCAGTTCATACATCACATCCAGCATGATGCTTTCAATGATGGAACGAAGGCCCCGCGCACCTGTTTTGCGTTCAATCGCTTTTTTCGAAATTTCGCTTAATGCCGCTTCTTCAAATTCAAGTTCCACATCGTCAAGCTCAAGCATTTTTTTGAACTGCTTGACGAGTGCATTTTTCGGTTTTGTTAAAATTTCAATCAACGCTTCTTCATCAAGCTGTTCAAGGCTCGCAATAACCGGAAGACGCCCGATAAACTCTGGAATCAAACCGAAACGCAGCAAATCTTCGGGAAGAAGCTTAGAAAGAAGGGCCTTGTCATTCACTTCTTCTTTTTTCTGATCAGAGCCGAATCCGATCACTTTTTGACCGAGACGACGTTTAATAATTTGTTCAACACCATCAAACGCTCCGCCGCAAATAAAGAGAATGTTCGTTGTGTCGATTTGGATGAACTCCTGATGCGGATGTTTTCGGCCGCCTTGTGGCGGAACACTCGCAACTGTTCCTTCTAAAATTTTCAACAATGCCTGCTGAACACCTTCACCGGATACGTCACGTGTAATAGACGGGTTTTCCGATTTACGTGCGACTTTATCAATTTCGTCGATGTAAATGATGCCTTTTTCCGCTTTTTCCACGTCGTAATCTGCTGCCTGGATTAATTTCAGCAAGATGTTTTCAACATCTTCCCCAACATATCCTGCTTCTGTTAATGACGTTGCATCGGCAATCGCAAATGGCACGTTTAGAATACGCGCAAGTGTTTGCGCCAGGAGTGTTTTTCCACTTCCCGTCGGACCGATCAAGCAAATATTTGATTTCGCGAGTTCCACATCGTCAATTTTGCTGTTTGAATTGATGCGTTTATAGTGATTGTAAACAGCAACAGCAAGCGATTTTTTCGCACGCTCCTGGCCGATGACATATTCACCTAAAATTTCACGGATTTCTGTCGGCTTCGGTACATCTTTAAATTCTACTTCTTCTTCTGTACCAAGCTCTTCTTCCACGATTTCTGTGCACAGTTCAATACATTCGTCGCAAATATAAACGCCTGGGCCCGCAACGAGTTTCCTCACTTGGTCCTGCGATTTTCCGCAAAACGAACATTTCAACTGTCCTTTTTCTTCATTGAATTTAAACATCTGGTTCACCCCTTATGCTATGTTGGTGCAGCCGGAGCCATTCAGCAGTCCGCCTTTTAACTGCGCCGTAACTAAGTTATGTATCGCATTGTAGCACACTTGCCACAAAACAAAAACGAAAAAGCGTTTTTCGCCTGTTTATAGGTAGAAAACAAGGCACGATCACGTCGCGCCCTGTCAGTGTGTTCTTTTATTTATTATGCACCAGTCTTGCTGTTTTCCACAAGAAATTCGACTGCTTTACGGATTTTCAAGTCTGCTTTCATGCCTTCAAGGCTGCCAAGCGCTTTTTCAACGTCTTCTTTTGAAAGGCCGAATTGCTCAGACATTTTGCTTACTTCAGCATCGACATCTTCATCCGTCGGTTCAAGATTTTCTGCTTCCGCAATTGCTTCAAGCGTTAAGCTTGTGCGCACGCGTGTTTCTGCATTTTCCTTCATTTGGGCGCGAAGATCTGCTTCTGACTGACCTGAGAATTGGTAGTACAAGTCAAGATTCATTCCTTGCATAGAAAGATTTTGCGTGAACTCTTGAAGCATACGATCGATTTCAGAATCGATCATCGCATCCGGTACGTCTGTTTCAGCATTTGCTACCGCTTTTTCAACGAGGTCGTCACGAAGCTTTTGCTCAGAAGCGCTTTTCTTTTGCTCTACAAGACGCTCCTGCAATTTTGCTTTCAACGCATCAAGTGTTTCCACTTCTTCGTCTGTTTCTTGCGCGAACTCATCATTCAATTCAGGAAGCTCCTGTGCTTTTACTTCGTGAAGTTTCACTTTGAACGTTGCCGGCTTACCTGCAAGTTCTTCTGCATGATATTCTTCAGGGAATGTTACTTCAACGTCTTTTTCTTCGCCTGTTTTCATCCCAATTAGCTGCTCTTCAAAGCCAGGAATGAATGTGCCTGAACCGATCACAATTGAATAGTTTTCGGCTTGCCCGCCTTCGAATACTTCGCCATCAACGAATCCTTCAAAGTCAATTACAACTGAATCTTCATTTTCAACCGCGCCGTCTTCTTTCACAACAAGCTCCGCATGGCGTTTTTGAAGATCTTTTAATTCATTTTCAACGTCTTCATCTGTTACATCTGTATTATCTTGTTCCACTTCAAGGCCTTTGTAGTCACCAAGTGTAACTTCAGGCTTCACTGTAACTTTCGCTGTAAAAATGAATGGCTTGCCTTTTTCAAATTGCTCAACATCAATTTCAGGACGGTCAACCGGATCGATGCCTGTTTCGTCAATAGCATTTTCGTATGCTTCCGGAAGGATCGCATCGATCGCATCCTGGTAAAGCGCTTCTACGCCAAAACGTTGTTCGAACAATGGACGAGGCATTTTCCCTTTACGGAATCCTGGTACGTTAATTGTTTTAACGACTTTTTGGAATGCTGTGTTAAGACCTTGGTTAACCGTTTCAGCATCAACTTCAACTGTTAATACGCCTTGGTTACCTTCTAATTTTTCCCACTTTGCTGACATAAAAAATTCCCTCCAACAATCTATTAATAAATATGAACGTTCGTCCTATGTATATTCTTATTGGATATAAAAAGGACACAATACGACTTTTACATTATACCATACAGACACTTTCTTTCAACTAAAAGGCTGAAATTTCATCGAGTTCCTGCATGAACGCCAATGCTTGATCTATATCGGGATCAATTTTGTTCATTTCAACAGGCTCATACAGCTGGTTGATTTTTAATACGATCGCTTCTGCCCACTTTTCCGACGAAATGTCCGGATCAAACGGATGAAGCAGAAATTGATACTGCTTGGTCAATTCAACTGCCTGCGCGAATAAAGCGGGGTTATTTTGCCCGGCAGTTTTCTCTAAGCACTGCATTACTTCAAGGAAAAATGGCCCATTGAATGCTTCATCAGTAATAGCCGGGATCACCTTTTTTTCAAAATGAAATTTCCGGACCGTCACGTTTTTGGCTGTTCCCATTTCCCTCAGCAGCCCGAGCGCCACCGTTTGAATAAATGGATGCTCTGTTTGGTCTCCCGCTATGTGAATCAGCTCTTCTTCAAATGGAGCAGCGTCAAATTTAGCCAGTTCAGACAGCTTCATCATCTTATCCTGGATAGAATCTCCTACTTTAAACAGGGAATCCTTCTGCTTTGCACTCATTCGGTCGGCCAATGCCTTTAAATGAGCAAAATGCTCGTACCGGTCCGGCGGCAGCCCTTCTTCGAGCAGGACAGATAATGTGTCCGCAACTTCCTTGTAACGTCGCTTTTGAATGAGCATGAGGACATGTAAATCAAGCACATCAAAATAATGGCCTTCCCCGGCACGAAGCATCTCGCGTGACAAATCAATTCCCGCGTCGTGGCTGCCGCTTTCATGATAAGCGATCAAAAGCGCCATTTTAATCTCTTCCTGACGCCCTTCTTCAAAACGGAGCGCTTCCGTATAGAAGCGAATCGCTTCATCAAACCGCTTTTCTTCCAGTGCCTGCTGTCCTTGCTGTTCAAGCCGGGCTGATGTTCCAGGAAATTGAACAACATTGCCGGATTTCGCCCGCTTTTTTTTCTTCATTATTCTCACCCGCCCGTAGTTCTTTAGTTGAAGTGTAGCATGGCGTTATTCGATTGAACAGAGAAAACAGTTGCTCTTCGCCCGTCCGCCTGTCATGCTTAAGAAATGAATATGAAAAAGAAAAGGAGATCGAGTCATGATCGAAGTAAAAACATCTACATTAAGCGACGGCGAATTCAACCGGGGTGTCTTTGCCACGCGTGACATAAAAAAAGGCGAAATGCTTCACGAAGCGCCGGTTATTCCATATCCAAACGACCAGCACGTCCATATTGAAAAAACGCTTTTAGCCGATTATGCATTTGAATATGGGGCAAACCACACGGCAATGTTATTAGGGTATGGGATGCTGTTTAATCATTCTTATGAACCAAATGCAACGTACGATATTCATTTTGAAAGCCATTCGTTTAAATTTTACGCCTACCGTGACATAAAGGCAGGCGAAGAAATTTTAATTAATTATAACGGTGACGTGGATGACGATGCTCCGCTTTGGTTTAACGACGACAGCCTTGAGCAATAAAGGAACTGACCGCTTGCAGCTGGACAATACCACCTTCTCATTTGAAGGTGGTTTTTTGCACAGAAAAAAGACAATCCGCACCATAACGTGACAGATTGCCTTTTTGATTTCTTATGTATGATGTCCCAGGAGGGATTCGAACCCCCGACCGACGTTGAACACGTCATGTCTGCTCATACTAAGGCATCTATTTATAACACTGTTCATCTTCCAAAGGAGTGAAACGGTCACTTTACGAACTTAGACCGTTAATTGACTTACTTCTATTATAATGACGAAATGTTTAATAAACAACATATGATTTTAATACTCACTTTTTTCAACTTTCCACAAAAAGAACGGTCTTCTAGATGATTCTAAAACGGGTTTACCTTAGAACCAGCGACCTCTACTCTGTCAAAGCGAAACAAGCTGTTTTCTTAATTTCAGATATAATAGGTACCAACTAACCATCTGATAAACGTTGATTTATAGACTTTTTCAAAATATCAAATAGTATAGGTACTACCTGATGTTTTTAATGGTACCATTTAGGCACCAAAAATAGTGCAATAACAATTCCCTCTAAACGTTGATATGACAGGCTTCTTTTCACGCTATCTGTCTGCTCCTTAAAGGTCAAATATTGAAGAAAATAATGATCTTCCCCATTTGCGTACTTTTAATTTGCAAATTCATAACCTAATATAGATTACTATAATAACAAACGTATAAAGCAAAAATTGGCGGGAATGAGTCCGGTTCAATACCGCCTTCACACCAGCCAATTAACTGCCTAGTATAAACTCTAACTTTTTGGGGCACACCAGTTTAACGTCCTACTTCGCTTTTACCTTGAATTGGGACACTTCTACTGTTCCCCCATTCCATCAAGATTCTTTGACCCAAAGTTATCGAGCAATGCACCGCATACCCGCCGCCTCTTCTTTTTCATGAGTGAATATAAAAAAAGAAAGGCTGTTATAGCTTGATTCTTTCTAAAAAAAGAGGATAATCGCTGCGCCAATAAAAAGCGAAACTCTCCAGCTTGAATACTCGCTGCTCTTCAAAGCCAGTTGGTGAAATCCGGCAGGCTTCACCAACTGGCTCCCTTTCAAAACAACAGACATTCTCTACAAGACCGACCCATGCCTGTAAAAATAAGATGTTGGTTGGAAGAGTGGATCCTAGAACAAATTGGTGATCATCCTTGCATCTATACGAAACACGCACCAGCCTAAACAGGCACGGTTTTCTAAAGGAAGCATCTTTATTCAACTTATATAGAATCAGTGTTTTTAAAATTCTAAGTATTAATGTGACCTAAACCTCGTTCAATAAAAGTATATAATAGGACCACAATTCCCACTCAATTTCTATCATTGAGCATATTACGTGAGAAATGTAATAGTCTGCATTAATATATTCAATACACAGAAGAACATGTTATAAAAATACATATTCGTACTTCTGTCTTATCATTTTAAGGAGGTTATTCAGCATGAGCAAAAAAATCGCTACACTGATCACAAACTTATTTGAAGACGTTGAATACACTGAACCGGCACAAGCCTTTAAGGAAGCTGGTCATGAAGTGATCACGATTGACACACACTCAGGTAACGAAGTGACTGGTAAAAAAGGCACGACCGTAAAGATTGATAAAGCCATTGATGAAGTCAATCCTGCAGACTTTGATGCTTTGCTTATCCCTGGCGGATTTTCTCCTGATTTATTACGTGAAGACGATCGTTTTGGTGAATTTGCAAAAGTATTCATCCAAGAAGAAAAACCTGTTTTTGCCATTTGTCACGGTCCACAAGTGTTAATCGATACAGATCTTTTAAAAGGTATCGACATCACTGGCTTTAAATCCATTCGCAACGATTTGAAAAATGCTGGTGCAAACTATAAAGACGAAGAAGTTGTCATCAGCCAAAACATTGTAACAAGTCGGGAACCAAAAGATATTCCAGCATTTAATCGTGAATCATTAAAACTTTTAGCTAAATAATAATGCTGATGTAAAAACTTAAATATTTCCAACTTGTGAATTCTTTAAACAGAATCCGCAAGCTGGTTAAAATTAATATTTGAATAAAGGAGAGCATGAATTTGTCACTAAAAGGAAAAAGAGTGGTTGTTTTAGGAGGTACATCCGGCATTGGGTTAGCCACTGCTAAGGCGTTTCTCGATGGATCCGCCCAAGTCATTATAGCCAGCCGTTCTGCTTCAAAATTATCTGACGCAAAAGCAAAGCTTGGTGGTAACGCAGAAGGTTATGAAATCGACTTTCGCAGTGAGGAAAAGGTTGCTGACTTTTTCAAGAAGGTTGGAAAATTTGATCACTTAGTGGTTACTGCAGGTCAAGGAGCAATGGGTCACTTTAGCGAACTACCTGTCGCAGCCGTAAGAGAGGCTTTTGACAGCAAGTTCTGGGGTCAATATATTTCGGTTCATGCAGCTCTTCCATACTTGAATGATGAAAGCTCCATTACATTAACTTCTGGCGTATATGGTGTACGTCCTCCTCAAGGTGCAACCACGCTGGCTTCGATCAATTCAGCAATCGATGGATTAGTAAGAGGACTTTCAGTAGACCTGGCACCTATCAGAGTAAACGTGGTATCACCTGGTATTGTTGACACTCCTCTTTACGGCGGAATGCCAGAAGATCAACGGCAGGATATGTACAATGAGATTGCTCAGCAATTACCGGTTGGACGTGTTGCTCAACCGAAAGATATAGCTGAAACCTATGTTTACCTAGCGAAAAACGGGTTTACAACTGGTACATCAGTACTTATCGATGGCGGAGCTCATTTAATCTAATTCAGTGATATCAAAGTTGATTAATAAATTGATTTAAAATAAAATTGGTGAGAATGAATAAAAGTGTCAGACACTTTTAGATCATCCTCACCTTTTTTGTTATTTGTCACAAATAGAAGCAGAAATGGCCATATCATATCATACAATAAAGAATATTTTTGTTGGTTGTGGAAATCCTAACATATGCGTAATTCTACGAAGTGCTGTAAAAATTCTACTTCGATGATGCTCAAATACATAAAAGAAAGGGTTGGGCCTGATGGATGAAAAGAAAATAGCGGAAATTAAACATGTATTAGCCAAACGCGTGGCAACCCTGCCTGACGGCACTTCTTTACCTAGTTTAGGACAAGGAACATGGTACATGGGGGAAAATCCTCAAGTGAGGGATAAGGAAATTAAAGCCTTGCAACTCGGCTTAGAATTGGGCATGACACTTATTGACACTGCTGAAATGTACGGAAATGGTGATTCTGAACGTTTAGTAGGCGAAGCCATTAAAGGACGCAGAGATGAAGTCTTTTTAGTCTCAAAAGTGTATCCCCATCATGCAGGTTTAGACATGATTTCAAAAGCATGTGAAAACAGCTTAAAACGACTCGGAACAGACCACTTGGACTTATATCTTCTTCACTGGAGAGGACGTGTTCCTTTAGCAGAAACAATTGAAGGAATGGAAAAGCTACGCGAAGAAGGGAAAATTTTAAGATGGGGCGTCTCCAATTTTGACACCGCTGATATGAAAGCGCTATGGAACACTGCGAATGGAAAAAATAGTGTGACGAACCAAGTACTATACCATTTAGGTTCAAGAGGAATCGACTACGATCTCTTACCATGGCAGCGTGAACATAACATGCCAATCATGGCCTACAGTCCCCTTGCTCAAGGAGGCTCTTTAAGAAGACAACTCTTAAGCGATCCAACTATTCTTGATATTGCTGACAAATACAATGCCCAACCATTACAAATCGCTCTTGCTTGGACGATCCGTTCGAATAACGTCATCGCCATTCCAAAAGCAGTTCAAGAAGAACATGTTTTATCAAATGCTGAAGCAGCAACAATTGAGTTGACTGAAGAAGACCTCAATAGACTTGATCAAGTATTTCCTAAACCCACTAGAAAAATGCCATTGGATATTATTTGAAAATTTATTTTCACAAAGACTCCTGATGGGGGAGTCGACAATTTAATAGGAATTTCAAAACCTGTGTAGAATTTATTCTACACAGGTTTTCACAGTGTTGAAAAATGAATGTGTCAATGAAAATGAGGCTGGGACAAAACTCTAATGCGCTAAAACGGCGATGCGTTACATCGTCATTATGCAACGAAAAGTTTCAGAGGGCCACGCGCCAGACGCAATCAGCCGGTAAAATGTGAACTATTGTGCAACGGTGATTTCTCGTTTCTTCTATAAGATAAACGGAATTTCAGCCGTTGCAGTCGTTTCACATTCCGAAGTGTTTCGGGCAGGCATCCGTCTGGACCCGCGTGCCCGCAAAAACTAAAGCAGAGTCTAATCGCAAAATCGCGTTTCTTCTTATAAGGTACATCGGAAAACGGACGTTTTAGTCTAACAGAGTCCAACGAAATCACAACTTTTCATAACCCGCCTGGGCGAGTTTCTTCCATATATTGAACGAAAAATAACGCAGTTGTGATCGCAATTAGACTTTTAACAGCCGGACTAAAGCGCCTTGGCCACACATATACTGTAAAAACAGACAGGCCTCCATTCGCGCTATTCGTTGAAAAAACATCCACATCGGGTAGTCTGCCCGCGACGTTTCTCCATACAAGGCACGCAGCACTAGCGATTGTCTATGCCGGCCTCAGGACCGCTTTTTTACGTTTACGCTTTGGCCGCAACTGGTAACGATTAACATACGACAGTGTAGCCACTTTACCACGCGTTACATACTCTTAACTCACCTCTTCCTGTGGCCTTTTTTGCGTCCGGAATCCAAGGAATATATCGGCCAAGCCGTACATATATTGATTTAACTTCTCCTGACAACTATCAACTTTCAAGCGTCGCTATCACATAGCTGCGCTCTTTTACATTTTTAATACGGACATCAAATTCAAGTGGCTACTGGCAGGCTGCTTTTTTTAATATGGTTTAAATTTCTTCGTAACGGGCGATAATCTAGGTTAGGGTCTCTGCATTGACCCAGCACCATCATAAGTAGTTTGTCGTTTGTACCGCGGAGATTCCCCCCGCGGCCTTTTTACGTATTCGGCCAGTACGCTTAAAAGGAACCTGCCTGTAAAACTAAATATGTATGCAGGTTTATCGTAAATATTGGCGAATAAATTCTGTTTATTCTCCATTCCACTTTAAATCAGGATAATTTTGCTTTAATTTATATAATTCCTTAAGCCTTGACGTTAAAAATTCTTGAATAGCATCTATATGATCTTTTTCTTTTAGAAAGTGAACAAGTGATTTATCCGAAGAAAGAGTAAACCAGCTGTTTTGATCGTCAGGACCATCCAATAACCACTCTTCATTTTCTAAGACAAATTTTTCAAAAACCAGCTGTAATACTGCTCTGTTTTGACTGTTTGGACTAACTGAAAAATTTTGGGGGAGATATTGAACTCCCATGAAAATTCAATTCTCTACCTTCATGAAATGGCCATACTAAAGTGGTCGTTGGAGTCAGACTAACGGATGGGCTCTACGGCACCATAGTTGATCGACCTTCCTCTCCCAGCCGTAGTATTCTATACCCATTCTGCATTCCATTTCCATTATCTGTGGTGTAGCGCTGATTTTGTGCTACATGGATGGCTAACGGGTCAAGTATTGAGCAATGGGCTTGCGACGGTGACCTCTTTTTTATTGCACTAAAGAGGCAGTTTACTTTTAGAAGGATTTCAAAGTATTGGGGAAGAAAATATCTATTAGGATTAGAAAAGAGCAGGTGAGTTATATAATGATTATCAATATTGATTTAGTATTAAGACTAATAAATGAACAATATCCAAAATGGTCTGATTTATATATCAGACCTGTAAAAAATGGTGGAAATGATAATAGAACATTTCATCTAGGCGATCATATGAGTGTAAGGTTACCTAGTGCAGCAGGCTATGCTCCACAAGTAGAAAAAGAACAAAAGTGGCTTCCAATTTTAGCTAGAAAACTTTCATTACCAATTCCTGTTCCAATAGCAAAAGGAAATCCGAATGAAGAATATCCCTGGTCCTGGTCTATCTATAGGTGGCTTGATGGAGAACCCCTATCTCATAACAATATTGAAAACCTTAATCAGATAGCAAAAGACTTGGGGTTATTTTTAAAAGAATTACAAGCCATCGATGCCAGCAAAGGACCCTTAGCTGGTAAACATAATTTTTATAGAGGTGGGTCTTTATCTATTTACAATGATGAGACCCGAAATGCTATTGAGAAAAACAAAGAGTATTTTGATGAAGGTTTGTTGAGTGAAATATGGTGGTTGGCTTTAGATTCTGAATGGAAATCAAAGCCTGTATGGGTACACGGTGATATAGCACCTGGGAATTTGTTGGTTAAAGATGGAAAGCTCTGTGCGGTTATTGATTTTGGTATTTTGGGAGTAGGTGATCCTTCTTGTGATGCAGCAATTGCCTGGACTTTCTTTGATGATGCCAGTAGACAAGTGTTCAAGAATGAAATAAATCTGGACCAGGCAACTTGGAATAGAGCACGAGGATGGGCTCTATGGAAGGCATTGATAACATATGACGGTCAAAAGGATTCTGATAAAGTGAAAGCAAAAGAAGCATTTAATACGATTGGGACAATAGTAGAAGATTACAAAAAAATAATGGAAAAAGATTAATTCTAAAAAAGAATGTAAAACATTGCAATTACACTCCCATGAAAATTCAATTCTCTACCTTCATGAAATGGCCATACTAAAGTGGTCGTTGGAGTCAGACTAACGGATGGGCTCTAGGGCACCATAGTCCATCGACCTTCCTCACCCAGCCTTAGTATTCTATACCCGTTCTCGTTCTGTACCCATTTTCATTCCGCTACGCTACAGGAGAAAGTCCGTCCCACATCAACACACTCGCTACGCTCGGTGTGTCGATGTAAACCAATCACACTTTGTCATTCATTATATATCTGGTGTGACTAAGCAGATGTGAGTGACGAAAGCAAATCGGAGCGTAGCGGAGTTTGCTGGAGTAAAATGGAGTTTGCAGCGAAGCGTAGCGTAGTGAAAACTACATTTGTGCTCTTGATCTTAAACTTCTCTATTGTAAAATCGTTGTAAGGCTAGTGAGAGCAAATGCAAAAAGGAAGGTGATGAAATGACTAAGAGTGAGTTTATGGAACTCCAAGAACGTGTAGGTTGGGGAGAAGAATTTAGTTTTGATTACAAAAACGAGGAATATTGGATAAGCCAAAATGTAGATGGATACTACCTTACTCGTAGTAGAGACTCCTTTATCCAAGATTTTGACACAGCAGAGTCCCTTTTCGAAAAGGGGACAATTGAGGGACAGCTTCTTTCGGAAATTTACAAGGATATAAAAAGGCTCTGTTAAAGCCTAAGGTTGGTAAAAGCACTGTTTGTTCTGTGATACGCTGTATGAGCGTACTGCTGATTAAATATGTGTTATCTTTCCTTTTAGATAGAGATAAGCTTATATAAGTACTTGTATAAGGAGACTCCAAATGGATGTTTATAAATATAAAAAATTGATAGAAGACTTTTTAAATAAAATCATTTCTGTAGAAGACTTTGAAGTCACTTATCTTGAAACCTTCAAAAAAGAAACAGAACCGATGGGCGAGGAAATATTTCGTATCTTAAATAATGTGTTCGAATCAGTTGATTGTTATTGGCACGAGTGTCTTCCAGGTCAAGAAACTGCCTTTGAAATTTCCGAACAGAAATTAAGAGAAGAAGTATATCAGGCATTAACGAAACTAACCAATGCACTCAACTTTTAAGAATGTTATTAATCAGATTCGGTCAACTGCCGCTTAATCTAGAATTATTCCTGCTTGTCTGTGTTGACGTACTGTTGATTAAATAGGTGCTGCTGTTCAACTATAAATCAATGATATGAAAATAAACGAAACCTGCCGTAACCATAGGAGGCTACATATATGAAGGAGCATTATAACGGCAAAAACTTTTGGGATAAAGAAAAAAGTTGGCGTATTGAATATCCACTCACTGATGACATCATTCAAAAAGCAGAAGCCATGTTAGATATTACATTTCCAGAAACGTTTAAGCGTTTAATGAAAGAACAAAATGGCGGAGAACTCACCTATCCGTATTTTATGTTTCCTGACAGACCAGAAAAGTACCATCTAGATATTGATCCTATTCATTTTGAGGAAGATGATGTGAGCATTATATCATCTGAAGATTTGTTGGAAGAAGCTAACCTGCCGAAGGATTTAATTATATTGTGGTGGGATTTTCATCACTGGCTTGTTATGGATTACCGATTTACAAAAGAAAATCCTCCTATCCAATATATTCAGGAAGATTACTCAACAGAGAAAATGTCTTGGAAATATATCAAAATGGCAGATACATTTGATGATTTCTTAAAACAACTTTTTCGTATAGTTGACTAAGTTAGTTCGTTTTTTTAGTCAACAGTTTCGGTCTACTGCTTCATTTCATTCGAAGAAAAAGAGATAGTTCAAAGCATGAAATCTTGTATATAGCGTGATAAAAACAGAATTTTATCATACGTAGAGCATACGTAAAAATCATGTCTATTGAGATGATTTTAAACATGCTGCTAACGTCTTCATACGTATGAGAAATAAAGATGAGTGCAGGAATAAGAGTGCATAAGCTGGTTTCAAGGAAGCTTTACGGTTATTTGGTGATTAACCCCCCCCCACTTACGTATACACTCCCCCTTTATCTACAAAAAGCATGTCCCTAGTTGACGTTTTTAAAAACAGGAGCTGCTTAGGCAAACTCTTCTTCTAGGCTTGTTATTTTTAGCTAATCACCTTCTCCAGAACTTTCTTGCGTTCGCATAGCTTCTTGCTGACGTAGAAGGGGAAAATTTTATTTTGTGCTTTCCTTCTAATTCCTTCTTTGCTTTTTCAGTTAGTTCCATTCCCTGTCTATTATGCTCTACTTCAAGTTCGATTCCGTTAGGCAGCAGCTTGTCCTTATCCCAATCAATCCATTCTCCATATCTTGTCATCCAATCCCAAAGTTCTTCTTTTAATCCCTCCGAAATTGAAACTTCATCTATATCAAGGTTGCGGCCACAATGACTACACCATATAGGATCGCCACCCATATCTCCTTCAATTATCAATTTATAAGGTGTTTTTTGTTCACAAGAGCATTCCATTCTCTTCAAGCTCCTTCACATTCGAATTTCACTGAACGACTTGTCATAATTTAAACGTGTCAAAGTCCTTCTCAATTTCTTCTGCTGTAATTCCAATATAATCTAGTGTGATGGCTGGATGGGAATGATTTAGTATCTTTTGCAACTTTGCTACGTCATGGAATTGTTTGTAATGCCAGTATCCGAACGTTTTACGCATCGTGTGTGTTCCAATTCCTGTACTTATATCAGCCATATCTGCTGCTTTATTCAATTGTCTGTACGCTTGTATGCGTGTTATTGGTCTATCGCCTTTACGTGATGGAAAAAGCCATTCTGTATCACCTAATGTACGAATATATTCTTCAAGTTCCTCCTTAATCTGTTTCAAGTGAATCTTTCTCACTTTCTTCGTCTTTCCCTCTTTTACCGTGATTTCATTCTTCCCTCTTATTTGCTTCACTTTTAATTCAAGCAAGTCACCCACTCGTAAACCGCTGTTGATGCCAAGCAAAAATAATATGTAGTCCCGCTCACTACAATGTCTTTTAAGTGACCATTTCATGTTGTCTAAGTCTTCCTTGCTTCGAATCGGTTGAACGTCCTTGATCGTAGCCATCATTCATAACTCCTTTAATATCAATATTTTGAATGTAACGTATCTAACCTATAAACTGATTTTATGTATAAAACCAGTAAAAGTCAACAAAATAAGCATTTTGAATGTAACATTTTATTTACTAAGTTACATTGATTTTAAGTAGTCATTTATCCAATAAAAAAGGCTCGCGATTGATCATCGCAAGCTTTACTTTTTTATATTAATTATCGATCAATAGTAGACTAAAACTATTGAGTAAAAGGTTCTTACGGTAATTGACTTTAAAGAAGGGCTTGTTAAAGGATGTTGTTAATTTTTCCACTATTAACAGTTTCAACAATTCAAGTAATATAGTAATGACATAAATACTTTAATGAAAGGAAATATACTTTAATTGAAAAATTTTACAATATCAAAAAGAACTATAAAAATAAAACAGTTTTTGTCTTTTTGCTTGCTGTTATTGCTTTATACAGTGGTGAATGAAATTTGGTTAGCAGCATTGTATACAAACAACACTTGGAATATAAGTGGAATTGTTATAGTTGCTATCCTTCTAGTTCCACTCTACACGTTCATAAACACAAGATTATCGCTTGGTGTAGGGAAATATATATTTTATATTCCGATTTTACCTGCCGTGATTGGAATGATGTTGTTTCAGCCGATTGTATTTAGTATTTTCCCAAATCCTTATCCAAAAGATGACTTAGGAATAGGAATTCTTATGATGATGATTACTTTTCCCCATTGGATTGCTATGATGCTTTCTTTTTTGTTGGCTCATAAAATAAAAATGAGAAGAAAAGACTATTGAAATTCCTTCTTGTATCAACTGGTGCATTGGCTAAAGAAAGATAAACAAAGGACTAGAAATGGTCATTTTTCTTTTGGTGAAATATCAAGACCAATATTTAATACAGCCTTAAAAAAACAAGATGGTTATTACTCAACAGTTCGTCCATACTGCCCAAAAACATCTTCAGTTAAAAAGTAAGAGCATCATTTCTTTAATAATAAATAGGTGTTAATATGTTATTTTGAATCAATTATTAAAATAAATTGGAGAGACAAAATGACTAAAGTGCTGCAATTGTTTTTAGATCAATATTATAATGGTTTAGTTTTAGCACCTAGTTTGTTTTATTCATGGGAGAATAGCATTCGTTTTGAAATTTCACCGCCTTCCCCAGATAATGAAGAACAAAGAATCAAACAAACTTTCCAACGAGCTATTACTTTATTCAATAAGGCTTTTGAGGAAAACGACCATATATTGCTTGTTACAGATGTGCATTCCACAAGCGGGGACAATTTTCTTCAAAGAAAACCTTTAAATGTTTATCTAAAATACGCGAAACACAAACAAACATTATACAAGCTGCAATATCAACTGTTACCTAGTGTTTTTGATGACCAAGATGAAGAAGACGATGAGGACGAATCGATCACTCATCGTTTTGTTCTTCCTTGTCTGAAAAATGAAATTAAGTATTCCCAGCTTTTAAAAGCTATTAGCTATGAAGACTTTGCTCACCCATCTACAATATTGAAAAATAATTATCAAAACGGGTATGATATCTACTTTATTAATCTCTCTAAGAAGATAATTTATCATTTGTATGATGACTGTGGGTGCGATATTCTGGCGGCTGATAAAGAGGATATAAGATTTTTTTACGAAGAATATAATGATTGGATTTTAGATTATGACCGTGCAGAAATTGACCTGTTGTTTAGAGAGAGAGCATAAGTCTTATTTCACTAACAGCGATTGCTTAATAAAGCCAAATAACAACCTTCATGCTGCCTTTTACAGAAGGTAACATGAGGGCTTTTTGTTCTTGGTGTTAATTAAATATTTAGAGAGTTAAGTGGATTATACTTATCATTTTGCTCTCTTAGTTCATTCCCCCACATTGCAACATAACGCATTGTCACATTAATTTTTTTGTGTCTCATTAACGTTTAGATAGCAAAAGCACTCATGACGGACATTGCCAGCCTACAACAGAATGTATAATGAAAGGGTGAGAAATTTATTCACAAACATACTTGTTAATAAAAAAGACATCTCCAAATAGAGATGTCTCTTTATACGTATAATGCGTGGTCACATCACCTTATTTTGTACTTCTGTTGGTCACATTTTTAGTCACATTTTTCGAAAAAAAGTTGTTTTCGTGGTCACATTTCAGCCAATTTCGTGTGACCACACTCTTTTCCCTGCTCCCTGCCCCTTACCGATTATCCACCGTCTCCGGATACAGATCATGATTCATCACTTAGCACCGCCATTTCCCCATACATCTTCCTCGGCTTGCTAAGCGAGAGTGCCTACTTACTATTTTTCACAAATATCTCCGCAAATTATCTGCTACCTCGTCCATATCCAGATATAAATATTTCGTTGTCACTGCAATATCAGAATGACCGAGTGCTTTGGAAATCACGGCTACACTCGCTCCTTTATCTAATAAATTCTTCGCAAACCCTCTACGCAAAGCATGAGGATTGATATTCTCCAGTCCATACATTTTACTGTACTTATTTAACCTTTTTTGAATATTGTTATGAGTCGGCGAATTAGAAATCACATCTCCGTATTTCGTGATAAACAGCAATTGATTTTTTTACGGTATTCTTTGCGAATTATTGCATTTTGTTTAACTAAAACGGCTAAAAGATTTCCCAGCAATTCATTAAACGGCAGCTTTAGGCTTTGGTGATTTTTCATTATACTGCCATCAAGCATCAATACATTTTCGTTTAAATTAATATGCTGCTCTTCTAGCTGGGATAGGGTATTAATCCTAATACCTGTTTTATACATCAGAAGTACCGCTACAGCGTCTCTCAGCTCAATAAAGCTGTTCAGGTCTAACACAGATAATAAAACGTTTATTTCGGCGTCTGTAGCCCCTTGTTTAACTTTTTGGTCTACTTTTATGTTTACGGTTTTCCAGAACTTTGTTTCAAGCCATCCATTGTCCAAACATCTTGAAAGAAAAGCTTTAAAGCATTTTAATCTGGTTAGTTTTGTTTGATTGCTGACGTTCATGCTATCCAACCACTGATAAATGCTTTCAACTGTAATATCTGATACATGTACCACGTTTGTAACAGTTCGAAAATGCTCTACATGAAGAACATAATCGTTTATTGTTCTACTTCTGTTCCCGCTTATTTTCATTTGACGTGAAATCACTGTTAGAGCGTCTTTAATTGTCTTAGAGTGGTTTGGTATTACTGATTGCTCAGAATCGATTTTAGGAGCATTTTGAGGCTTTTCACCAAGCAATTCCCGTACATCTACTTTCACATCAAATATCCCTTTCTTTTTCGTCATAAAAAAACACCTCCATTGTAAGTGAAGCCAATAACGGGCAAATTTCTTAGGTGACCGTATCACTGACCGTTTCACTTGAACAATGAAAGTGTATAGATAAAAAAAGACAATCCGCACCATAACGTGACAGATTGCCTTTTTGATTTCTTATGTATGATGTCCCAGGAGGGATTCGAACCCCCGACCGACGCCTTAGAAGGGCGTTGCTCTATCCAGCTGAGCTACTGAGACTTGCTTTAAAGACAATATTTATAATAGCAATCGTTGGATACGATGTCAACATGAATTTTAAATTATGGCTGGAATTATTTTTATGTCTGAGTAAATCCTTCTATGTCTGAGTAAAAAAACGCCCTGCACACCGGCAGGACGTTCCAGCCGCCTGACCAATCAGCGGTTGAATGTACAGCTTAACGCTTCTACTTCATGATGCCTCTCATCAAAAAAGCGGACAGCAATTTTAGATTTTTTCACATCCACAATAGCGTACGTTTTTTCGCGGCGTCCGCGCGGCAAAGAGATGCTGCCCGGATTTAAATACAAAACGCCATCGGCCATTTCGGCACCGGCCGTGTGCGAGTGACCGAAGAAAACAAAGTCAGCACCTGTTTCTTTCGCTTTCATCGCTAAATTGGTTAACGTCATTTTAATGTTGTATCGGTGACCGTGTGTAACGAATACACGGCAGTCCTCCACACTTTCTAACACGTCATTGGGGAACTGGTCTTCTGAATCACAGTTGCCGCGGACAACGGTATAGCCATCAACTGCTGGGTCCTCAGCCGTCATTTCAGAATCCCCGCAATGAATCATTGCATCCACTTTGTCTTTGTAGCGGCGCTTCAAGTCAGTTAAAATACTGTCCCATCCGTGGTTGTCGCTTACGATTAACATTTTCACCTTTATTCACCTGCCAGTTCGGGCAGTACTGCCCGTAATGTGTTTAATGCATGCGCGCGGTGGCTGATTATGTTTTTTTCTTCCGGATCGATTTGGGCCAGCGTAACCTCATATCCGTCCGGAATAAATAAAGGGTCATAGCCAAAGCCATTTTTGCCTTGTTCTTCAAAAGCGATCGACCCTTCACAAAATCCTTCCGCGAATATAGGCTTTCGTCCGTCTGGAAACGCCACAGCCAGCACACACGCAAACCGGGCACTGCGGCTGCCACTGGGTACATTTTTCATTTCATCCAACACTTTTTCCTTGTTAGCCCGGTCATTTTTCTCTATTCCCGCATAACGCGCGGAATACACTCCTGGGCGGCCATTAAGCGCATCAATGACGATTCCGGAATCGTCAGCAATCGCCGGCCGGCCTGTTAACCGGGCAGCGGATTCTGCTTTTAAGAGTGCGTTTTCTGCGAACGTTTCACCTGTCTCCTCCACGTCCGGCAGCTCTGGATAATCGAGCAGTGTTTTCACTGTAATGCCAAGAGGTTCAAACATGCGAACGAACTCTTTCGCTTTTCCCACATTTTGAGTGGCAACAATAAGTTCATTCATTCGCTGATTTCCTTTCATGAATCAAATCCGCCGCAACACCGAGTACATCCGCCTGAATATCAAACAGCATTTTCATGCCGCCCTGTGCTGCTTCAAGCAGCTGTTGAAGCTCATTCATGGAAAACGTTGCTTCTTCCCCGGTTCCCTGCACTTCAACAAATTGACCATCGCCGGTCATGACAACATTCATATCCACTTCCGCACTGCTGTCTTCTTCATAGTTTAAGTCTACCACGACGCCGTGCTCTTTGACGATTCCGACACTGGTCGCCGCAAGAAAATCGGTAACCGGGTACAGCGGAAAATCTTTTTCAATCGCCAAATCATGCAAGGCGAGCGTCATCGCCACAAATGCGCCGGTAATCGCCGCTGTGCGCGTTCCGCCATCCGCTTGAATAACATCGCAGTCAATCCAGATCGTCCGTTCTCCGATCACATCCAGATCCACAACTGCACGCAGCGCCCGGCCAATAAGCCGCTGGATTTCCATCGTCCGTCCCGTTACTTTCCCTTTTGTTGATTCCCGCATGTTACGCTGGCCAGTCGCACGCGGGATCATCGCGTACTCTGCTGTCACCCAGCCTTTTCCGCTTCCCCTCATAAACGGCGGAACACGATCTTCAATGCTCGCCGTGCAAATCACTTTTGTGTTTCCAATCGAAATGAGTACAGATCCTTCCGGGTGTGTTAAAAAGCTTGTTTCAATTCCAACTGGGCGAAGTTCTTTTTCTGTCCGTCCGTCTATGCGCATATTGATTCCCTCCGTTTTTTCCTGCTTCCGCTGTCCATTTTCCGGAATTTACGCGCGTCTGTCAAATGTTCATTCCGCCGATAGATTACTTTCTGCATTTACAAACAACGGAGCGGTCAACGAAGCAGGTACCGGGGCGCCCGTTTCCATCTTCACATCCGGATGTCCTTCCACTTTTACAGCAATGCTGTCTATCTCCGCCGAAGCGGCGAGCGTCAGTGCGAGTGGCTTCAGCAAACTGCTGGAGACGAGTGCTTCGCCATTATTTTCTAAAATCGCGTCGCTAAATTGAAGCACCGCCCGTCCATTTTCCACAACTGGCGATGCAGCTAATTTTGCATCAGAAGGCCAGGTTGTCATAAGGCCGCTGCCAGGAACAGGCCCCTTGGCAAGTTCAGAAACAGAAGCAGCAATCAAATCAGTTGTTTGCGCTGAAATTCGCCGAGTAACCGGTACTAAATAAGGACCCTGTTCATTTTGAGCTGTAAAATAAACAGTAATGGGCTTTGTAGCACCGGTGTCTGTATAACCGGCTTTCATATTAATGCCATCTTCTCGTTTCATCCCGCCTGCCGCAATTGGCAAGCCCGCTTTTGGCATCGCGTCCAGTTTTTCTCCATTCAGCTTCAACTGAACGCGTTCAGCCTGTCCCATTCCTGTTACGGTCCATGTAATGGCCGCGGCAACTAGTTCTTCCTCTTCCGCCGGATAGTCTGAAAAAGCACCTGCTACACTGACAATGGCCGTTTTCCCTTTCAATTCAACATCTTGAATAATCGTTCCTTCCGGAAGTGGCGACTGAAACCCGGCTGGAGCAGTTCCTTCTGCTAATGCAAGAAGGGCGGCTTTTTCTTCATGCCCATTCGCTTCAATCGGCAGCACTTGCGGGACGAGCAGCCGATTTTGATCGACTACATACAGCTCCGCCATCACGGTTTCAGCAGCTGATGCAGGACTGTCTTCCCCTTCTTCTGTGTATACGACTTTTATCGGCAGTCCTTCTTCTGGTTCTCCTGCACAGCCTGACAGTATAAGCAGCATAGCCAGCCCACATTTTTTCCGCACGCAAACCGCCCCTTTCTTTATGCATTCATACAAATATATGCGGTCAAACGAAAAAAAGCCGGCATTATGCCAGCTGAATTTTTTTCGTATCCAATTGAATGTCGCCAAGCCAGTCAGCCGCAATGACATTAAATGATTTAATGCTTCCCGTTGTGAAAAAACGGTGTTTCGCCTGCTCATTTTCCGCAAGCATATCATTAAATTCCAGAATTGCACTGACACCACGTGCCGTTTCATCACCTGAACTGATCACGGATACATCCGGTCCCATATAATCCGCAATAATCGGTTCCAAAAGCGGATAATGCGTACAGCCTAATATAACCGTGTCTGACGGAGTTTTTTTAAACGGCTTAAGGGTTTGTGCAACAATTTGTTTTGCACGCTCACTCCGGTATTCTCCGCTTTCTACGAGCGGCACAAAATCGGGACAGGCAAGCGAGTACACTTCTGCACCTGGATCAATCGCTTTGATGGCTTTTTCATATGCACGGCTTTTCACTGTGCCGGTTGTTCCGAGCACGGCAATATGACGATTTTTCGTTTGCTTAATCGCTGCCCGGGCCCCCGGCTGAATAACACCGACGACTGGAATGGTCAGCTCACGTTTAATTTCATCGAGTACGACGGCTGTTGCCGTGTTACAGGCAATGACGAGCATTTTCATATCGTACTGCTCCAAAAAGCGGGTCATTTCCCATGTGAACTTTCGAACCTCTCCCGGCAAGCGCGGACCATACGGGCAGCGTGCGGTATCCCCTATATAATAAATCGTTTCTTTCGGCAGCTGACGCATCATTTCTTTTGCAACTGTCAGTCCGCCGACACCTGAATCAATGACTCCGATTGGTCTATTCAACACGTCCGCCTCATTCCACTTTCATTTCAATGTGCATTTTGTTTAAAAGAGCGTTTAATTGTGCTGTTTCTTTTTCCGAAAAGTTGTTCAGCACGCCTTCCACATATTCACGGCGCCTTTTAATGACATCTTTAATAATTTTTTCGCCTTCTTTAAGCAGGTGAATGCGGACGATGCGGCGGTCTTTCGTATCTCGGACCCGCTCAACAAGGGAAGTCTTTTCCATCCGATCGATGAGATCAGTCGTCGTGCTGCACGCCAGAAACATTCTGGATGACAGCTCCCCGATTGTCGTGTCTCCTTTTTCATATAATGAATGCAGCGCGATAAATTGCGGTGGTGTAATCTTATAATCATTTAAAATCTCGCGGCCTTTTTGCTTGATAATGCCGTCGATATGACGCAGGTTCCGCTCAATATCAGCGACAGCTTCTCCCGGGCTGCTTTGTATGAGAGACATTCATTTGCACCCTTTCATGTGAAAACAATATGCGATTCTTCGTCTATTTTCCTTGTTTTTTACGTAAAATGCAAGCAAGGGAAAAACCGTGCCGAGTGAATCGGCACGGCCATGATGCTATAGAGAAAGTTCTCCAATCCGAAGCAATTCGACAATAGCTTGCGCCCGCCCTTTGACGCCAAGCTTTTGAATGCCATTTGAAATGTGATTCCGTACCGTTTTTTCACTAATCCCTAGTTCTTCTGCAATATCATGAGTCGATTTACCATCAATAAGCCGCTTAAACACATCTTTTTCCCGTCTAGTCAAAATCAAAGCTGCCACACATATTGTCACCCTTTCAAAGAGCAGCCTGTTTCGGTTAGCCGCCGCTACACTATCATATGCGCACAGCCTTTAATTGGTTTTATGTGAGCAGCTGTTTTGTTTCATTATTAAAAGGAACCGGCCGGCCAGATACCTTGTCTATTTGTACAATTGTCCCGCGTCCCGTGAAAACCACTTCTTCTTTTTCATTTATTCCTTTATAGTGAATATCACACGATGACGTGCCAAATGAAGCCGTTTTCACATAGATTTTAAGATTGTCTCCATAAAAAACCTGCTTTATATAGTCACATTGCAAATCTGCTACAACGAATACTATGGAATCGTGGCCCCATTCTTTTTTCAAACCCTGCTCCTGTAAAAACTGAATACGCGCTTCTTCAAAATATTTGAAAGTAACCGTATTGTTTACATGACCAAGCATATCAATTTCTGAAAATCGAACGGTTACTGGCCAATAATACGTAAATGATTCAAACCATTTTGTCCAATCATCAATGTATGCAGGTATTCTCATAAAAATCCTCCTAATTAATTAATGAATGATCATTCATTTATGCTGTAAAGAAAACCTCCAGCACATGCTGGAGGTTCTGTTATTAATCTACCGCGTGGTCACTTCCAAAGAAGCTGCGGAAAGACTGCATTGTTGCTTCGCGGTTTAGCGCCGCAATCGACGTCGTTAATGGAATGCCTTTCGGGCAAGACTGTACACAGTTTTGCGAATTGCCGCAGTTGCCAAGACCGCCGTCTCCCATGATTGTCTCTAACCGCTCATCACGGTTCATTGCGCCTGTCGGGTGAGCATTAAATAAACGAACTTGTGACAACGATTGTGGGCCGATAAAGTTTGATTTGCTGTTTACGTTCGGGCATGCTTCTAAGCAGACGCCGCACGTCATGCATTTTGAAAGTTCATACGCCCATTGACGCTTCCGTTCCGGCATACGCGGTCCAGGGCCAAGGTCATACGTACCATCGATTGGCACCCATGCTTTTACACGCTTCAATGAATCAAACATACGGCTGCGATCTACTTGCAGATCACGGACAACCGGGAACGTATTCATTGGCGCTAAGCGAATTGGCTGTTCCAACTTGTCGACAAGTGCTGTACAAGACTGACGCGGTTTGCCGTTAATATTCATAGAGCACGCACCGCACACTTCTTCAAGGCAGTTCATATCCCAGTTAATGGGTGTTGTTTTTTCGCCTTTTTTATTCATCGGGTTACGACGGATTTCCATTAGTGCGGAAATGACGTTCATATTCGGGCGGTATTCTACTTCAAACTCTTCATCATACGGAGCAGAATCAGCGGCATCCTGACGGGTAATAATGAAGCTGATTGTTTTTTGCTCGCTCATTATTTCTCCTCCTTCTTCTTCGAGTAGTCCCGTTTACGCGGTGGAATAAGTGAGACATCAATCTCTTCATAATGGAAAGAAGGCGCTGTATTTTCACCTGTAAACGTGGCCATCGTTGTTTTCATAAATTCTTCGTCATTCCGTTCTGGGAAGTCCGGCTTGTAGTGTGCACCGCGGCTTTCATTCCGGTTTAACGCGCCGATTGTAATAACGCGTGCTAAATGAAGCATGTTTTTCAACTGACGGGTAAACATTGCCCCTTGATTGCTCCATTTTGCCGTATCATTAATATCGATGTTTTTATAGCGTTCTAAAAGTTCGACAATTTTATCGTCTGTCTGCTTTAATTTATCGTTGTAACGAACAACAGTTACGTTTGCCGTCATCCATTCGCCTAGTTCTTTGTGGATAACATAGGCATTTTCAGACCCTTTATTCAATGACATAATGCCATTCCATTTTGCTTCTTCTTGCTTCACATGGTGATCAAAAATGGAAGAAGAAACAGCATCAGCACTTTTTTCAAGACCACTAATGTAACGTACTGCATTCGGCCCTGCCACCATACCGCCATATATAGCGGAAAGAAGCGAGTTCGCACCGAGACGGTTTGCACCGTGCTGTGAGTAATCACACTCACCAGCTGCAAAAAGGCCTGGAATATTTGTCTGCTGCTCGTAATCTACCCACAAGCCGCCCATTGAATAATGGACCGCAGGGAAAATTTTCATTGGCACTTTACGCGGATCGTCACCCATGAATTTTTCATAGATTTCGATGATTCCGCCCAGTTTTACATCGAGTTCATGCGGATCTTTATGAGAAAGATCCAAGTACACCATATTTTCACCGTTAATACCGAGTTTTTGGTTCACACAGACATCAAAAATTTCACGTGTCGCGATGTCACGCGGCACAAGATTTCCGTAAGCTGGATATTTTTCCTCAAGGAAATACCAAGGCTTTCCGTCTTTGTACGTCCAAACCCGACCGCCTTCACCACGCGCCGATTCACTCATAAGACGGAGTTTATCATCTCCCGGAATGGCTGTCGGGTGAATTTGAATAAACTCACCGTTTGCGTAATTAACCCCTTGCTGATAGACAATTGATGCCGCTGATCCTGTGTTAATAATGGAATTCGTTGATTTCCCAAAAATAATGCCCGGACCGCCTGTCGCCATGATCACAGCGTCGCCAGGGAATGACTGAATATTCATTGTTGAAAGATTCTGTCCAACAATTCCACGGCAAATGCCTTCATCGTCAATAATGGCCCCAAGAAATTCCCATCCTTCATATTTCGTCACAAGACCCGCTACTTCAAAGCGGCGAACCTGCTCATCAAGTGCGTACAAAAGCTGCTGGCCTGTCGTCGCGCCAGCAAATGCTGTCCGGTGATGCTGCGTGCCCCCGAAACGGCGGAAATCAAGAAGTCCTTCCGGCGTCCGGTTAAACATAACGCCCATACGGTCAAGCAAATGGATAATGCCTGGCGCCGCTTCTGTCATCGCTTTAACAGGTGGCTGATTCGCTAAAAAATCGCCTCCATAAACCGAATCATCAAAGTGCTCCCAAGGAGAATCGCCTTCTCCTTTTGTATTCACAGCGCCGTTAATGCCGCCCTGCGCACAAACGGAATGAGAACGCTTTACCGGAACAAGCGAAAATAGCTCAACAGGCGTACCTGATTCCGCTGCTTTAATCGTAGCCATCAGACCGGCTAGCCCGCCGCCGACTACGATAACTTTACCTTTACTCATTGCGAGATCCACTCCCTTTTCAGTTCTATCTTTTATCTATCTGACAGAACTCAATTCATTGCCGGTTTTACACGAACGCAAAGATTGCGCGTAATCCGATAATTGATAAAGCAAAAAAGACAAATAGCGTTGCGTATGTAACGATTTGCTGCGAACGCGGTGATACAGCGATTCCCCAGCTCACACAGAACGACCATAAACCATTTGCAAAATGGAAGATCGCTGCGAGGACGCCAACTATGTAAAAGACAAGCATGAATGGATTCCCTAAAATGTTCTCCATCATTTGAAAGTTTACTTCTGCACCTAATGCAGCTTGAACCCGTGTTTCCCAAACGTGCCATGCGACGAAGATGAGTGTAACTACGCCTGACCAGCGCTGTAATACAAACATCCAGTTACGGAAGTAGCCGAAGCGCCCAACGTTATTTTTTGCTGTAAACGCGATATACAGTCCATAAATAGCGTGGAACAAAAGCGGCAGGAAGATAATAAACGTTTCTAGTACAAGCACAAACGGCAAGCTTGCCATAAATCCTGCAGCCTGATTAAACGCTTCTTCCCCTTTCGTCGCAAAATGATTGACGACTAAGTGCTGCGTCATAAATAGCCCGACCGGAATGACACCGAGCAATGAATGCAGCCTGCGGTAAAAAAACTCTCGATTGTCAGCCACCATTTCCCCCCCTTAATCTTGAAGCATTCGACAAATATTTTCATTATTCGCACACAGCTTCATCTACTACTCTTACGATGTGACAAGTACATTTTACTCCCATAAAGTATAAGCGTCAAGGAAAGGTGGGCACATTTTTGTCCGGCTTTTCATACGGAATATACTTTTTTTGACGCGGTCAATTGTATATAATAACGAGAGAGAAAGCGAGGAATTAACTTTGACTATTGAAAACGAAGAACAGAGACTGTCTGAAGCGAAGAATGCGTCTGTTTCTGTCTTTGGCTATGAATTGATCCGGGACGTTTTAATCGGCGATCTTTTGGGTTCGGATGCAGGTGATGTTTTATATTGGGGCGGAAAAGCGCTCGCACGGCGATTTCCGTGTACAGATACAGAAGAATTGTCCGCTTTTTTCCAAGAAGCCGGATGGGGCATGATTTACCTTATAAAAGAAACGAAAAACGAACGACTTTACCGGCTTTCCGGCGGGATGACTGAACGTCGTTTTAACGTGCAGACCAATCCTTCTTTCACATTGGAAAGCGGATTTGTCGCAGAACAGATGTCAGCGCATTTTGATAGAGAAGCGGAAGCCATTTGCCAATTACATAAAAAAAGCAAACATGTTGACATTACTGTAAAATGGGAATAGACCGCCTTTTAAGGCGGTCTATTTTATTTTTCTGCCAGGGCCGCGAGCAGAGCATCGGCTGTTTTTTCCGGAATGCCCGCAGCAATAATCTCTTCTTTTGACGCTTCTTTTAGCTTTTTCAACGAACCAAACGTTTTCAGCAGCTGTTTTTTTCGCTGTGGTCCAACGCCTTCAATGTCATCTAAAATGGACTGAAATGCTCCTTTCCCACGAAGTTGCCGGTGGAATGTAATCGCAAACCGGTGTACTTCATCTTGAATGCGCTGAAGCAAATAAAAAGCCTGGCTGTTATGCATAAGCGGCACAATTTGCAACGGATTTCCGTAAAGCAGCTGGGATGTACGGTGGCGATCATCTTTGGCGAGACCTGCAATCGGAATATCGAGTCCGAGTTCATTCAATAAAATGTCGCGCGCTGCTTCAATTTGTCCTTTTCCCCCATCGATAATAATCAAATCAGGCAATGGCAAATGATCACGTAAAACGCGGGTATAACGGCGGCGGATGACTTCGCGCATCGAGCCGTAATCATCCGGTCCGGTGACTGTTTTAATTTTATATTTCCGGTATTCTTTTTTCTCTGGTTTTCCATCGATAAATACGATCATCGCTGATACAGGTGCTGTTCCTTGTATGTTTGAGTTATCAAACGCCTCGATTCGAAGCGGTATATGAATACGCATTGCCTCTCCAAGCTGTTCGGCTGCTTTGATGGTACGTTCTTCGTCCCGGTCAATCAGCGCAAATTTTTCCCGCAGGGCAGCTTTTGCATTGTTTTTCGCAAGCTCAACGAGTTCTTTTTTCTTGCCTCGCTGCGGCTTCGTTATCGGCACGCCAATAAGCTGACCGGCAAGATCCGCGTCGACGGCATCCGGCAGCAAAATCTCTTTTGGCTTAAAATGCTCCGGCGCTTCATAAAAACGACCGAGAAAGGTGAGAAATTCTTCTTCCGGTTCGCTGTAAACCGGAAACGTGGATACATCCCGCTCAATTAAACGCCCCTGCCGCACGAAAAACACTTGGACACACATCCAGCCTTTATCCACTGTATAGCCAAATACATCACGATCTGTCAGATCAGCCATATTGATTTTTTGCTTTTCCATCAATGTATCGATATGGGACATTTGGTCCCGGTATTCTTTTGCTCGTTCAAATTCGAGTTTTTCTGCCGCTTCCATCATTTTTGCTTCTAACGCTTTTTTTACGTCCTGATGGCCGCCATTTAAAAACCGGGTTATTTCCGCTGCCATCTCTTTATATGTTTCATTGGGAACATTCTTCACACAAGGAGCAAGACACTGCCCCATATGGTAATACAAACAAACCCGGTCCGGAAGCGTAGAGCATTTACGCAGAGGATAGAGCCGGTCTAACAGCTTTTTCGTTTCAGACGCCGCGTACGCATTTGGATAAGGACCGAAATATTTCGCTTTGTCTTTTTTTACTTTTCTCGTAATGATTAAACGAGGGTGCCGTTCCGCTGTCAGCTTAATAAACGGATAGCTCTTGTCGTCTTTGAGCATGATATTATATTTCGGATCGTACTTTTTAATTAAATTCAGCTCTAAAATAAGCGCTTCGAGATCAGACGACGTAATAATGTATTCAAAATCAACAATCTCGCTGACGAGCCGTGTCGTCTTAGCATCATGTGAGCCGGTAAAATACGAGCGGACACGATTTTTCAGCACTTTTGCCTTGCCGACATAAATAATGGTCCCCTGCCGGTCCTTCATTAAATAACAACCGGATTCATCCGGTAAAAGAGCCAGTTTATGCTGGATCAGTTCATTCATAAGATGCACCTCTTTTGGTAAGAAAAGCGGAAGGCGCCTGCTTATCATCGGCTAATGAAACAAAAGCTAAGAACGCGGCATCGTGCCGACGCGCTTCAACGCTGCCAGTCGCCCGACTAGATCATCCGGATCGTCGCAACGCTTTTGCGACCCACATCATGTAGGCCTCCGATGGCACCTAAAGCTAGACATTATACAAAAAAAACGCCCCGGTGTATCGGGACGCCTCTCATTTTATTACGCGTTGCGGTTGATTAGCTCTTCAAGCGCTTCTTTCGGCTGGAAGCCGATAACTTTGTCGACCGGCTGTCCATCTTTAAACAAAATCAGCGTCGGAATGCTCATTACGCCGTATTCGCCAGCTGTCTGCTGATTTTCGTCAACGTCAAGCTTTACGATTTTCACTTTGTCGCTCATTTCAGAATCTAATTCTTCCAATACTGGAGCAATCATTTTGCACGGTCCGCACCAAGGTGCCCAGAAGTCCGCGAGAACGAGTCCGCTTCCTGTTTCAGTTGAGAAGTTTGCATCAGTTGCTTTTACGATTGCCATGTATAAATACCTCCTAAAGTTTCTAAATCATATGGAAAGTATATCACCGTTTTTTTGCGTTAGCTATTATTTTGCTTATCCACTAAAAAAACAGCCTCAAACTTAGAGGCTGCCCGCTTTTACTTTTTTAAATTCTTCTGTCAGCATCGGTACCACTTCAAATAAGTCCCCGACTATGCCATAATCCGCCAATTTAAAAATCTCCGCTTCCGGATCTTTATTAATGGCAACAATGACTTTTGAATTAGACATCCCCGCTAAATGCTGAATGGCGCCGGAAATGCCACATGCAATATACAAATCTGGCGTGACAACTTTGCCGGTCTGGCCAATTTGCAGGGAATAATCACAGTAGTCCGCGTCACACGCGCCTCGTGAGGCTCCAACTGCGCCGCCAAGCACATTGGCCAATTCTTTTAACGGCTGAAATCCTTCTCCACTTTTCACGCCGCGCCCGCCGGCAATGATCACTTTCGCTTCGGATAAGTCGACTCCATCTGTTGATTTGCGAACGACATCTTGAATGATCGTGCGCAAATCCGATATAGAAGCGGATACAGAAGAAACATCACCAGAACGAGTGTCATCTTTTTGAAGCGGCTCAATGTTATTCGGACGGATAGTCGCAAACAAAAGACCGTCTTCCACCATGATTTTTTCAAATGCTTTGCCGGAATAAATAGGCCGGGTAAAAAGAACATCCCCATTTTCTTCACTAATTGATGTCGCATCAGAAATGAGGCCGGTGCCAAGTTTTGCTGCTATTTTTGGGGATAAATCTTTTCCAAGAGCTGTATGTCCAAACAAAATCCCATCTGGCTGTTCTTGTTCGATGACCGCCAGCAGCGCTTGGGCAAACCCATCGGATGTATAGTGACCAAGCTTTTCATTTTCTACAGTCAGCACACGGTCTGCTCCGTATTGAATCATTTCCTGGGCGAGTGACTGGACGGAATCGCCAATCAGCACGCCAAGTACTTCACCGCCCTGAGCAGCTGTTTTTCCTGCTGCAATGGCTTCAAACGACACGTTGCGGAGTTGTCCTTCACGTGTTTCTCCAAGTACAATTACTTTTTTTGACATGATAATCCCCCCTATAAAAAATCAAATGACTTTTGCTTCAGAACGGAGCAGTCCAGCCAGTTCTTTTACTTGATCGGATAAGTCCCCTTCAAGCACACGGCCGGCTGCTTTTTCAGGAGGCATAAAAATATCAATTGTTTTCGTTTTTGACGCTACATCAGCTTCCTCTAAATCCAAATCATCCAGTTCCAGTTCCTCCAGCGGCTTTTTCTTCGCTTTCATAATGCCTGGCAATGAAGGATAGCGTGGTTCATTCAATCCCTGCTGGCAAGTAACTAGAAGCGGCAATGATGTACTGATTTTTTCCGAGTCGCCTTCTACATCCCGCGTAATCGATACATCAGCTCCATTCACCTCAATGTCTGTTATAGTCGTTACATATGGAATACCGAGACCCTCTGCCACTCGCGGACCAACCTGGCCGCTTCCGCCATCTATAGCGACATTCCCAGCTAAAATCAAATCCACTTCTTTGTCCTTTAAATACTGGGTCAAAATTTTAGCGGTTGTGTATTGATCCCCTTCATCAAGGTCTTCCTCTGAATTAATCAGAACCGCTTTATCTGCCCCCATTGCAAGTGCGGTCCGCAGCTGCTTTTCGGATTCATCGCTGCCGACTGTAATAACTGTCACTTCACCGCCATGCTCATCACGAAGCTGGATGGCTTCTTCTACGGCGTATTCATCGTACGGATTAATAATAAATTCGGCTCCATCCTCTTGAATGCGCCCGTCTGAAATCGAAATTTTTTCCTCTGTGTCAAATGTTCTTTTCAGCAATACATACAAGTTCATTTGATTCCCTCCCCATTTGTTCAGACACTTACCTTGCCAGAAAATCCGTTCAGCAGCATTTTTGTGACGTCGCCCGCTGATGCGGCTAAATCATATTTTTGATCATTCATGATCCATGTTGTAATCATTTCATCCAGCGTCCCGAAAATCATCTGCCGGGCAAGCCGGATATTCAGTCCATCATTGAATTCCCTATTTTCAACACCTGTTTGCAAAATCTGATCAATCAGCAGCAAATATTCTTTTAGCACCTCATTGATTTTCAGACGAAGCTCCTTATTTGACTGACGCAGTTCAAGCTGTGTGACGACTGCCAAATGCGGATCTTCTTTCAAAAGTGTAAAGTGGTTTTGTACAAGTAGTTCAAGCTGCTCAGCTGCCGTTTGTTTCGCTTGAATGCTTTCGGATGTTTTTGCTACGAATGTACCCATTTTTTCTTGAAATAATGAAATTAAAATATCTTCTTTATTTTTAAAATATAAGTAGATGGTTCCATCTGCCACACCGGCCTGCCGGGCTATTTTTGACACTTGCGCCTGGTGGTAGCCGTTTTCAGCAATTGCGATAACAGCGGCATCGATGATTTGATGGTATTTTGGTTTATTCTTTTTCATAAAACAAGCCGCCTTCCTGTAAAATCAATAATGAATGATCATTCATTCATGCACTTATCTTACCTTCATTTATTGATTTCGTCAAGCAGGCAGCCTATTCCATCAACTTATTTTTTCGGCTTTTTGTTTTTCTTCATCAATAAGTACGCGCCGCAGGATTTTTCCGACAGCTGTTTTTGGCAGTTCTTCACGGAACTCATAAATGCGTGGAACTTTAAATGCCGCTAAATGCATACGGCAATAGTCGTCAAGATCTTTTTCCGTTACGTGCCGCCCTTCTTTTAAGACAATAAATGCCTTGACCGTTTCACCGCGGTACGGGTCAGGAGCACCGACAACAACTGCTTCCTGGATTGCATCGTGTTCATATAATATCTCCTCAACATCACGCGGATAAATGTTGAAGCCGCCTGCAATAATCATGTCTTTTTTTCGGTCAATGATATAAAAATGTCCTTCTTCATCCATGTAGCCGATATCTCCCGTTAAAAACCAGCCATCTTTAAATGACTGCTCCGTTTCTTCCGGACGGTTCCAATAGCCTTTCATCACTTGTGGTCCCCTAACAGCAATTTCTCCTTTTTCACCCGGCTTCTCCACTGGCTTTCCCGTCTCCATCGATAAAATGACCGCATCTGTATCCGGCCACGGAACGCCAACACTCCCTTTAATACGATTACCCCAAATGAAATTCGCATGTGTCACAGGTGATGTTTCTGTCAAGCCGTATCCTTCAACCAGTTTTCCACCTGTTACCTGTTCAAATTTTTGCTGCACCTCCACCGGCAGTGGTGCGGAGCCGCTAATACACGCATCGATGGATGACAAATCATATTTGCTAATATTCGGATCATTTAACAAGCCGATATAAATCGTCGGGGCACCTGGAAAAATAGTTGGCTTTTGTTTTTGAATTGTTTTTAACGTCGTTTTCACATCAAACTTCGGCAGCAGTACCATTTTATAGCCTTGCATGACACCTAAGATCACAACAGTTGTCATGCCGTATACATGGAAAAATGGAATGACACCGAGCAGGGTTTCTTCTCCGGGACGATATTTGTACATCCAAGCGCTGCACATCGAAGCGTTCGCTACAAGATTTTTATGCGTTAAAATGACGCCCTTTGGAAAACCCGTCGTGCCGCCAGTATACTGTAGAACGGCTGGATCATTTTCCACATCCATTTGGAGCGCTTCTTCATTCACAGCCGTTTCTTCCATAATCTTCGTAAAAAGGTGATTGTTGTTTCGATTTTCAATGTGGACAACAAGACCGCTTTGCTTTTTTTGAACAAATGGATAAATGATGTTTTTCGGGAATGGCAGATAATCTTTGATAGCGGTTACAATCACATGTTCTAAGTTTGTGTTCCGAATGATTTTCTGAACACGCGGGTAAAGCAGATCGAGGACAATCATCATTTTTGCGCCACAGTCTTTCAACTGGTACTCTATTTCCCGTTCTTTATAAAGCGGGTTAAACTGGACAACAATTGCCCCGGCATATAAAACACCATAAAAGCTGATGACCGCCTGCGGTGTATTCGGCAGCATGATGGCCACGCGGTCTCCTTTTTGAATCCCCAATTTTTTTAAATAGGCCGCCAGTTTCAATGCAGATTCATGCAGCTCTTTGTAGGACAGTTCTTTGCCGAGAAACTGAATCGCTGTTTTGTCCGCATACTCGGCAGCGGCTTTCGTTAAAAACAATGGCAGCGGCTGATCCGGATACGAGAGTGTTTCAGGAATTTCTTTTGGATAATGAGCAAGCCACGGTTTTTCAGACATCTTCATCCACCCCTTTGTGAGAAGAATTCATACTACTTCTAGTATAGTGAATAATGATTCATTTTTCAAGAAAAGAAAAAAGCATCCGGGCCTGCAAAATACAGATCCAGATGCTTGCGCGGTTTTTCATCCATTCATGACCATATAAATTACGCCAATAATTAAAAAAGCCGCACAAAAACCGATTAATACTTTTGCCAAAGTTTCCATACTTACGTTCCTCTTTTCTTTACAACAAAGCAGCACCGATCATATAGGACAGCCCTGCTGAAATAACGAATGAAATAAAACCGACGGCACGGTTGTCCCGCTCGATTTCTTTATCGACATTAAAGCTCGGGGTGAGAAACTCAAACATAAAATAGCCGGTTAACAGCAGAATAAAGCCGAAGATGCCCCATCCCGCCATTGTTAAAACTGAATCATTGTGCAAGATTGAATGGCGGAATACGTTCGCAATGCCAAATATTTTGCCGCCGGTTGCCATCGCGACCGCCATGTTGCCATTTTTAATTTCCTCCCAGTTTCGGTACGATGTCACCAGTTCAAAGACAGCCAAACACATAATAATGCAGATCGTCGCAACGCTGTAATAGCCGGCCAGCTGCACGTATTGATTTTCCCAGAAACCTGTCATAACTAGGCCCCCTTATTTCAGTTCAGCGATTGTGACGCCAAGGCCGCCCTCGCCAGACCCACCAAATCGAATATTTTTTACCATCCGATGTTTTGTTAAATAACCGCGCACGCCTTTCATGAGAGCGCCCGTACCTTTTCCGTGAATGATCGATACTTGATGATAACCAGCTAAAAGTGCATCGTCCAAATACTTTTCAACCCGCTTCAGCGCGTCTTCATACCGTTCACCGCGTAGATCAAGTTCAGATGAAACATGAAAATCTTTGCCGCGAATCGTCGCAATTGGCTTCGGTTCTTTCTTTTTCTCCGATTTTACAAATTGCATGTCGGGTTCTGCTACTTTCATTTTAATGATACCCATTTGCACGACCCATTCATCGCCGGCCGCTTTTTCAATAATGCTGCCTTTTTGGCCAAAGCTGATCACTTTTACTTCGTCACCTGGCTTCCATTGCCGCTTCGCAGATTCAATGACTGGTTTTTTCGTTTTCTGCTCTGGCACTGCGCTTTCCAGCCTTTTTCTTGCTTCAATAAGCTCATGCTCTTTTACGCCCGCCCCACCGGCCAGGCGGAGGGCGCGCAGCTCTCTCATCACTTCTTCTGCTTCCACCCGCGCCTTTCCAACAATTTCTGCAGCTTCGGCACGAGCCTTTTCTTCCATTTTTTCTTTTTGCTCATGGTAGGCAATCACTTCTTTTTGCAAATCCCGGTGCAGCTTTTCCGTATCACGCAAATACTCACGTGTTTCTTGTTCATGTTGTTCCGCTTGTCTGCGGCTTGAATCGAGTGCCGCAATCATGTTGTCAACTTCATGTGAATCTGCGCTGATCATGTTTCGGGCATTTTCAATAATCTCCGGATCAAGGCCGATCCGTTTTGAAATTTCAAACGCGTTGCTTCGGCCTGGAATGCCAATTAGCAATCGGTACGTTGGGCTGAGCGTTTCGACGTCAAACTCTACACTCGCATTAATAACACTTTCTCGATTGTATCCGTATGCTTTTAGTTCTGGATAGTGCGTCGTCGCGATAATGCGGGCGCCACGTGCAATCACTTCATCCAAGATCGAGATCGCCAGCGCCGAGCCTTCCTGCGGATCAGTTCCTGAACCAAGCTCGTCAAATAAGACAAGGCTTTCATGGTCGATTTCTTTTAAAATGCCGGCAATATTCACCATATGGGAAGAGAACGTACTTAAATTTTGTTCAATCGACTGCTCATCGCCAATGTCGGCGAATACCGATTGAAAAATCGCCGTTTCCGACCCGTCCTCGGCCGGGATAAATAAGCCGGACTGCGCCATAAGAACCGAAAGACCAGTCGTTTTCAGGGTGACAGTTTTCCCCCCGGTATTCGGCCCGGTAATGACGATAGCCGTATAGTCTTTGCCAATTTCAATGTCGCTCGCTACTGCTTCATCTGCCGGCAGCAGGGGGTGGCGCGCTTGAATATAATGAATATACCCATCTTCATTAATAAGCGGCTTTGTCGCATTCATGGAGCGGGCAAATTTCCCTTTTGTAAAAATAAAGTCGATTTCTGAGAGCATCTTCGTCATCGTGAACAAGCCCGGCGCATGTTCAGCCGTTTCCGCTGACAAATCACGTAAAATCTTTTCGACTTCATATTGTTCTTTCACTGTCAGCTCGCGCAGTTCATTGTTTAAACTCACCACAGACGCCGGTTCAATAAACAGCGTCTGACCCGAGGAAGACTGGTCATGCACGATCCCACCGTAATGAGACCGATATTCCTGCTTAACCGGAACCACATACCGGTCGTTTCGTATCGTTACAATCGCATCTGAAAGCATTTTTTGTGCGCTTTGTCCGCGCGTTAAGCTTTCAAGCTTTGACCGGATCCGTGACTCAGCAGACCGCATCCCGTGACGAATGTGGCGCAATGTATCACTTGCTGAATCCAATACACGTCCGTTTTCATCTACCGTATGTTTAATTTTGTGCTCAAGGTCTGTCAATACCGGAATGACTGCTGTTTTCTCCGGTAAAATGCGCAGCGTCACTTGCCCTTCCGAACGAACGTCTTCAATAAATTTGCGAATGTGACGGCTCGCTCCAATGGTGCTTGCGATCCGCATTAGTTCTACGCCGCTTAAGACACCGCCGATTTGGGCCCGCTTGGCATGAGGACGGATATCATAAATACCGGCGAGCGGCACATTTCCCTTAATCCGGATGACAGCCGCCGCTTCTTCTGTTTCATCAAGCCAGCGCTGCACTTCCTCCGCATTATGCGACGGCTTTAATTCTTCCGCAAACGACCGGCCGACTTCAGACGAAGCATGGCCGGCCAGTTTTGCGATAATTTTATCAAATTCAAGTGTTGCAAGCACTTTTTTGTTCAAATGGTTTCGACTCCTTTAAGGGCATCAAATGCTGCGCAAAAAAGAAAGGAATTCGTCTTTCGGCCAGGTGTTAATCACCATCTCCGGCCGCAGCCATCCTTTTCTGCCCGCACTTGCGCCTGTTTCCATAAATTCAAGATGCTCGATCGCATGCGCATCTGTATTGATCATAATTTTTGCGCCTGCTTCCTGTGCCATTTTCAAATGAACAGCAGATAAATCAAGCCGGTATGGATTTGCGTTCAGCTCAAGGGCTGTGTTCGTTTCTGCCGCGAGCCGAATGAGCTCCTCCATGTCGACCGGATAGCCATCCCGGCGGCCGATAATACGCCCGGTCGGATGAGCAATGAGCTTCACATATGGGTTATAAAGCGCTGTTTTAAGCCGCTCCATTATTTGCTCCTGTGGCTGCGAAAAGCTTGAATGAATGGATGCGATAACAAAATCAAGCTGTTTCAGCACCTCATCTTCATAATCGAGCGTGCCATCCGGTAAAATATCCATTTCAATTCCGGATAATACCTCAATGTCATTGAATTTCGCATTCCACTCCTTGATTTCTTCATTTTGGCGGATGAGCCGTTCGATGGACAATCCGTTCGCCACTTTCAAGTACTGGGAATGATCGGTAATCGCCATATATTCATATCCGCGCGCACGGCACGCTTCAATCATTTCTTCAATAGAAAACGCGCCATCCGACCAGGCTGTATGTATATGAAGATCACCTTTTATGTTTGAGAGCTGAACGAGTGTTCCTTCTTCATATTTATCTGTCTCGGTGCCGTCTTCCCGAATTTCCGGCGGGAAAAACGGAAGCCCCAGATGGTGGTAGAGTGCTTCTTCGCTGTCAAAGGTTTTAACGCTTCCATCCGGCTGCTCAATCCCATATTCGCTTACTTTCTCATTGCGTTCTTTCGCAATTTGGCGAATTTTCACGTTATGGTCTTTCGAGCCGGTAAAATGGTGGAGTGCGCTGGCAAACTGATCCGGCAACACAATCCGGAAGTCAATCGATAAATCAAAGTCTCCTTCAATAATAACTGACACTTTTGTCGGACCGGCGGCAATCACTTCTTTTATATCCAGCATGGCAAGAAGATGTTCTTTTACTTTTTCCGGCTGCTCCGTTGCTACTATAAAATCGAGATCTTTTACTGTTTCACGCAATCGACGCAAGCTGCCTGCCCGTGAAAAACCGTTAATTTCAGCTAGACTGTCCAAATAACCTTCAATACGCTCTGCGATCGGCAGTACGTACATGATCGGCAGACGGTCCGGCTGCGTGCCTGACTTTTCAACAGCCGCAAGAATTTTCTCTTCTGTTTTCGCACCAAATCCGGCAAGAGCCTGCACGCGGTTCTCTTCACACGCAGTTTTTAATTCGATCATGTTCGTAATGCCAAGTTCTTTATATAGTTTGGCAATTTTCTTGCCGCCAAGACCCGGCAGTCCTAAAAGTGCCATGAGCCCTTCAGGCACTTCTCCAGACAGTTCTGTCAGCACCGTCGATTCTCCCGTTTCAATATACTCTGTAATAACAGCGGCAGTTCCTTTTCCGATTCCCGATAATTTCGTCACGTCATCAATCTCAGAAAGGCTGCGTTCATCCTGTTCAAGCGCTGCTGCCGCTTTTCGGAATGCGGATATTTTAAATGGGTTGTCTCCTTTTAACTCCATGTAAATCGCAATTTTTTCAAGCAATTGAATAATATCTTTTTTATTTACCATTCATGTCACCTGCTTTTCTTTAATAGTAGCAGAAAAAAACTTCTCTACCAAATAGGAGAGAAGTTTTTCAGCCGTTGACGGCATTCCGGTTTTTCATGTGGCTTAATTCCATTTTCATCTGCTCTAATTCTTCTTCCATCTTTAAGTAATCATTCACCATATTAACAGCCGTCAGCACCGCAATTTTCTGCGTATCGAGCGAAGCATTACGGCTGCCGAGTTCACGCATTTTGTCATCAACCATTTCCGTTACACAGCGAATATGGTATTCTGATTCAGTTCCGATAATCGTATACTGATTTCCGTAAATGTCAACTGTTAGGCGAGTCTTTTGTCCATCCGACAAATGCAAGGCCCCCATTTCTGTTGCAATTCTGTTATATATCATACCATGAGTTATTTACCGTGAAAAGGAAGAAAGTCTGGAGGATGTCGAATTGAGTCATACTGTGCTTGTTGTAAACAACGATACATTACAAAAAATGAAGAACTATTATGGTGTTCCGGCCACTCTGCCCGCTGGAGCTGTCTTTGCCGCTAAAAGGGATGGCTGTTCTGTGACAGGCTACCGTTCAGGAAAAGTGCTATTTCAAGGGAAAAATGCGGAGCGAGAATCAGCAAAATGGGACGGGCAAACAGCCAAACCAAAACCAAAAAAACCTTCAGCACCAAGCGGAAATCTGCCGGATGGTTTTGCAGGGATGTCAGTGATCGGGAGCGATGAAGTCGGAACAGGCGATTATTTTGGTCCGATCACGGTCGTCGCCGCTTTTGTCGAAAAAAGCCGGATTGCAGAGCTGAAAGCACTTGGGGTCCGGGATTCAAAAGATATGAAAGACCCTGAAATTGTGTTAGTTGCAAAAAAACTGTTGAAAGATATTCCGTACAGCCTGCTTATTTTACGAAATGAAAAGTATAATGATTTACAAGAAAGCGGCATGTCACAAGGAAAAATCAAAGCAATCTTGCACAATCAGGCGCTCGGCAAGCTTCTTGATAAGATCGCGCCCGAAAAACCAGAAGCTGTGCTCATTGACCAATTTGCCGAAAAGCCGATTTATTACCGCCACTTAACAGGACAGAAAAATATCGTGCAGGAAAACGTCTTTTTCAGCACGAAAGGCGAAAGCATTCATAGTTCGGTTGCCGCTGCCTCCATTTTAGCGCGTTATGCATTCTTAAAAGAAATGGACATATTGTCTGAAAAAGCAGGTTTTCCCATTCCAAAAGGCGCCGGTTCCATTGTGGACAAAGCGGCGGCCCGGCTGATTCAAACATACGACGAAAGCGTTCTGCGCCCCTTTACGAAGCTTCATTTTGCCAATACGGAAAAAGCGAAACGGATTGTCAGAGGTCTTTAATTCCTTTAATTAGCCGGCGGGGTCATCCTTCAAATAATATAAATAGGCTGTGCAAAAGGAATGTTTTATCCCTCTGCACAGCCCATTTACTTTATGCCCGCAAATCTGCGTCTGCTTTTTCCTTCAGCGCGGCAAGCACTTTTTCATGCACCGCAGTGACTTCTTCGTCTGTTAATGTTTTGTCCGGATTGACATATGTTAAAGCGAATGCGACAGATTTCTTGCCTGCTTCCATCCGGTCTCCTTCGTATACATCAAACACGTGGACGTTCGTCAGCAGCGATCCGCCTGCTTCTTTAATGATTCCTTCGAGCGATGCAGATTCAACTGTTCTGTCCACAACGAGCGCGATATCACGGCTGATGAATGGAAAGCGTGGAATTGGCACGTACGCTAAGTCTTTACGCGCAGCATTTAATAAAACATCCAGCTTTAATTCAAATAAATACGCTTCTTTTAAATCGACTTCTTTCGCAAATGACGGATGAAGCTGGCCGATCACACCGATTGGCTGCTCATCGAAAAGAACACTCGCTGTCCGGCCTGGATGGAATCCTTCCGGTGCTGCTTTTTGGAATGACAACCGGTCCATTAAGCCTAGGCGTGCGGCCACTCCTTCAATGACACCTTTGACGGTGAAGAAATCAGCTGCTTTTTTCTCTCCTTGCCATAAATGCTCCTGCCACATTCCCGTTATAATACCGGCAAGTCGTTCCTCTTCTTTCGGCTGTACATTTTCGCCTTCATTTAAGTAAACAGAACCTGTTTCGTATAAAGCGACAGAGCCCATTTGACGGGCACTGTTGTACGCAGCCGCTTCCACTAAATGCGGCAGCAGGCTCTCACGCAAGTACGCACGTTCTTCACTCATCGGCATCGCAAGCGCGACTGGCTTGCGTTTCTCAAGCGAAAATTGAGCCGCCCGTTTTTCGGATGTTAACGAATATGTGACCGCCTGATTGAATCCGGCGCCTTCTAAATAACGGCGGACAACGCGGCGGCCGAGCTGGTAAGGTGATAATCCGCCTGGCAGCGATTCTCCTTCCGGCAGTGTGAGCGGAATGTGGTCATATCCGTAAAGACGCGCCACTTCTTCCGTTAAATCTTCCGGAATGGTAATATCACCGCGTCGCGTCGGTACTGTTACGGTAATTTCATCGCCATTTGTTTCAGTCGTAAACTTCAGACGGCTGAAAATGTCTTCGACGCCGCCCATTTGCAGCTCTGTGCCAAGGCGCGTATTCAACCGATCAAGCGTAATCGACACTTTTTTAGGTTCAGGTGCATATTCGCCTGCAATAACACTATCAGAAAGAACAGTTCCGCCTGCAAGCTCCGTCATGAGTTCGGCCGCCCGATCACATGATGCCTGCACGCGAGCAGGATCCACGCCTTTTTCAAAGCGGGCACTTGCTTCTGAACGAAGCCCGTGTGCTTTTGAAGCGGCGCGAACGATCTGGCTGTCAAAATAAGCAGACTCAATCAATACGTTGACAGTCTGTTCTGTTACTTCTGAATTGGCGCCGCCCATCACGCCGGCAAGCGCAATAGGCTCTTGGCCGTTTGTAATAACAAGCTGTTCTGCTGACAGTGTGCGTTCTGCGTTATCAAGCGTGACAAATTTCTCGCCTTCCTCTGCACGGCGAACGACGATTTCACCTGTTTGAAGCCGGTCAAGGTCAAACGCATGGAGCGGCTGCCCATATTCCATCAATACGTAGTTTGTAATGTCCACGACGTTGTTATGTGGACGTACGCCAGCGTTCATAAGAAGCGTCTGCATCCAAAGCGGCGATGGGCCGATTTTCACACCTTTCACAACACGGGCGACGTAAAGCGGATTGTCTTCTGGCGCGTCAATGCGAATTTGAATCGCATCAGATGCCTGCTCATCCGCTTCAACCGGATTTGGTTCCGGCAATTTTACATTGCGTCCTAAAATCGCTGCGACTTCATACGCAACACCAATCATACTTAGGGCATCGGAGCGGTTTGGCGTTAGTGATAATTCTAAAATCGCATCGTCTCGGTTTAACGCAGCGAGTGCATCTTCTCCCGGCGTTACGTCGTTCGGGAAGTTAAAAATGCCTTCAGCGTATTCTTTCGGATTCAAGCGGCTTTCAATACCCAGTTCTGACAGCGAGCAAATCATGCCGTTTGATTCTTCGCCGCGTAGTTTTGCGCGTTTAATTTTAAAATTGCCTGGCAATACCGCACCGGTTCTTGCCACCGCTACATATTGACCGGCATCCACATTTTTTGCGCCGCAAATAATTTGGACCGGCTCTTCTTCACCCACATCAACAAGGCATTTGCTTAATTTATCGGCATTCGGGTGCTGCTCGCGCGTTTTCACGTAGCCGACGACAATGCCTTTCATTTCAGCAGCAGGCATTTCCACGCCTTCCACTTCAATACCGGCACGCGTAATTTTTTCAGCCAGTTCTTCCGGCGTCTGATCGGCAATGTCAACATATTGTGACAGCCATTTATATGAAACAAACATGTGTGAATTCCTCCTTATTCGTGTACAGAAAATTGCTGCAAAAAGCGAAGATCGTTCGTGTAAAAATGGCGTATGTCATCAATGCCGTATTTCAGCATCGCAATGCGTTCCTGCCCCATGCCAAAAGCAAAACCGGAATATACCGTTGAATCAAAGCCAGCCATTTCAAGTACATTCGGATGTACCATGCCGGCACCAAGCACTTCAATCCAGCCGGTCCCCTTGCAAATCGAACAGCCTTTGCCGCCGCACATGCAGCTGACATCGACTTCAACCGATGGCTCTGTAAAAGGGAAAAAGCTTGGACGAAGACGGATTTCGCGGTCCGTGCCGAACATTTTTTTCGCAAAAGCATCCAGTGTGCCTTTCAAGTCGCTCATGCGGATGTTTTCACCGACAACAAGCCCTTCAATTTGGTTGAATTGATGAGAATGCGTCGCGTCATCGCTGTCGCGGCGGTATACTTTACCTGGACAAATAATTTTCACTGGTCCTTTGCCTGCATGTTTCAGCATCGTTCGCACTTGGACAGGTGACGTATGCGTACGCATTAAAAGTTCCGGCGTAATGTAGAATGTATCCTGCATGTCGCGTGCTGGGTGACCTTTTGGCAAATTGAGCGCTTCGAAGTTGTAATAATCCTGTTCCACTTCCGGTCCTTCCGCTACTGTATAGCCCATGCCAATAAATAAATCTTCAATTTCTTCTGTCACGCGTGTCAATGGATGATGGCCGCCAAGCTTCACCGGACGGCCTGGCAATGTCACATCAATCGACTCTTCTGCCAGCTGCTTTTGAATCGCTTCTGATTCAAGCGATACTTGTTTTGTTTCAATCGCTTTTGTGATCGCTTCACGGACGACATTCACAAGCGCGCCCATTTTTGGACGTTCTTCTGCTGTAAGCTTTCCCATGCCTTTTAATACTTCTGTAACCGGCCCTTTTTTGCCGAGATACGCGATACGCACGTCATTCAGTTCTTTTAAATCCTGCGCTGCCGCTGCTTTCATAACCGCTTCTTCCTGCAGCCCTCTTAACTGTTCTTCCACGTTTTTTCCTCCTTTTTGGCAACAAAAAAAGCCCCGTTCCCGGAAAGGGACGAGGCTTCTGATATCGCGGTACCACCCTTTTTAACGCGCAAAAAAACACGCGTTCACTTCATTCAGATAACGGTAAAAACCGGTGTGCCTTTACACAAAAGTGGTCCAAGCACCGGCTCGGGAGGTGAACTTCGGCCATTTCTTTTTAAAAATGCTTTCAGTCTGGGCATTTTCTCTCTAAAAAAAGAAGGATGGCGTACTTTTCTCCGTCATTGCCTTTTGGTTATCAAATTTATACTTACTTATTATAGACAACCCATTTTTGAAATTCAATTGTTTTCCCGAAAATGATACAGAAGAATGCCGGCAGCAACCGCGACATTAAGTGATTCACTTTGACCATAAATCGGAATGTACACATTTTTTGTCGTGATGCCCAAAAGCTCCTGACGCACACCGCTGCCTTCGTTGCCGACAATGAGCGCGAACGGACCCGGATTTGTTTCGCGGTAATCAACAGCGCCTTCAAGTGCTGTGCCATACACGGGAACGTTGCGGCTATTCAATTCCACGATCGCATCCATTAAGTCCATTGACATAACAGGCAGATGAAAATGGCTTCCCTGCGCCGAACGAAGCACTTTTGGATTGTACAGGTCGCCTGATCCATGACCAAGCAAAACGGCATCAAGCCCTGCCGCATCAGCCGTTCGAATCATTGTACCAATGTTACCCGGATCCTGCACGGCATCGAGCAGCAAAAATGTCGTTCCATCCGGTAAATCTACTGTTTCCTGCTTTCTGCATAACGCAAAAACGCCTTGTCCATTTTCCGTATCAGACAGCTTTTTTGCGACATCAGCAGAAATCATCGTCACGTTCAAATCGTCCACATTCCAGGATGCCGGAGGAACTGCTTCTTCGGACAAAAGCAGTTCCTCTATATATTCTTTATGACGAAGTGCTTCTTCAACAAGATGAAACCCTTCAAGTAAATAAAGGCCGGTTTTATCCCGTTCTTTTTTTGTCCATAACTTATTCAGTTGTTTTATATGTGTATTGTTCGCGGATTGGATATAATTCACGGTCATTCTCCTTTCACCGCATTCATTATAGCATTTTTCTGTATAATGGGCGCCGCTATGGTGAAAATAACAGAAACGAGGAGGGATGAACATGAATTTGCGAGGCGCAGTGATTCAAAATTTAAATGGTCAAAATCCAAATGAATTGTCAGAAGTGATCCAAGATGCGATTTCAACCGGCGAAGAAAAAACACTGCCAGGTCTTGGTGTTATGCTGGAACTATTCTGGAAAAAAAGCACAACCGAAGAACAAAAAGTCGTGTTAGAGCGCATGTCGTCCGCTCTGCAATAACAGGAAAAAACCGCTCACAGCGTTGTGAGCGGTTTTGTTTTAGTCAAATGTAATTGTATTAACTGTGTCACGGTCCAAACGAAGAATGACTTCTCCGAGAAGCTTCACTGCATTCTCGTAATCATCCCGGTGAAGCATCGCAGCATGAGAATGAATGTAGCGCGTCGCAATCGTCACCGACAGAGTAGGGACGCCATTTGCCGTCATATGAATTTCGCCGGAATCTGTTCCGCCTCCCGCCATTGAATCATATTGGTATGGGATGTTAAGCTCATCTGCAACATCCGTCACGAAATCGCGCAATCCTTTATGCGAAACCATCGATGCGTCGTACAAGATAATTTGTGGCCCTTTACCCATTTTACCCATCGCTTCTTTTTCTGTTACACCTGGCGTGTCACCGGCAATCCCGACATCAACACCAAACGCGATATCCGGCCCAATTTGGTGAGCGGACGTTTTCGCACCGCGTAAACCAACTTCTTCCTGTACTGTTCCAACGCCATATACAACGTTGGCATGCTGTTTATTCTGTACGTATTTCATGACGTCAATCGCAATCGCACAGCCGATTCGATTATCCCACGCTTTTGCAAGCAGCATTTTTTCATTGTTCATGACCGTAAATTCAAAATACGGCACGACCATATCACCTGGACGAATACCCCATTCAGTTGCTTCCTCACGGCTTGATGCACCGATATCGATGAACATATCTTTAATATCAACTGGTTTTTTGCGTGCTTCTGCCGGCAAAATGTGCGGCGGTTTTGAACCGATCACACCCGTCACATCGCCTTTACGCGTGACGATTGTGACACGTTGTGCGAGCATCACCTGGCTCCACCATCCGCCAACCGTTTGAAAACGAATAAACCCTTTGTCATCAATACGTGTGACCATAAAACCGACTTCATCCAAGTGACCGGCTACCATAATTTTTGGACCGTTCGCATCACCTGTTTTTTTTGCGATTAAGCTGCCTAGCCCGTCTGTTGTCACTTCTTCGGCAAATGGTTCGATGTATTTTTGCATGACATCGCGCACTTCACGCTCGTTGCCGGCAATACCTTTTGCATCAGTTAATTCTTTTAACATGGTTAACGTTTGGTCAAGTTTCTTCATTAATACACTCCCCTTTTTTATTAATAGCCCGATTGCTGTCGTTCGTAGTTTACTTCATTTTTGGCGATATATGCCCGTTCAACTTCATCAGATGAAAAGCCAAGCATATCTCCTAATGCAAAATAGCGGTTCAGGAGCAGCCCATAATCACCTTCTGATTTTGTTTTTTGAAAAGTGTGAACGGATTCCATCACATGTAAGAACTGCACCGTTGCTGTTTCAGCCGATACTTCTTTTTCAGGCTCCGCTCTATTATTTGTTAAAAGGCCAAGTGATAAAATAAAATGAACACCATCGACAAATTCTTCTAAAATGACATTTCGTTCGGACGGCCCTTTTTTGCTCCAAAATTTAAAACAGCGCGTCTCATTGGCCAATTCGCCTATTTCTACCAGCAATGCCAGCACCTTTTGATCAAACAAATCGACGCCTTTCAAGTCATGACCTTTTTTTATGTATTCATCAAGTCCCCGCTGCATGTTATACAATTTTTCAATATTCAAATCGCAGTTCCTCCAGTCATTGCGAGAAGTAATAAATCAATTACAGCTAAAGCCGGCATGCCATATTTAAAAGCGTTATGCTTTGTTTTGTGGCGATATGTCTGCATGGCGATAAAGCCACCGGGTGCACCGCCTAATAAGGCCAATAGCCAAAGTGTTCGTTCTCTCGTCCGATACTGATTTTTCCGTGCTTTTTTCTTATCGTTCGCCATGGTGACGTACGTGATAAAGTTAATCGCTATAAAATAAATAAAAACAATAGACACTGCCGCACCTCCTCATCTATTTTAGCAAACTTACTGCGAAAGCGCATAATTTGTGCACACTTGGAAGGATTTGCGTCCATTCATTATAAACAAAACAAAAAACCGTCCTGACAAGAAGTCAGGACGGTTTCAAAGCTAAAATTAGCCTAGTTGTTTTTTTGCAGCTTCTGCAAGCTGTGTAAATGCTTTTTCATCGCTGACTGCAAGATCAGCAAGCATTTTGCGGTTTACTTCAATGCCGGCAAGTTTCAAGCCGTGCATTAAACGGCTGTAAGAAAGACCGTTAATACGTGCAGCTGCGTTAATACGCGTGATCCACAATTTGCGGAAATCACGTTTTTTGTTACGGCGATCCCGGTATGCATATTGCAGGGATTTCATAACTTGTTGATTGGCAACTTTATATAAACGATGTTTCGAACCGAAATAACCTTTTGCTAACTTAAGAACCTTTTTACGACGTTTGCGTGTTACAGTACCGCCTTTTACGCGTGGCATACTATTTCCCTCCTAATGATGTTGCGTTGATTTTCTTACAGATTGTCAAGCATATGGCGAATGCGTTTGAAATCGCCTTTAGAAACCATTGCACTTTTGCGCAATTTACGTTTTTGCTTTGTAGATTTGTTTGCAAATAAGTGACTTGTATAAGCGTGGGAACGTTTCAGTTTACCTGAACCTGTTTTCTTGAAACGTTTGGCAGAACCACGGTGAGTTTTCATTTTTGGCATTTCGACTTCCTCCTCAAACTGGTTTACTTTTCGTTTTTCGACGCCATAATAAGGAACATACTACGGCCATCCATTTTCGGCTTAGACTCAATTGTCGCAACGTCCTTGCAAGCTTCTGCAAAGCGGTCAAGTACACGCTGGCCGATTTCTTTATGCGTAATCGCACGTCCTTTAAATCGGATCGATGCTTTTACTTTGTCACCCTTTTCCAAAAACTTAATCGCATTGCGAAGTTTTGTATCGAAATCGTGGTCATCAATGCTTGGGCTGAGACGCACTTCTTTCAATTGGATGATTTTTTGGTTTTTGCGGGCTTCCTTGTCTTTCTTCTGCTGTTCGAATTTGAATTTGCCATAGTCCATAATACGGGCTACCGGCGGTTTCGCATTCGGAGCAACAAGCACAAGGTCAAGATTAACGCGGCCGGCAATTTCAAGGGCTTCACGTTTTTGTTTAATGCCGAGCTGCTCACCATTTTGGTCAATCAAGCGTACTTCACGGGCACGGATGCCTTCGTTTAAATTCATGTCTTTGCTAATAATAAGCCACCTCCAGGTCATTTGAGAAAACACTGTTTAAAAGATAAGCGCACTGCTTGCATGAAAAAGGCGGAGCATCTGAAGTAGATGCCCCGCCAGTAAAAAGCCGACTAAACAGCTTTGTTGTTTACCATGTCAACCTGCCAACTTTTTTGTCAGACGAGGTGAGAAGCGGGTGCTTCTGCTTTCTTTTATATTGTGTTTTATTCACCTAAGTAACTATATCATATCTTCTTTCAAATGTCCAGTAGACTACTGAAAGAACCAACGTTTTAAATCATACCATTGCTTTTCAAAAAAAACAATAGTTTTTTTCTTAACGCTTGCCTTCTTTTTGGACATGCTCGCGAAAATCGTCGAAAGACATCGTTTCCGACTGTTGTTCGCCGTATTTACGGACATTAACCGAGCCGCTTTCAAGCTCTTTGTCGCCAACAACAAGCATGTATGGAATTTTCTTCATTTGTGACTCGCGAATTTTATAGCCGAGCTTTTCTTCGCGGCTATCCATTTCAACACGGATGCCTGCTGACTTCAATTGATCTTTCAATTGTTTTGCATAGTCATAATGAACTTCATTCGATACCGGGATGATTTGAACCTGTACCGGTGCAAGCCATGTTGGGAACGCACCTTTGTATTCTTCAATCAAGAAAGCGACAAACCGTTCCATCGTTGATACAACGCCGCGGTGGATAACAACCGGACGATGCTGCTTGCCGTCTTCACCGACATATGTTAAGTCAAAACGCTCCGGCAATAAGAAGTCCAGTTGAACGGTTGACAATGTTTCTTCTTTGCCAAGCGCCGTTTTTACCTGTACGTCAAGCTTCGGTCCGTAAAATGCAGCTTCATCTTCCGCCTCTACGTACTCCATACCAAGTTCATCCATTGCTTCTTTCAACATCGCCTGCGCTTTTTCCCACATTTCATCGTCATCGTAATATTTTTCTGTGTTCTCCGGATCACGATAGGACAAACGGAATGAATAATCGTTTAAGTCAAAGTCCTTGTAAACAGCCAGAACGAGCTCCACAACACGCTTCAGCTCATCTTTAATTTGATCTGGACGAACGAAAATGTGTGCATCATTTAGTGTCATGCCGCGGACTCTCTGCAAGCCAGCAAGAGCACCTGACATTTCATAGCGGTGCATTGTGCCAAGCTCAGCAATACGGATTGGCAATTCACGGTAGCTATGAATGTCATTTTTGTAAATCATCATGTGATGTGGGCAGTTCATTGGACGAAGCACAAGGTCTTCATTGTCCATTTCCATAACCGGGAACATGCCGTCCTGGTAATGGTCCCAGTGTCCGCTTGTTTTATACAATTCCACGCTTCCCATTACTGGTGTATACACGTGGTCATATCCAAGGCTTACTTCCTTATCGACAATGTAGCGCTCGATAATACGTCGGATTGTTGCACCTTTCGGGAGCCAAAGCGGAAGTCCTTGACCAACCTTTTGAGAATTTGTAAATAAATCAAGCTCTTTCCCAATTTTACGATGATCACGCTCTTTTGCTTCCTCAATCATTTTCAAATGATGCTCAAGCTCTTCTTTTTTGAAGAATGCTGTACCGTAAATGCGCTGAAGCATTTTATTATCAGAATTTCCCCGCCAGTACGCTCCGGCAATATTTAGTAATTTGAATTCTTTCAGTTTGCCAGTTGACGGCACATGTACACCTCGGCAAAGGTCAGTAAAATCGCCCTGCTCGTAAAGTGTCACTATTTCGTCAGCCGGAATCGCTTCAAGAAGTTCAATTTTGTATTCATCGCCAATTTTTTCGTAAAACGCTTTTGCTTCATCGCGTGTTACTTCTTTGCGGACAACCGGCACATTTTCATTAATGATTTTTTTCATTTCTTTTTCGATGACCGGCAAATCTTCCGGCGTAATCGACTCGTCTAAATCAATATCATAATAAAAACCGCCTTCAATAACCGGGCCGACACCAAGCTTTACTTTGTCCGCACCATATATACGCTTGAGCGCCTGCGCCATTAAGTGCGCTGTACTGTGGCGCAAAATTTCTAATGCGTCTGCATGATCCGGCGTGATAATTTCAATCGAACCGTCTTGTTCAATCGGTGTTTTTAAATCAATGGGCGTACCGGCTACTTTACCGGCTAGTGCTTTTTTGCGCAGCCCCGGACTGATCGACTGTGCGACATCCTCCATTGTTGTTCCAGCGGGAAATTCCTTTACGGCTCCATCCGGAAATGTTAATTGAATCGACATGTGTGTTGCCTCCTTTTTTCTAAAAACGACAAAAAACCCCGCTCCTCCATAAACGAAGGGGCGAGGTTTAATCGCGGTTCCACCCAACTTTCCGAGGGTAACCCCCGGCTCAATTGCAGTCAGATAACGGTCTGGTGCCGCCGCTTCTTAATCGAATTGATTCAGAAGCAGAGCTCGAGGGTGGTAAAAACATTTGTTCGCGACGGGAAAGTTGCAGCCGATGCTTTCCCTCTCTAAAGACGTCCCAAATGAAACATGTCCCTGTCTTAGCTTTTCATATGACGTTATTATAGTACCCATCCCATTCAAAATCAAGGGCGATTTTCGTAAGATACGAAAGTATATGTTTTGAGCGTTGTCCAGCTCCAGGCGCCATCGGCTCGTGGTCATAAGCCAAGCCCTTCTGGAGGCAAAAAGCGCCTCCGCCAGTCCTCGTCTTATGCTTGTCGCCAATAAGCAGGCGCCTTGCGCTTTTCTTATTGCCGCCGGTTTGCACCAGCCATCTCAACCGGAACTGTTAAATATTTAATGCGCTCCATAATCCGCGCCGCTTTTAATGCTTCTGATTCTCCGCGCTGTGAATGGGTTAAATGATGCTCAAGCTCCGCATAATTAAAATTCGATGTAAATAAAACCGGGAGTCCTTCTAACATTCGATGCTGTAAAATCGTGCCCAGTATATCATCACGAATCCAGCTTGACATCGTCTCCGCGCCGATATCGTCGATCATGAGGACAGGAGCTGACTTAACTGCCTCTACTTTCGCCCCTGTCGACTGGTCACTGAGTGACTGTTTCATTTCACGGACGAATTCCGGAAAATAAACTATCATTGATGCAATATGTTTTTCAGCTAGTTCATTGGCAATCGCGCCAAACAAAAAGGATTTTCCAACACCAAATTTCCCATGTATGTACAAGCCTTTTGACGTTTCTCCCAGCTTGTATCCATCCACAAAATCTTTCGCCGTTGACACTGCGCTCAACCGGCTTCGATTATCAAGCTCTACTTGTGCAAATGTAGCTTTCAGTACGTCACCCGGCATATAAAGACTTTTTACATGCCGCCTTAAATGCTTCATTTCGTCATCGCGGATTTTCCGCGAACAGCGTTTGTAATCAAGCTCCACTGCTTTATAACGCATAGCGAGCTCCGGTTCAAAACCGGCCATCACATTGATGCATCCATCAAGAGACGGACATTTACCGCAGTTATGGCTCTGAGTTGTATATTCATATAGTTTTCCCATCGCGCGCGCTACTTCTTTTTCGCCCAGCTCATGTTCTTTAATAAATGATTGAACCGTCTTATCTGACAGCACTTCCCGCTTCGTCTGTTCGTACTGTTCATTAAACCCGGGCGACGCTTTCATTTTCCCGAGTGCTTCATTAATCTTTTTCACCGGCCGACGCCCTCTCTGTTCGTTTTCGAAGTGCTTCCTCTAGCTTCTTTTTCTCTTCTTCAAAGCTTTGGTCAACTGTTTCCGGCTTTTCTTCTTTTTCAGTGAACCAGGATGGCAGTTTTTCCTGCCGGGTTGTTTTTCGGGTTCCAGCTGATTTTGGTGAACTTTTTGATTTCGTCCATTCATCCGACTGCTTTTGCTCACTTTTGGCGAGCTCAATGCCTTCTTTGGCTGTTTTAATTTTTTTCCGTGCCCATTGCGCCGCAATTTTGTCCATAAAGCTTTTTGACAGCTTCATATTTGATTTCAGCATAACATATTGAATGAGCGCATTCATTACTCCCGGCGTGAAATTGTACTGAAGCATAACTTGTTCAATTAATTTCATATCAACAGATGAAGGCGCTCTATCAGATATATCAACGATCATTTGATACGGGGTGACCGATTCACAATGGAAAACCAGCTTTTCTTCTTGTGTTTTCGGTTCAGCATTTGCTGCGCCCTCCTGCTTTTGAATACGGGGTGTCATATCCGGCAAACGTCCACCCGATTCAAATTGATACGCATTACGAGCCGACTTCCGAAGCTCATCCACGTCAATTTCATCTTGTTCATTTAACGAAGACAGGACCAGGTTTTTCATATCAAGCGGTCTGATCCCATATAAAAATGACAGCTTTTTAAGCGTTTCTTTTATAAATGGTGTCAAAGAAGAGGCGGGTATTAACGCATCTTTTAACGCACGCTCAAGCGCGGAAAAATCAAAAGATTCATTTAAAACGGGTCCTGTTTTGGTGCCCTTTGATGCTAAACGGCTGCCAGGCTCCGGGGTGCTGTCCAGTTCTGCTTCCTGCGCATCCATATAACCTGTTGAAAACACGTCAGCAAAGGCGTGTGTCACATCACGGAAATCAGGCGACTTCGGCTCACGGTCACAAAACATCCGCTTCAGCCGCAAAAAATGAGGCTTGCCAATTTTCCGGTACAAAAAAACATTTAATAAGCCGTCTGTAAAAAATTGATCCGGTGCGAGCGGCGGCAATAATTCGTATAAAAACCCCCGGCTTTCTTCTGTTTTTTTCACATATGTTTTTAACAAACCAATTCCTTCAAGCTTCAGCCGATCTTCATATATTTGCTGCGGACTGCAGCCGAGCGTATTCATTAAGTGATAATGCGGCGCGCTGCCTGATGACAGCTTGCCGTCCTCCACTTCCGCATACATGGTCATGTACAAGCTGAGCGCTTGCGCACCAATTAGCGGCTGGTACAAAAGCGTGATCACTTTTTGCTCAAGGCTGTCCACACAGCCGGACACTGTAATCGTATACGCGTCGGCAGGCTGCATTTCATTCCAGTGCCGATTCATGCTGTTCACCTCAATGCCTTCTTTAGATAAGAAGAAAAAAGCCCGGAGCAAGATCTCCCGGGATTTTATTTTTCTTTGTTAATAATGTCTTTTAACTCGTCTAAAAACACGTTAATATCTTTAAATTGCCGGTAAACGGATGCAAACCGGACATAGGCTACTTCGTCAATCGCCGACAGCCGGTCCATAACCATTTCGCCCACTTCATCCGACTGCACCTCGGATACACCTTTTGCACGCAGATCCCGTTCAATGTCGGCTGTCATTTTCTCAAGTGTTCCGAGTGGTACCGGCCGTTTCTCGCAAGCTTTTATCAGTCCGCGGAGCATTTTCTCACGGTTAAATTCTTCGCGCATCCCTTCTTTTTTTACGACAATGAGAGGTATATGCTCGACACGTTCAAACGTCGTAAACCGGTAGCCACATTTTTCACATTCGCGGCGCCGACGGATGGAATGCCCGTCATCTGCCGGGCGCGAATCGACTACTTTCGTCCCGTTAAAACGGCAGTCAGGGCAAATCATGATCAAATCAACTCCGATTTTAAGGATCAAATGCTAATAACGCGGCATCGTGCCGCAACGCATTTGTGACCCACATCATGTGGGCCCGGATCAAATGCTACTAATGCGGCATCAACCGCAACGCATTCGTGACCTGCATCGTGCAGGTCTTGTCTTTATCCTTTATCATACTAAAAAAAAGACGTCATGAAAATAGAAAAGAGGTGTATGAAAGTTCATACACCCCGTTTTGTTTACATAACGTTTGCAGTTTCTTTAAGTTGTGCGCGCACAGGACCCATGCCACGCGGCATCTCAATCGTTTCGCGCGTTTCAGCTTCAAGCGCATCTGCAATATAGTTCGCAGCAATATTTGGATCCAGATCCCCACATGTATAAACGTCAATGCTTGCGTATCCATGTTCCGGGAAGCTATGAATCGTTAAGTGAGACTCGGAGATAATGACGACTCCACTGACTCCCTGCGGAGCAAACTTGTGGAACGCGACTTCGCGAATTTCCGCACCTGATTTAAGAGCGGCGTCGACAAATGTTCTCTCGATGACTTCCATATCGTTTAATTTGTCAAAATTGCAGCCCCATAATTCTGAAATGACGTGACGACCCATTGTTTCCATGATCGTTCCCCCTTTTACAAAGTAGTTTTTGAATCAATTGTAAAAGTGATCACTGCCACGGGGGAAAGTTAGTCCGAAGAGGTCCTAACCCTTTAAGCATTTATTTCACAAATTTGAGTATACGACCTGCCACAACATTTTGCAACAAGTTTCTTTTATTTTTCCCAAAAGAAAAACTCCGGCAGGCACCGGAGCTTTTCGTTGCTTAATTTAAGCAGAAATATAGACTCTTTTCTTCATTTGTTCCGCCACAAAATGGACAAGATCAACGACCCGGCAAGAGTAGCCCCACTCATTATCGTACCAAGCAAGCACTTTTATTTTGCTGTCACCCATCACAATTGTTGTCAGTCCATCAACTGTAGAAGAATGCGGGTTTGTATTAAAATCAACTGACACAAGTGGTTCTTCCGTAAAATCTAAAATCCCTTTTAATTGGCCAGCAGCAGCTTCTTTAAATGCGTCATTTACTTCTTTTACTGTTACCGGCCGTTTTACATCCACAACAAGGTCGACGAGCGACACGTTAGATGTTGGCACACGAAGCGCCATGCCGTGCACCTTTCCTTTTAGCTGCGGCAAAACGAGTGACAGTGCTTTAGCCGCACCGGTTGACGTCGGAATGATCGACTGGGCGCAAGCACGGGCACGGCGTAAATCTTTATGTGGATTATCAATATTTTTTTGGTCATTTGTGTAGGCATGAACGGTTGTCATTAGGCCATTTTCGATGCCAAATTGTTCATCGAGTACTTTGGCAACCGGTGCAAGACAGTTTGTTGTGCAAGATGCATTTGAAATAATCTCGTGTTTCTCTACGTCCAGCACTTCTTCATTTACCCCCATTACGATGGTCACGTCTTCATTTTTCCCTGGCGCAGTGAGGACCACTTTTTTTGCTCCTGCCTGCAAATGAAGCGCTGCTTTTTCACGTGCGTTAAATTTGCCCGTCGCTTCGATGACAATGTCGATACCAAGTTTGTCCCACGGAAGTTCGAGTGGATCCCGGCTGGAAAGAAGCTGAACCCGTTTCCCATTAATAATAAGGGCATCTCCTTCTGTTTGCACATCCCCTTCGAATTTCCCATGATTCGTATCGTATTTGAGCAAATGAGCAAGAGTTTCCGCCGGATAGCTGGCGTTCACCGCTACAATATCAAGGTCATCGTCCAAAATCGCTTTGCGAAACACCATGCGGCCAATCCGGCCAAATCCGTTAATTGCTACTTTTGCTTTCATCATAAATGAGGGCCTCCCACAAATTAGTGTTATACTTTATATTTATTATCTGAATTTAGTATAACACATTAAAGTGAAAAAGAAATAATAAAATGACCCAATAAAATAAATCAGTTAATTTTGAAGAAAGGGACACAAAAAGACCCGATTAAGAATCGAGTCCTAATCGGGTTATCCAGTTGCTGAGTTGCTCTATTGTTTTTTCGATTGTTTCACTATTGTCGATTATGTCATCGGCGAGCGCTTTTTTCTCATTAATAGGCATCTGGGACTGAATCCGGGCAGCAGCTTCTTGCTCTGTATAACCATTTCGATCCATAAGCCGTTTTAGCTGAACAGCTGGTTCAACGTAAATAAGCAATGTACGGTCTGCCATCCATGTGAGCTTGCTTTCAAATAAAAGAGGAATATCAAAAATAATCGTTTCGTGCCCCGCCTCAATTGCGTTGTTCTTTTCAGACAGCATCCATGCTCGGACAGCTGGGTGAACAATGTCATTTAGCTGTTTTCGTTTGGATTCATCATGGAAAATGATTGATCCGAGCTTTTCACGATTCAATGTTCCATCTAGTGCTAAGATCTCACTGCCAAACACCTCAACAATTTTCAGTAGTGCTGGCTGCCCTGGCATGACAACAGCGCGGGCGGCGATATCTGCGTCGATAACTGTAAACCCCTTTTCTTTGAGCAGACTGCTGACTGTGCTTTTCCCGCTTGCAATTCCACCGGTTAATCCAATAATCATACTGAACCTTCAAGCGGCTGACAGTGCAGGCAAATATGTGTGCCACGTCCGCCGGTTTTCATCTTCACAATTTCCGCTCCGCATTCTACACACGCTTCCCCTGCACGTCCATATACGTTCAATACTTCTTGAAACGTCCCTTTTTGCCCTTGGCTGTTAAGATAAGTTCGAATCGTACTTCCGCCTCTTTCGACTGCTTCTGCTAATACGCTGATTGTATACAAGTGGATTTGTTTTGCTTCTTCTTTCGTAATCGTCCTGCTAACCCGATGTGGATGCACACGTGACCGAAACAATACTTCATCCACATAAATATTCCCAAGGCCAGTAACAATAATTTGATCAAGAAGTGCCGTTTTCACTTGTCTAGATGTTTTTTGCAGCTTTTCATGTAAATATTCTGGTGTAAAGCGTTCATCAAACGGCTCCGGACCAAGTGCTTTTAAAGAAGAAAGTTCGTTTTCTGTTCCTTTTGCTGTTAAATGCATCGTACCGAATTTGCGAACGTCCCGGTAGCGAAGCTCACTGCCGTCTGTAAATGAAAAGACAACGTGTGTATGCGGTGCTTCCGGTTCAGATGATTGATTAACACTGAATTTCCCTTCCATCCGTAAATGCGAAATAAGCGCGTAATGATCCAGCTGGAAAATTAAAAATTTCCCACGGCGGTCGATTGATCGGATCGTTTCACCAACTAGCGCATCACGAAATGGTTCGGCTTCCGGCTGCTTAATCATTTTTGGCCAGCGTATATCGACGCCAGCTATCGTTTTGCCCGCCGCAAGGTCTAATAATGTGCGGCGGACTGTTTCTACTTCCGGTAATTCCGGCATACTTCTCTCTCCTTACTTTGCATCGTACCATGTCGGTCCAAATGAATAGTCCACTTTGAGCGGGACATCCAGCTCAAAAGCATGCTCCATGACCTCCGGTACAATACGTTCCATTTGATCAATTTCTTCTTTTGGCACATCAAAGATCAGTTCATCGTGCACCTGTAATAACAGCTTGGATGTTAATTGTTCCTGCTCAAGCCGCTCGGCGACATCAATCATCGCTTTTTTAATAATATCGGCTGCACTTCCTTGAATCGGCGTATTCATTGCCGTACGCTCACCGAACGAACGCAAATTAAAGTTGCGGCTCGTTATTTCGGGGAGATAGCGGCGACGATTTAGCAGTGTTGTCACGTAGCCTTTTTCTTTTGCTTCACGAATAATCATGTCCATGTATTCTTTGACACCTGGATACGTCTTTAAATAACGGCCAATAAATTCAGCTGCGTCTTTCCGGGTAATTCCAAGATTTTGTGACAAGCCATAATCACTAATGCCATAAACAATACCGAAATTAACCGCCTTTGCCTGGCGCCGCATATTAGATGTTACAACACTTTCCTTAACATGGAACACTTCCATTGCAGTTGCGGTATGAATATCGAGCCCGTGCTTAAATGCGTCAATCAGTTTTTCATCCCCGCTTATATGAGCTAACACCCGCAGCTCAATTTGCGAATAATCAGCCGCAAACATGACGGAGTCCGCTTTTTCTGGAATAAACGCCTGCCGGATTTTCCGTCCTTCTTCCAAGCGGATCGGAATATTTTGCAGATTTGGATCAGTCGAGCTGAGCCGCCCTGTTTGAGTTAAAGCTTGATTAAAGCGCGTGTGAATTTTGCACGTGTTCGGATCCGCAACTTTAAGCAGCCCTTCGATGTATGTAGACTGCAGTTTGCCGATTTGGCGATAATCCAGGATATGCTGAACAATTTCATGTGACGGTGCTAATTTTTCCAGCACATCAGCGGATGTAGAATAGCCTGTCTTTGTTTTTTTCAGTGTCGGCAATCCAAGCTTCTCAAATAAAATAACCCCTAGCTGCTTCGGCGAATTAATATTAAAATCGGTTCCGGCAAGTGTATGAATCGTCTGTTCCATTTCAGCAAGCCGTTTTTTCAATTCTGTGCCCATTTCATTTAATCGGTTTATATCAACACGGACACCCTCTGATTCCACATCCGCTAAAATGAGCGCCAGCGGCAGTTCAAGCTCATCCAATAATTCGTTTTGACTATTTTGGGACAGCTCGTGCCGGCACGTTTCATCGAGACGGCTTAATGCTTCCGCCTTGGCACTAACATGTTTTGCATACACCTCTTCTGCCGGAAGCGCACGCTTTGCGCCTTTGCCATAAACCGCTTCATCTGATGCGATTCCCGTTTCGCCGTGCAGTTTCGCCACAGCCGCAAAATCTTCTGGTGATTCGGACGGATTGATCAAATAAGAAGCAAGAAATACATCAAAGTCAACACCGGCAATCTCAATACCATGGCGTCGCAGTGCAATAACAGTCCGTTTCGCATCAAAAACCGTTTTTCGAGCCGATTGGTTCTCTGCCCATTGTTTAAACGCAAGAGACGAAATAGCCGTTTCCCCAGACATAAAAATGGTATGTCCATTGCCGGATACAGCGATACCCGCAATCGGCGCTCTATGATAATTCACATCCATCATTTCCACATAAACGGCGTCTGCTTGTTTAAAATGAGCCGCTTCCGGTTCTGTGACGATCGTAAATGACACGTCTGTCATTTGTTCTGCTTCGGCCGTCCGATATATACCTTCAAGGAGCGTTTTAAATTCGAGGTCACGGTATAAATCATACAGTTCATCATCGTTTGCGCCATTGTATACAAGCCGTTCCATTGCCAGCTCAAGTGGTACAGTTCGTAAAATAGTGGCCAGCTGCTTGCTCATAACAGCCATATCTTTATGTTCAGTCAGTTTTTCTTTCAGCTTTGCTCCGCTTACTTGATCAATCGCCTCCAGCAGCGCTTCGACAGAATGAAATTGCTTCAACAGCTTAATCGCTGTTTTTTCACCAACGCCTGGTACACCCGGAATATTATCTGATGAGTCGCCCATCAGCCCTTTCATATCAATAATTTGAAGCGGCTTCAGCCCATATTTTTCTTGAACATGCTCTGGTGTATACTCTTCAATGTCGGTGATTCCTTTGCGTGTAATGCATACAGTCGTTTTGTCTGTTGCGAGCTGTGTTAAATCTTTATCACCTGAATACACTTTGACGATAAACCCTTCCCGCTCCGCTTCAAGAGACAGCGTTCCAATAATATCATCTGCTTCATAATTTTCCAGCTCAAAATACGGGATGCCGTACGCTTTTAATAATTCACGTACGTACGAAAACTGCTCGGAAAGCTCAGGCGGTGTTTTTTGGCGCGTCCCTTTATATTCTTTGAACGTTTCATGGCGAAATGTCGTTTTCCCTGCGTCAAACGCAACGAGCATATGGGTCGGCTGTTCATCTTTCACAATTTTATTAAGCATCATGGCAAAGCCGTACACAGCATTTGTATGCACACCTTTAGAATTGCTTAAAAGCGGCAGTGCAAAAAAAGCTCGGTACGCAATGCTGTTTCCGTCGATTAATACTAATTTTTTCTCCATAAATCCTCCTTTGCATCCAAGACTGAATGCATTAAAAAAGCCGTTGTTTTCTTTTTTATTCTACCATGCACGGTAGAATAAAAGAAAACAACGGCTTATATCCGTCCCGATAAAAAAAAGCGGCGGAGACCCATCAACAAGGGGACTCCGCCAAACAAAAGCTGGATAAAGGGGGTTGATACTTCATACTATACCAGATGAATATAAAATGAATGTAAACGATTCATTAATCTTTTGTAAAATCATTCGTCAGGTCTTTTCTAAATGAAACCGTAAACGATGTTCCTTCATTCATTTTACTTTCCACATTGATTTTCCCGTGATGGGCTTCCATAATATGCTTCACGATCGCAAGCCCAAGCCCTGTTCCGCCTGAATCCCGGCTCCGCGCCTTGTCAACCCGGTAAAAGCGCTCGAAAATACGCGGCAGCTCCATTTTTTCGATACCGATTCCTGTATCTGAGACCCTCACATTCACCATGCGGTCTGACTCGTTTCCTTCAATAAAAATCCGGCCGCCTTTTGGCGTATATAAAATGGCATTTGTAATTAAATTTAGAAACACTTGCTTCAGCCGGTATTCGTCTCCCTGAATCATTAAATGATCAGGCAAATTCACCCGCAGAACGATTTGTTTCGCTTCAAGCCGGCTTTCAAGTGTGACAATCATTTCTTTCATCAATTTGTTTAATGATACAGTCGTAATATTGATCGTAAGCCCTTTTTGTTCGATTTTTGACAGGTCTAAAAGATCCGCAACAAGCGTCTCCATCCGGCCGCTTTCTTTCCAAATAATCTCCAAAAACATTTTAGCAGCATCCGGATCATTCAATGCACCATCTAAAAGTGTTTCCGAAAAACCTTTAATCGACGTAATCGGTGTTTTTAATTCATGGGAAACATTCGCAACAAAATCTTTACGCATTTGCTCCAAGTGCTTGATTTCGGTTATATCATGAAATACAATCAGGATGCCTTTCCACTCGTCATTTGTACCAATAATCGGTGCGCCGGATACTTCAATTTCTTTTTCTTCCAGCTCGAATGGGATTTTAATTTGTCGGCGGACGTTTTTTTCCGTCATAAATACATCTTCCACTACTTTTATTACATCTTCCTGCGTAATCACTTCGTAATACCGTTTTTTAATAATTCGGCCTGTACTATACATTTTTTTAAACGAACGGTTTGCCATGACAATATATCCGCGATCATCAATAAGCAGTAAGCCGCTTTCAATATTTTCTATTAACGTAGTCAGACGATTTTGATGAACCTCCTGCGCCTGCATCATTTCCTGCAAATTTCGCGCTAAAATATTAATCGATGTGTTAAGCATTCCCACTTCATCCGGCGGAGTTTCATATGTGCGTGCCCGATAATTGCCTTTTGCCAGTTCAATGGCAACAGCTGTAGCGGATTCAATTGGCTTCACGTAACGACCCGTTATTTTTGTTCCGATCAAGACGATCAGCACAAGAGAAAACCCGAGTGACGCCAGTAAAATAAGCCAGATTTGCCCGTATATTTCATCGAGCGCCTCCACTCGCATGCTGACTACAACGTAGCCCTCCTGCTCGCCTTCTTCATTTAAAATATGCTCCCAATGATATTGAACGTCCAATTTTCGCAACAATGAATTTTTATAATTTTCTTCATTCAATGTACCTGAAATACGCTGTACAATATCATGGTGAATCGCTGTCTGCTGCTCATTTGCTCCGCCGCTGTCATAAAGAAGATTTCCGGCGTTATCCGCTACATTCAAGCGTGTATCCATTTGCTCGCTCCACTCCCCGAGCATAACAGGATCGAACGCTTTAACCCCTCCCCAATCTTCTATCGCACTGGCGAGTAAAGATGTTTCTCGTTCAAGACGGTCGTTAACCGTTGCCAAATAATACGATTTAAACATTTGACCAAGCCAAATGCCAAGTGCGACAAGTACGATGGCAATGAATGTGATAAGCGACAAGATCAGCCTTGTCCGAAAATTGATCATGCTTCTCTTGGTTCTTCCAATTTGTAGCCCAAACCGCGGATTGTTTTAATGTATTGTGGTTTTTTTGTATTTTCCTCCATTTTATCACGCAAGTGGCTAATATGAACATCTACGATACGTGTATCACCGACAAAGTCATATTTCCAGACAGCCGCAAGCAGCTGGTCACGTGTCAGCACTCTCGTTTTATTTTCAGCTAAAAACAGCAGCAGTTCAAATTCTTTTGGTGTTAAATCAATCAGGTTTTCTTTGTAATACGCTTCGTATTTTTCAGGAAACAGCTTTAAGTCAGCCACTTTAATTAACTCGCTGTCATCTACTTCTTCCTCAACCGGTTCTGCCGGCGCCTGCTGAACACGGCGCAAAATTGCTTTTACACGGGCAATCAATTCTCGCGGACTAAATGGTTTCGTCATGTAATCATCTGCTCCTAGTTCAAGGCCAAGTACTTTATCAAACTCTTCATCTTTGGCTGTTAGCATTAAAATCGGTGTCGTCACTCTTCTTTGACGAAGATCTTTGCACACTTCCATGCCATCAAACTTCGGGAGCATCCAATCCAAAATAATCAAATCAGGTGATACCGCTTCTGCCTGCTTAAGAGCTTCCTCTCCGTCACAAGCGGTTTCCACTTCAAAGCCCGCTTGTTCGAGGTTGTATTTAATTAATGTCACGATAGATGATTCATCATCCACGACTAGAATTTTTTTCATATGGCCCTCCTGATTCAAATGTCTATCTTCCATTATAACGAAATAATCATGCTTGAGAAAGAGCCGTTCTGCAAGGATTTGTATAAAAAAGAACCTGCCAATTGATGGCAGGTTCTTTAAAGCATATGTTTATGCAAGAACAGACATGACATTGCGTACAGCGTCAGCAGACTTGTCAAGACCTGCTTTTTCATCTGCAGTCAATTCGAGTTCAATGATCTTTTCAATGCCGTTGCCGCCAAGGATTGTCGGGACGCCCAAGTACAATTTATCGTAACCGTACTCGCCTTCGAGATAAGCAATTGCGGGCAAAATGCGGCGCTGATCTTTTAGGATGGCCTCTGTCATCTCAACAAGTGATGCCGCTGGTGCATAGTATGCTGAACCGTTGCCTAGAAGCTGAACAATTTCGCCGCCGCCTTTACGCGTGCGTTCAACGATTGCATCTAAACGATCTTTCGGAATTAATGTTTCAAGCGGGATGCCGCCTGCATATGAATAACGAACAAGCGGTACCATGTCATCACCGTGACCGCCAAGAACAAAACCTGTTACATCTTTAACTGATACTTTCAATTCTTGTGCAACGAATGTACGGAAACGAGCTGTATCCAGGACGCCTGATTGGCCGATAACACGGTTTTTCGGGAATCCAGATTCTTTTAAAACAGTATAAGTCATTGCATCAACTGGATTTGTTAACACGATAATCGTACAATCTGGAGCATGTTTGACGATTTCAGCTGTAACAGATTTCATTACTTTTTGGTTCGTCTGAACAAGGTCATCACGGCTCATGCCTGGTTTACGCGCAATTCCCGCTGTGATAATAACAATATCAGAACCCGCTGTATCTGCATAATCTGATGTACCTGTAATGTTTGCGTCAAATCCTTGAACCGGGCTTGCTTCTAACATATCCAAAGCTTTCCCTTTTGTAGGACCGTCTGCTTGTGGGATATCTACTAGGACAACATCTGCCAATTCTTTTTGTGCAAGAAAGAACGCTGTTGTTGCACCCGTGAATCCGCCACCGATTACAGAAACTTTTTTGCGATTGTATGCTGTCATAATAAAACTCCCCCTTTATTTGTATAAATCAGTATGTATATGCTCTCCGTAATGGAGAGCATTGGCCGTTATAGGTTTTTAATTAATTCATCTGCGAATTCAGAGCATTTCACTTCTGTTGCGCCATCCATAAGGCGGGCAAAGTCATATGTAACCACTTTAGAAGAGATCGTTTTTTCCACTGATTTCGTGATCGCACTTGCTGCTTCTGTCCAGCCAAGGTGCTCAAGAAGCAAAACGCCTGACAATAATACAGATGATGGGTTTACTTTATCAAGACCAGCGTACTTTGGTGCTGTTCCGTGTGTTGCTTCAAAAATCGCATGGCCTGTTTCGTAGTTAATATTTGCGCCTGGTGCGATACCGATTCCGCCTACTTGCGCTGCAAGAGCATCAGAAATGTAATCACCGTTCAAGTTCATTGTTGCGACAACATCGAACTCTTTCGGACGAGTCAAAATTTGCTGCAGGAAGATGTCGGCAATGGAATCTTTTACGATCAATTTGCCCGCTGCTTCAGCGTCAGACTGTGCTTTGTTCGCAGCATCTGTGCCTTCTGCTTCTTTAATTTTATCGTATTGCTCCCATGTAAAGACTTGATCGCCGAATTCTTTCTCAGCAAGATCATAGCCCCAGCTTTTAAACGCACCTTCTGTAAATTTCATAATGTTGCCTTTATGAACGAGCGTCAGAGACTTGCGGCCTTCTTTTAATGCATAGTTAATTGCGGAACGTACAAGGCGCTCTGTTCCTTCTTTTGAGATTGGCTTAATGCCAATTCCTGATGTTTCAGGGAAACGAATTTTATTTACGCCCATTTCATTTTTAAGGAATTCGATGACTTTTTTCACTTCGTCAGAACCTTCTGCATACTCAATTCCTGCATAGATATCTTCTGTGTTTTCACGGAAAATAACCATATCTGTATCTTCAGGGCGTTTTACCGGTGAAGGTACGCCATCAAAATAACGAACTGGACGAAGGCACGTGAAAAGATCCAATTCTTGACGAAGTGCCACGTTCAATGAACGAATTCCGCCGCCAACTGGAGTTGTAAGTGGACCTTTAATTGCGATTAAGTATTCATCAATTTGCTCAAGCGTTTCTTTTGGAAGCCATTCGCCTGTTTGATTGAATGCTTTTTCACCGGCAAGAACTTCTTTCCAGATGATTTTCTTTTCACCATTGTATTCTTTTTCAACTGCTGCATCTAATACGCGTGATGCTGCTGCCCAAATATCAGGACCGATTCCATCGCCTTCAATAAAAGGAACGACGGGATTGTTTGGTACGTTTAATACGCCGTCTTGCATTGTAATTTTTTCGCCTTGAGTCATCTTAAAATTCCTCCAATTCCATGTTCAAAGGTTAGAGGATTCGTGCCCTAACCTTTGTTTGCCATCTTCCATATTACACTAGTTATTTATTTGTTTGCAAATGCTTTCTTAATCAGGTACGTTGGTCGATCGACACGTATTTTTGCATATCTGGACCTGTATATTCCGCCCGTGGACGGATCAGTCTGTTATTGGCATACTGCTCGAGAATATGCGCGATCCAGCCAGATACACGACTCACAGCAAAAATAGGAGTGAACAAATCGTGCTCAATGCCGAGGCTATGGTAAACGGATGCCGAATAGAAGTCAACATTTGGTGGAAGATTTTTGTTGCCTGTTACAAGTTCTTCAATTTCAATCGACATATTATAAAGCTCAGGCTCACCGTTTTGCTCCGTCAAGCGCTTTGACATCTCACGAAGGTGCTTCGCGCGCGGGTCGCCTTGACGATAAACACGGTGTCCAAAGCCCATGATTTTTTCCTTATTGTTTAGCTTTTCAAGAATGTATGGCTCCACATTATCAGCTGAGCCGATTTCTGTAAGCATTTTCATAACTTGTTCGTTTGCGCCGCCATGAAGAGGACCTTTAAGTGCACCAAGAGCAGCTGTTACACCAGAATACATATCAGATAACGTTGCCACGCATACACGCGCTGTAAATGTGGAAGCATTTAGTTCATGATCTGCATGAAGAACGAGTGCCTTATCGAATGCCTCAATTTCCACTGCTGTCGGCTCATTGCCGGAAAGCATATACAAGAAGTTTTCCGCGATGCCATATTCTTTTTTCGGCGCAATCGGCTCTTGTCCTTTACGGATGCGTGCAAATGCTGTAACCAGTGCCGGAATTTTTGCTTGAATACGAATTGCTTTACGATAGTTGGCTTCATCTGTCATAACATCTGCTTCTTCGTCATAAAGACCGAGTAATGAAACGGATGAACGGAGCGCCGCCATTGGATGAACTTTGTCAATTGGATACATTTTGAAATGATCCATAATTTCCTGAGGGATGTCATAGCTTTCCGATAGCTGTAATTTCAGCTCGTCCAGCTGTGCCTGTGTCGGAAGGCTGCGGTGCCAAAGCAAATAAATCACTTCTTCAAAGCTCGCATTTTCAGTCAGATCATCAATGTCATAACCTGCGTATGTAAGTGTGTCATCAATGATTGAACTGACAGATGACGTTGTAGCAACTACTCCTTCGAGTCCGCGTGCAGTAGTCATAATTATCTCTCCTTCGCCTGTTTATTTCCCCATTACCCGCTTTTTTATTTGTTTGTATGTGCATTCTGAGCAACTGCTCAGTACCATTTTGAAAATAAAAAAGCTTATGTAAAATTGTATACCACTTTTCCGAACAAAAAAAATTGGTGCAATGTTCAAAAAGGTGTGCGCTTACATTGCTTATTATAAACAATCTATACAGGTTTGTGAATCAAAACGTGTCAAATCGTTCAAAATTTTTTTAGAAAATAGCAAAATTCCGAACATAACATGCTCGGAATTTATGGTATTATAATATGTTCCGGCTTAAAAATCAGAACGTCTATTCATTCTTTCCGCCGTTTTATATGCGTCATAAATGCCCCAGATCCATACAATCGGATAGGTCACAAAGCCGATTAACACCCACATTAACGCTGCATTCACTATTTGTACGACAATTAAAATAAGGCCTTTTATAATTTGGCCGTTATAAATTTGGCCGACTCCCGTCCAAAACACGCTCAATACAGCGGCAATACCCGGATTTTTCGTTAACACCGTGCTCATCCCCTTTTTTATCTTCTTATATTATATGCTTACGGATAACCCGGTAAAAAAGTTTCGCTTTTCGGTTACTGGAACAAAGAAAATAATTTCATTGCATAATACGCAATGCCTGCACCGATTAACGGACCGACTGGAACACCGTTGAAAAGGGCTACAGCTAATACTGTGCCCAATACAAGTGCTGTTGTTATATGCGGATCTTCCGCCAAAAGCACAATCCCATTTTTTGCGATTAGCGCAACAAGAATACCGGCCGCTAGCGCAATCCAGGCGTATGGCGATTTTAATGCTGCCCCTAGTTCCTTGAAGCCAATTGCACCTGTTGCAATCGGGATAAGTACCGCTATTGTAATAACTGTTACACCCCAGTTTATACCGTTTTTTTGCATCAAATCAAACCATTTCATATCGAGACCCACTGCTTTTAAGGCAAGCAAAAGGGCAGATGCGAAAAGCAATGATTGATTTTTCGCGATCATGCTGATTATGACCAATAAAAGCAAAAATAAATATGCCTGCATGTGTTCACCTCTAAAAAAAAGACGCATGGACATGCCCATTTCTTCATACGAGTATAAGAGAGATGGAGGCATGTACCATGCGGATGATTATACAATATGTTCTCGTTAGTGCGGTCTTGCTTTCTATTTACTGGCTGCTGCCGATTTTCAAGCCTTTTTTAGCCGGGGCATTTTTTGCCGCTGTTTTGCATAAACCAGCCCACTTCATTCAAAAAAAAGCGGGTGTATCCCGAAACGTTGCTGTGCTCGCTTCTCTAGGATGGATTCTGTGCCTATTTTCGGCTGGTCTGTTTTTATTCGGCTGGATCGGCGCCCGAACAGCTTCACACATCCATTATGTGATTCCTCATTACATTCCGGTCGCTACAGCGCATTTAGAACAGTTAATTAATAGCATTACGGCTTTTCTAACAGAAGATCAAAAAGAGCTTCTAGTACAGTCTTTATACGATGTTGAAACAGCTATTGGCAACACTATTGAAGAATACGCGGGAAAATGGCTGCTCATAGGCACATCTTATTTTCTCGCTCTTTCAGGAACAGCAGTTGAAGTATTAATTGCCATACTGGCTGCATTTTTCATTGCAAAGGATGGTTCTTCCTTTATTTCAATCCTGCCTGAATCCATCCGTGAAAAAACAGCTATTGCTGCAAATGATTTTTCTGCTTCTTTTTATGCATACGGTTATGCCCAAGTGCAGCTTTTTGCCGCTACTTTTGCCGCTGCATGTATTGGTTTTTTTCTGTTGCATATCCCCCACGTGCTGGAGCTTGCTTTTTTAACGGCAGTGCTTGAGTTCTTGCCCATCATCGGGTCAAGCTTACTGTTTCTTCCATGGGTGTTTTTCTGCATACTCACCGGCCAAACAAAAATCGCCGTTTTTGCCGCCATTCTTTACGTAGTAATTACGATCATGCGCCAGCTGCTTGAACCAAAACTCGTGGCCGATTCAGCTGGACTGCATCCGCTTGCTGTTTTATTTGCAGCATTTGCTGGTTACCATTTAGCAGGCATTTTTGGTTTAATGACAGGACCTCTGTTTTTGCTTGCTTGTTCGTCCGTGTATCGCTCTCGCTTGTTGTTTACAAAACGTTAGCGTGACCATTGTAGATAATACCGCGTGCTGCATCAACTGTAATTTCCTGTCCGTCTGAGAGTGTTGTTAAAGCTCCTTCTACATCAACGATAACCGGAATGCCTAGATTAATGCCAACAACAGCTGCATGACTCGTTAATCCGCCTTCTTCCGTAATAATAGCACTGCATTTTTCAATAGCAGGCATCATTTCACGGTCGGTTCCGTATGTGACAAGGATGTCGCCTTGCTTTACTTTTTCAAGTGCTTCAGATGATGTTTTCGCCGTTACCACTTTCCCGTATGCAGAATGACGGCCGATACCTTGTGCTTTCACTAAAATATCACCGACAACGTGGATTTTCATTAAGTTTGTTGTTCCGGATTCACCTACTGGAACTCCCGCAGTAATCACAACAAGTTCACCGTGGCTGATCATGCCTTCGTCCAAACAATGAACAACCGCATTATCAAGCATTTCATCTGTAGAAGATACGCTTAGTCCCATAAGAGGCACTACACCCCAGACAAGTGAAAGGCTTCTTGTGACACGCTCACTATCTGTCACCGCATAAATAGATGCTTTTGGACGGTAGCGTGAAATCATTCGTGCTGTATGGCCGCTTGACGTTGGCGCAATAATAGCGCGTACTTCAAGTGCTTCTGCTGTTTTCGCAACAGACTGCCCAATGGCATCCGTCATTGTCATGCGCCCTGTATTGTTGCGGCGGCGTGGCGGAATGTCTTTCATTTGCAATTCTGCTTCTGCCCGAACAGCAATGTTATGCATTGTTTGAACGGCTTCAAGCGGGTAAGTACCAGCTGCCGTTTCACCTGATAGCATAATGGCATCCGTTCCGTCAAAAATTGCGTTGGCCACATCACTTGCCTCTGCACGGGTTGGGCGTGGATTACGCTGCATCGAATCAAGCATTTGTGTAGCAGTAATAACTGGTTTGCCCAGCAGGTTGCATTTTTTGATAAGCTGTTTCTGAACAATCGGCACTTCTTCAGCCGGAATTTCCACACCAAGATCCCCACGCGCTACCATTAAGCCGTCAGCTACTTCAAGGATGTCATCAATGTTATCGACACCTTCCTGGTTCTCAATTTTCGGGATAATTTGAATGTGAGCCGCTTTGTTTTTTTCCAAAAGCTCACGAATATCCAATACATCAGATGTACGACGGACAAAAGAGGCGGCGATAAAGTCTACGTCCTGCTCGATGCCAAAACGAATGTCCTCTGCGTCTTTTTCTGTAATTCCTGGCAATTTAACGGAAACGCCCGGAACGTTTACCCCTTTTTTGTTTTTTAGCGTACCGCTGTTTAAAATGCGAACGCCAATTTCGCCTTTTTCACGATCAATGCCTGTGACAAGAAGACCAATTAAGCCATCATCAAGTAAAATGCTGGAGCCTGGCTCCACATCATCAATTAAACCTGAATACGTAATTGAAAATTTTTCAGGTGTTCCGAGCACTTCTGTCATCGAAACAACGGCGTCTTTTCCGCTTTCGAGCTCAATAGATCCGTTTTCCATTTGGTGTGTGCGAATTTCAGGACCTTTCGTGTCAAGTAAAATCGCGACCGTTCTCCCCGTATTTTTTGCTGCCTGGCGAATATTTTGAATACGCGCCCCATGCTCTTCATGGCTTCCATGAGAGAAGTTCAAACGGGCAACGTTCATCCCTGCTTTTATTAACGATTCAAGCGTTTCAAGACTTTCACTTGCCGGTCCGATTGTACAGACGATTTTCGTTTTTTGCATCAATAGTTCCTCCAATTTCGTAGTTAAATCGACAGTTCCTGTGATAGTTCATACATACGCTGATCCACTTTGTGCGGCTTCGAAAGCGCTTCGATAATGTCGTAATCAACGATTTGGTTTTGTTCGATTCCGACAGCCCGTCCGCCTTTTCCTTCAAGAAGCAATTCCACTGCATGCGCACCGAGACGGCTTGCCAACACCCTGTCTGACGCGCTTGGCGTGCCTCCGCGCTGCATATGGCCCAAAACAGAAACGCGCGTGTCGAATCCTGTCAACTCTTCAATAATAGCACCAAATTTGTTACCTGTCATGACGCCTTCTGCTACGACAATAATACTGTGTTTCTTGCCGCGCTCCTGGCTACGTTTTAGCTTTGAAGCAATTTTGTTCATGTCATACGGCGCTTCTGGAATAAGAATTGTTTCCGCTCCGCCGGCAAGGCCTGACCAAAGCGCAAGATCTCCTGCATGGCGGCCCATCACTTCGACAATAAATGTCCGTTCATGAGAGCTTGCTGTATCACGAATTTTATCGATTGCATCGATAACGGTGTTCAAAGCCGTATCAAAACCAATTGTAAATTCGGTTCCTGGAATGTCATTATCGATCGTTCCTGGTACACCAACACATGGGAAACCGTGCTCAGTCAATGCTTTTGCTCCCATGTACGATCCATCTCCGCCAATGACAACGAGTCCCTCAATGCCGAATTTCTCCATCTGCTCAATACCCTGCTTTTGCCCTTCAAGTGTCTTAAACTCCAAGCAGCGGGCAGAACGAAGAATGGTACCTCCGCGATGGATAATATCGCCAACAGAACCGCGGTCCAACTGCTTTATGTGTCCATTAATCAAGCCATGGTAGCCCTGATACACACCGAACACTTCCATGTCATGATAAATTGCCTTCCGGACAACTGCCCGTACAGCCGCGTTCATTCCCGGCGCGTCCCCACCGCTTGTTAATACACCAATTCGTTTCATCATCCTGTCACCTCTAAAAAAATTTTGTCAGTCACAACTCTCATATGCCTATCTCCTTTTAAGATAACAGAACGGTTTGCCGTTCACAATCTTTACCCACGAAGTAAGCGTTAACATCTAAAAAAATTCATGTTTGCATAAGATTACTGAAAAAACCGGCTCTGAAAGTTAATCCTTCAGGCCGGTTGTTTGTTCGGCGTAGCCGCCAATCCGTTTATATTTTTCATACCGCTGGTCAACAAGAGAAGTTTGTTCCATCGTTAGCAGCTGTTTAATCGCCGGCTTCAGGACTTCATCCATCAGCTCAGCTTGCCTTTTCGCATCACGGTGCGCACCGCCGCGCACTTCCGGAATGATTTCATCCACAATGCCAAGTGCACGTAAATCTGGAGCTGTAATTTTCATCGTTTCGGCTGCACGTTTCGCGAGGCCCGCATCTTTCCATAAAAGAGCAGCAGCCCCTTCCGGTGAAATAACAGAATATGTAGAGTTTTCAAGCATAAATAACCGATCGCCTACACCAAGTGCTAATGCTCCGCCGCTTCCCCCTTCGCCAATTACGACACAAATAACGGGGACCGTCAAGCCGGCCATTTCAAAAATATTGCGGGCAATCGCTTCGCTCTGTCCACGTTCCTCCGCTGCTTTTCCCGGGTACGCTCCTTTTGTATCAATTAAACAAATAATCGGGCGATTAAATTTCTCTGCCTGCTTCATGAGACGTAATGCTTTCCGGTATCCTTCCGGATGAGGCATACCGAATGTCCGCTGAATGTTTTCTTTCGTATCACGGCCACGCTGATGGCCGATAACAGTTACCGGCTGACCATGGTACTTCGCGATCCCCGCGACAATCGCTGCATCATCGCCGTATGTGCGGTCTCCATGCAGCTCAAAAAAGCCTTCAAACAGGTATGAAATATAATCCAGTGTCGTCGGCCGGTTCGGATGACGTGCCATTTGCACGCGATCCCAAGGCGTCATGCTGTTGTAAATATCATCTTCCAGTTTCTTTAAGCGCAGCTCCAGCTTTTCAATTTCGTCAGATAAATCCACCTCTGATGTGGAAGTGAACTTTTTCAATTCCGCAATTTTTTCTTGTAGATCACGAACCGGCTTTTCAAATTCAAGTCCTGTCATCTTTCTCCACCGCCCGTTTGATGAATATCGAGCAAAAATGAAAGCTTTTCTTTCATTTCACTTCTATGCAAAACAGCATCAAGCTGACCGCACTTAAGCAAAAATTCAGCCGTCTGAAAATCTTCTGGCAGCTTTTCACGAATCGTCTGCTCAATAATCCGCCGTCCTGCAAACCCAATCAGCGCCCCAGGCTCCGCAAAATTGAAGTCTCCTAACGACGCAAAGCTTGCCGATACGCCGCCCGTTGTCGGATGAGTCATGACCGAAACAATCAAGCCGCCGCGATCACTGAGCCGTTTAAACGCAGCACCAGTCTTTGCCATTTGCATAAGGGACAAAACCCCTTCCTGCATACGAGCACCGCCAGAAGCCGTAAAAATAATAAAGGGAATCCGCAGACGAATCGCTTCTTCAACAGCTCGCGTGATTTTTTCACCGACGACTGAACCCATGCTGCCCATCCGAAACGACGAGTCCATAAATGCAAAAGCGGACGGATAGCCATCAATCGATCCGACACCTGTCACAATCGCTTCATTTAAGCCGGTTTTCTTTCGATCAGCTGCTATTTTTTCTTCATAATCCGGAAATTGAAGCGGATTGGCTGTTGATAACCCGGCATCGAGTTCACGGAAGGAGCCTTCATCAAGAAGACTTTTAATGCGTTCATGCGCTCTCATCGGGTAATGATAGCCACACCCAAAACAAACATGGAGATTTTTTTGTAATTCTCTTGTGTACATAATTTTCTTGCATTTCGGGCATTTTTGCATAATACCTTCAGGGACATCTTGTTTTGCTGCCTCTGACGGAATCGTTGCATATTTTATTTTTTTTGGTTTTTGTTTCGTGAACATATTTTTAATCGCCACTGTTCCACCCCTTTACTGGCGCTCTGAATAATTGATTTGTTTAGCCGCAGCCAGCATTTCTTCAAGACGTTCATTGCCTGTATCGCTCCCGGCGTAATCGGAAATAATCATCCATATATTTTTGAGAAGACGGTTATCCGCTGCTTCTATTTGCTGCTGAAAAGAGTCCCCTGCTTCATTAAAATCGAAGCCGGATTTTCTAGATAAGATAGCGAGACAGCCCAATTCCAAGATCGCTTTGACATCACGTACGTCTTCTTTGTTTTGATCACCATCAAAAATAAAGGTGCCAATGAGCGGGACAAGCTGATGATCTTTAAAATCGCGGAGAAAAGTCCCCTCACCGCGCCGTGTTTCAATGAGCCCCAAAAGCTCCAAAGCCCTCAGCGCTTCTCGAACCGATGAACGCCCGATTGAAAGCCGGTCTGACAATTCGCGTTCCGAGGGAATTTTATCCCCGGATTGAAAACGGTCTGTTTTAATCATTTCTTGAATTTGCGCAATAGCTGCCAAAAATTTTGAAGGCGGACGTGCTGACTCTATCATTTATTCACCTTTTCCAATCAATGATAGCTTCATTGTTTTTTGACGCACATCTTCTGGATTTACTTTACGGCGTGCTATAACAGGCGAGTACGCAAGGCTTAAATCTTTTGTATTCTTCACAACTGTTTTAATCCCAGTTGACAATTTCCCATGGTTTTCTTTATGCATCTGGAGTGCTTCTTCCCGATTTGACATATCGACATCTCCCTTTGTTGTCACCCGAGTGGTCAGACCACACAATTCACTATAATACTTTAAACGATTCAAACGAAATTGTAAAGGTTAGACAAATGATTTAAGGACGACGTTTTGCGCTCCGCACTCTTTTTTTAATTCATCTATCAATTTATTTATTGGCGACACCCTATATTTCGGACCGAGCCTTACTGTCTCTTTCGTCCGCTCGTAATGAATGACCACAGCTGCACGGCCTGGATAGCGCTGCAATTCGTCAATTACCCATTCTGCCAGTCGGCTTTCTCCTTTTCCTTCCTGCAGTTGAATGTAAAGCGTTTGTTTTTCTTCAATGGCTTTGTTCAATCCTTCTTTAATTGGTTCTACAGTCTGAACAATAACTTGAAGCGTGCCGTTTCTTTCTTCTGTCGATCCAGCCGCCAGTAAGACTTTTCCTTTTTCGATAAATGATCCGAATTTCCGATATATGTCTGGGAACAAAACGATCTCTTTCTCACCTGTTTCATCGATAAGAGACGAAAATGCCATTTTATCCCCTTTCTTCGTCCGAATTTCACGAATGGGACCGACCATTCCAGCAATGATGATGCCCCGGCTCTTCCTAAGCTCTGCCAGCGGAATGACCCCTGCCTGGCTCAGCATCGGACGATACGTTGCTACCGGATGATCCGATATATACAGACCTAGCATTTCTTTTTCTTTTTCAAGCTTTGTATCACTTGCCAGCTCCGGTACATCTGCATATTTCGGATGAAAAGAAACGCCGAGCCCCTCAAATAAACTTCCTTCGTCGGGCTGGATGAGCGCTGCATGTTCAAAAGCGGCATCAATACTGGCCAGAAGCACTGCGCGATCTTGACCAAATTCATCCATCGCCCCGGCATAAATTAATGATTCAATCACCTTTCGATTAACGACACCGGCCGGCACACGCTGACAAAAATCAAATAAGTCATGAAAATGGCCCTTTTTCCGCTCGTCAATGATGGCCGTAGCTGCTGACTGCCCGACACCTTTTACTGGTACGAGGCCGAATCGAATACCATCAGAATCCGCTTGAAACGAAAAATTGCTAGAATTGACGGATGGGGCAAGAAAATCAAGGTTGTATTCAGCTGCTTCTATGGCGTATTGCCGCAATTTCTCTTCATTTCCAGTTTGTGATTGAAGCAGGGCGGCAAGAAAATGTGCTGGATAATGCGCCTTGAGCCAAGCCAGCCAGTACGCGATCATACTGTATGCGACCGCATGGCTCCGGTTAAATCCGTAATCGGCGAACCGGACAATTAAGTCATACACGTAAACAGCCGTTTTTTCATTAATGCCATTTTGTTTGGCGCCGTTGACAAAATGGACCCTTTCTTTTTCCAGCGTTTCTTTTTTCTTTTTGCTCACAGCACGGCGAAGCAAATCAGCCTCCCCCGGTGAAAAGCCGGCCAATTTAACAGCGATTTGAATAATTTGTTCCTGGTACACGATAATCCCATACGTTGGCTCCAAAATTTCTTTTAAAATTGGATGTGAATACCCGATCTCTTCTTGTTCATGACGACGTTTAATGTACAATGGGATTTGCTCCATTGGACCGGGACGGTACAATGCATTGACCGCAACCATATCTTCAAACCGATTTGGCTGCAGCTTCATAAGCACGTTTCTCATCCCGTCGGATTCAAACTGAAAAATACCAGCTGTTTTCCCGCGGCCAAGCAACTGAAAAACGAGTGGGTCATCAAGTTCAAGAGATAATAAATCAATTTTTTTGCCCGTTTTTCTTTTAATGGAAGATAAAATCCGCTCTATCGTCGTCAAATTACGTAAACCGAGCAGATCCATTTTTAGCAATCCGAGCATTTCAAGCGGCTCCATCGGATATTGCGTTAAATAAACGCCATCGTGCCCGTCCATAATCGGCACATGATCCGTCAGCGGTTTTTCTGAAATAATCACGCCAGCTGCATGCGTGGACGTATGGCGTGGCAGTCCCTCCAAATGAAGCGCTGCTTGATAAATCCGCTCATTTACCGCTGATTCAGCGCGCCAACTGCTTAAGTTAATTTGTGAAAGCTTTGTTCCGGGCATAGACGGAATCAGCTTGGATAACCGGGACAATTCCGCTGTGTTAAAGCCGAAGATGCGCGCCGTATCACGCATAACCGCTTTTGCTGACAGCGTGCCGAATGTTACAATTTGCGCGGCATGAACAGCTCCATATTTCTCAGCGATATAGCGAATGACTTCATCTCGGCGGTGATCAGGAAAATCAATATCAATATCCGGCATGGTGATCCGCTCCGGGTTTAAAAACCGCTCAAATAAAAGATCGTACTGAATGGGATCTACAGCCGTGATGCCTAATGCAAAAGCAACGAGTGACCCAGCAGCCGACCCCCGCCCCGGACCTGTCAGCATGCCTTGCTTTTTCGCAAACTGCATAAAATCATGAACAATTAAAAAATAGTCGCTGAAATTCATTTTGCTGATAACCGACAACTCATAGAAAAGCCGCTTTGTGTACAGGCTGTTTTGTTCCGAAAGATTCTCCATACACAACGCCTTTAGCCGGTCGTCAGCGTTTTCCCCATCGGGCAGTGGAAAAGAGGGGATGAGGCGACTGCCAAATTCAATGTTTACATGGCAAAGCCCAGCAATGACCGCTGTGTTTTCGATTGCTTCTGGCATCTCTTTGTATGTATCTTTTAATTGTGCGCTTGACGCAAACGCATATGCCGCTTCCGCTAATTCTTCTTCTGCTTTAATGAGCCGGTTGTCTCGAATCGCCTGCAAGCATTTGGACGCAAAAGCACCTTCTGCATCTGCATATTGCACGTTGCCGATCGCAACAATCGGAATGCCGGTTTCTCTCGCCTTCTCAATTAAAAATCGCTCACCGCTGTTCCCTCGAAGCCCAATATAAAAATGGCTGAACACCTTCTTAAAGTGAGCTGCCGCTTCTTCGGAAGGATCGCCATCCAGTCCGGGAAGCACCGCAATGATTCCCTCAGCATATCCATTAAGCCATCGCAGCGGGAGGCCGCTTTTCGCTTTCGTTTGCAAAGCACTTGCAATTTTGATCAAGTTGGAAAAGCCGATATTATTCTGTGCATACAAAAGAAGTGGAAAAGCTTGCCCGCTCACCTGCTGGGCTTCCACTTCTGCTTTTAATCCCATAATAGGCTTAACATTCCGCTTTTTGCAGGCAAGGTAAAAAGGAACTGCCGCATGCAGATTGTTCCAGTCCGTCAGTCCAACTGCCATGCTGCCCATTTCCTGCGCTCTTTGAGCAATCTTATCCGGTGTAAGTGTCGCCCCTCGAAAGCTGTATGCCGTTTCCGTTTCCAGATGGATAACCATTTTCTCACTCCTTCCGGTTATGTGAATGTATGTTCTTCTTTTAATATAAAAAGAAAGGAGAAAAAATTCTCCTTTTATTACTCAGCAACAAGTGTTTTTAAATCGGCCAGCACTTGATCTGCCTCTTCCCAGGAATAAACGCTTGCACCTGCAGCAAGCGGATGGCCGCCGCCGCCATATTTCATGGCCAGCCCATTAATAACGGGCCCTTTTGAACGGAACCGTACGCGAATCTGGTCCTCTTCTTCTATGAAAAACACCCAGGACCGAATGCCTTTGACACTGCCTAAAATGCTGACGAGAAGCGATGTTTCCGCTTGTGTCGCTTGAAATTTTTCAAGCAGCTCTTTTGTCAAACGGACTTCAGCAACACCGGAATCGTCTATGTCAAAATGCTGCAAAATGTAGCCTTCTAATTTCAACACATGCGCATCTTTCTCATACATATTGTTAAACAGTTCCTGACGGTCAAATGCATATTGCATGAGTTCGCCAGCATACTGCATCGTATCAATCGTTGTCGATGAATATAAAAACCGTCCTGTATCGCTGACAATGCCTGCATATAGGAGGCGCGCCGCGGCGTCACTCATTTTCAGCTGACCTTCAGACGTTTTATACAGCTCATAAATCATTTGGCTGCACGCTGCAGCGTCCACGTCGACCCAAAGCAAATCACCGTATGGATCTTCATTTGGATGATGGTCGATTTTAATGATCTCTTTTCCGAGCTTGAAGCGCTGATCACAAATCCGTGCCTGGTTTGCTGTGTCACATACGATCACAAGCGCATTTTCATACACACTGTCTTCAATTTGGTCAAGACGGCGCATAAAATAAAGGGTTGGTTCTTCTTCGCCAACAGTATAAACTGTTTTTTCAGGAAATGTTGCTTTAATGATTTCCGCAAGGCCTCCCTGCGATCCGTATGCATCTGGATCGGGACGCACATGGCGATGAAGAATGATTGTGTCATATTCCTTAATTTTGTCGATAATGTGTTGTTTCAAATCTTTTCCCCTTCTCTATAGGCCCGTTTCCAGTGGAAATCCGCCGCTATTCCCGTTACAATAAAACGAGAGTGAAAAAACGGAGGAATATGTTGGATGCCTAATTTCTTTTTAGTCGTGATTATTGTTTTATCGTTTATTTTTTATTTGTTTTATAAAGTCCAGTATGTCCGCAGCAGTCGGCCAATGGAACGAAAATGGCTGTCTGCCAAGTCCAGCATGGTGCTTGGACTGTTTGTCGGTATGTTTGGCGTCAATACGCTGCTCATTCAGCAAACAACAACCGCTTATATTGTCGCGGCTGTTTTTATATTATATGGATTCGCCAGTATGATTGCAGGCTTCAAAATGTATAAGCACTATTTGCCGTTTGCTCGACAGGAAGCGGAAGAACTGGATCGATAACGGACGGAAAAGCAGGCATATCAGCCTGTTTTTTTTATGTCCAGCTTCAGGCGGCCAGACCCTCGGTCATAAGCCGTCACAGCTGTGTGGCAAAGAGCGCCCCTTCGCTGGTCCGTCTTATGCCTGCCGAGCCTGAACGGCCGCCTTTGCGCTTGGACGTCATAAAGGTGTTGCGGCATGATGCCGCGCTTCTTAGCCTTTGATCCTATCGTTGTTAACGGTCAATTAATTGGCACATCATCATTACTTTGCCTGCCAGCACACCCGCGTTGTACACTTCCACATCTACTTTCCCAAATTTACGGCCGATCTCCAGTACTTTTGGAAAAATAGTAAGTGTTGATTCCATTTGAACCGGCTTTAAAAAATAGATTGTAATATTTTCAACGACGAGATCGCCGCGTTTATGGGCGCGCAATGCCCGATTTGCCGCTTCCGTGACAATCGTTGTAAAAACACCGTATGAAATGGTGCCGAGCTGATTGGTCATTTGCGGGGTTACGTCAAATTGATAGCCGCTGCCCGCTTCCTGGTCTTCCGGCAAAATAAGCTGTTTGGCGATCGTATCATCGAGCGTTTCGGCCGCTTGAGGCTGACGCTGCGCCATCTGCATCGCTTTCATGACGTCCTGTCGGCTGACGATCCCTTGCAAGCGGTTTTGCTCATCAATGACTGGCAGCAATTCAATTCCTTCCCAAATCATCATATGCGCAGCCGAAGCAACACTCGTTTTAAGCGTAACCGTAATCGGATGCTTCGTCATCACTTTATCAACGAGCATTTCCCGCCCGCTTCCCATTATATCTTTCGCTGTCACCATGCCAAATACCTTTAAATGTTCATCAACGACTGGAAATCGGCTATGCGATGTTTCTCTGTTTTTATCAAGCCAGTCCCCGACCGTATCACCTAGCTCCAAAAAAACACTGCTTTCAACCGGCGTTAAAATATCACCAACGAGCACGATTTCTTTTTTGATAAGCTGATCGTAAATAGCCCTGTTAATCATGGCCGCAACGGTGAACGTGTCGTAGCTTGTCGAGATAACTGGAATCTCTAAGTCATCCGCCAGTTTTTTCAGGTCATCGCCCGCTTCAAATCCACCGGTAATCAAAACAGCTGCACCAGCCTGCAGAGCAAGTTCATGGGCTTTTACCCGGTTTCCGACAATTAATAAGTTACCGGGTCCTGTATAGCGCATCATCGCTTCAAGCTGCATCGCGCCGATGACAAATTTATTTAATGTTTTATGTAATCCGTTTCGTCCGCCAAGCACTTGTCCATCGACAATATTGACGACTTCCGCAAACGTCAGCTTTTCAATGTTTTCTTTTTTCTTTTGCTCAATCCGGATTGTCCCGACCCGCTCAATCGAGCTGACCATTCCTTTTGTCTCGGCATCTTTAATCGCCCGGTAGGCCGTTCCTTCACTGAGCGAAAGTGCCTTGGCAATTTGGCGGACGGAAATCTTTTCGCCGATCGGCAATTCCTCAATGTATTGAAGAATTTGTTCGTGTTTCGTTATCAATGGCTCCACCCGTCCCTTTCGGCTCTCATTCCTTTCTTAATTATAGACCAAAACAAGGCGAAAAAAAAGAAGCCGCCTCAATTGAGACAGCTCCGCTTTTATAATTCAATCACATCTCCGGGATTCATCACTTTGCCGCTGCCGTTTTTCACTTTCGACGTGAAGTCTTCCGGATTTTGCTTAATTGGCGGGAACGTATCGTAATGAATCGGCACAACTGTTTTCGCCTGCAAAAATTCCGCCGCTATCGCCGCGTCGTCCGGTCCCATTGTAAAGTTATCGCCGATTGGCAAAAAAGCCAAATCGATTGGATGACGTGCAGCAATTAATTTCATGTCGGAAAATAATCCGGTATCACCTGCATGATAGACGGTTTTCCCTTCATTCATGATGAGAACCCCAGCCGGCATACCCATGTATAAAAACGTTCCGTCTTCCTGCTGAAGACCAGAGCCGTGAAACGCCTGTGTAAATTTAATTTTCCCAAATTCAAACTCACGGCTGCCGCCTATGTGCATAGGATGCGCATTAACACCTTGGTGCTGTAAATAAAGCGCTAGCTCATTCACCGCAATGACAAGGGCACCGCTTCGCTTGGCAATCTCGAGCGTATCGCCTACGTGGTCGCCATGTCCATGCGTCAGCACGATAAAGTCAGGATTTTGTTCGTCTGCTTTTAAATCCGTCAATTCGTTTCCGTTAATAAATGGATCGACCAAAACCGTTTTTCCATTTGATTCAATTTTAACAATTGAATGTCCGTGATAAGATACTTTCATATTTCGACCCCTTCCTTTTGCATTGCGTCACATAACTTTCCCCTCCTTACAAACCATTTAAACCTTTCTGGTAAAACTTTCAGAAATGTTAGACTTATCACTTTTTATTTGATGCTTTTGCTGTAAAATGAAGGTATAAGGGGGGAATGACTTATGTTAAAGTATAAGCACGTATTAGTAGCCGTTGACGGATCAAAAGAAGCGGAATGGGCCTTTAAAAAATCTGTCCAAATTGCAAAACGAAATGGTGCTTCGTTAAATCTTGTTCATGTCATTGACACCCGTTCGTTTGCCGCAATCGAGGCATATGACCGCTCTATTGCTGAACGCGCAACAAAGTACGGAAACGAGCTTCTTGATGATTACAAAAAAGAAGCGGAAACAGCTGGTGTGACACATGTAAATACGTTTGTCGAATATGGCTCTCCTAAATCAATTATCCCCAAGGATGTAGCGAAACAAGTAGAAGCGGATTTGATCATCTGTGGTGCCACGGGATTAAACGCAATGGAACGTTTTTTGATTGGAAGCGTTTCCGAGCATATTACACGTGCAGCCAACTGTGACGTATTAATTGTCCGTACTGATGATATCGATGAATAACCGCATGCATAAAAAAACCGCCACTTCTTTGGCGGTTTTTTTGTTAATCCAGCTCCAGGCTCCATCGGCTCGCGGTCATAAGCCAAGCCCTTCTGGAGACAAAAAGCACCTCCGGCAGTCCTAGTCTTATGCTTATCGCCGATAAGCAGGCGCCTTACGCTTTTTTATTTTAGCAGTTCTCTTGCCGCTTGAATTTGGTTTTCGACTTGGTCAAACCCAGTGCCGCCGAGAGACTTCCTTCTCTTGACTGCTTCATACGGTGATAGAACGCCGTAAATATCTTCTTCGATTACGTTCGATGCTTCTTTCAACTCTTCGATCGACAAATCAAGCAGGAAGCATCCTTTTTGAATGCACGTAAATACAAGCTTGCCGGTGATTTCATGCGCTTCACGGAACGGAATGCCTTTTGCTGCCAGGTAATCCGCAAGCTCTGTCGCATTGGAGAAATCATTTTGCACAGCGTCTTTCATGCGGTCTTCGTTCACCGCCATTGTATCGACCATGCCGGCGAAAATTTTCAGAGAACCGAGAACCGTATGGACGGTATCAAACATGCCCTCTTTATCTTCTTGCATATCTTTGTTATAGGCAAGCGGCAGTCCTTTTAAAATCGTCAGCAGGCTGAACAAGTTGCCGTATACACGGCCTGTTTTGCCGCGTATCAGCTCCGCCATGTCTGGATTTTTCTTTTGCGGCATAATACTTGAGCCGGTTGAAAACGTATCATCCATCTCGATGAAGCGAAACTCCTGGCTGGACCAAAGAATGATCTCTTCCGCAAAACGGGACATATGCATCATTAAAATCGACGATGCACTTAAAAATTCGAGAATGAAATCGCGGTCACTTACTGCATCCATACTGTTCTGATATACGCCTGCAAAGCCAAGCAGCTCTGCTGAACGCTGACGGTCAATCGGAAACGTTGTGCCGGCAAGCGCCCCCGCCCCGAGCGGAGACATATCAATTCGTTTCAACGCTTCCGTATACCGTTCTTTATCGCGCTGCAGCATCCAGAAATACGTCATTAAATGATGACCAAATGAAATTGGCTGCGCCCGCTGCAAATGCGTGTAGCCTGGCGCGATCGTTTCTTTATGTTTGTCGGCTTTCTCCACTAAAACCGACTGGAACTGGCTGATTAACCCGATAATGTCTTTCACTTGCTTCTTCAAGTACAAATGCATATCCGTTGCGACTTGATCATTCCGGCTTCTTCCGGTATGAAGCTTTCCGCCAACTGGACCGATTGAATCAATCAATGCTTTTTCTAAATTTAAATGAATGTCTTCAAGCGAAACCGAAAATTCGATTTCACCGGCTTCGGCTTTCTTCTTTAAAGCCTCAAGTCCTGACTTGATCTGATCCATTTCTTCTGTTGTTAAAATGCCTGTTTCACCAAGCATTGTCACGTGGGCGATGCTGCCTTCGATATCTTCGAAAACGAGCTCCTGGTCAAATGAGATGGACGCTCCGAATTCGTCTACCCACTCTTCTGCTGATTTTTGGAACCGACCGCCCCATAACTTTTTCGTCATGATTACTTAAGCCCCTTCGCTTTATGAACACGCGAGCTGACAACTGTTGGCAGACCATATAAGTTGATAAAGCCAACCGCTGAAGCATGGTCAAACGCATCGTCTTTAGAATAAGTTGCCAAGCTTTCATCATACAATGAATACGGCGATTTTCTTCCTTCAACAATTGCGTGTCCTTTAAAGAGTTTCACACGCACTGTACCTGTTACATATTTCTGCGTGTCTTTTAAGAAAGCCACAAGTGATTCACGAATCGGGTTGAACCAAAGACCATCATAAATGATTTCAGTTAAACGCTTTTCGATAACCGGCTTAAAGTGAGCAAGTTCTTTTACAAGTGTAATGTCTTCAAGCTCTTTGTGTGCAGTAATAAGCGTTGTTGCGCCCGGTGTTTCATACACTTCGCGTGATTTGATGCCGATAAGACGGTTTTCAATGTGGTCAATACGGCCAATCCCGTGCTTGCCTGCCACTTCATTTAAATGAAGTATCAACTCAGCAAGCTCCATTTTTTCGCCGTTTACAGCTGTTGGAACACCTTCTTCAAAATCGATTTCGATAATATCTGGTGTATCCGGTGTATCTTCTAAATGCGCTGTTAAGTCATACGCATCCAGCGGGGGTGCTGCCCAAGGATCTTCTAAAGCACCACACTCGTTGGCACGACCCCATAGGTTTTGGTCAATCGAAAACGGACTTTCTTTTCCGATTGGAACCGGCACATTGTTCTGCTTTGCATATTCGATTTCTTCTTCACGCGACCAAGCCCAGTCACGGACTGGTGCAAGAACTTCCAAGTCTGGGTTTAACGCACGGATTGCTACTTCAAAACGAACCTGGTCATTCCCTTTCCCTGTGCAGCCATGCGCCACAGCTGTTGCATTTTCCTGCTCCGCGATTTCAACTAATTTCTTTGAAATAAGCGGACGTGATAACGCGGATACAACCGGATACTTATTTTCGTACCATGTGTGTCCCTGCAAGGCAATCAGTGCAAAATCTTCCGCAAATTCTTTTTTCGCGTCGATCATGTAACTCTCAACTGCACCTACTTGAAGTGCTTTGTTTTTAATAAATTCAAGGTCTTTTCCTTCGCCGACATCGAGGCATACTGCGACAACATCGTATCCTTTTCCTTTAAGCCACGGAATCGCGACGGATGTATCAAGACCACCTGAATATGCGAGAACAACTTTCTTACCCATCTATTATTTCCTCCTCATAATTGCAAATACCAGTATAATTATTCATGCGAATTAATTTTTATTCTGTTAATATGTATAAAGAATATCATTTTCCAAAGGCCCTTTCAAGTGGTTTCCTGAAAAAAATACAGTTTTTTGTGTATTTATGTAGAAATCTTGTATATTCGACCGTTTTGCTATTTTATATTTGTTTCACTATTATAGAAGAAACGAGAATAAAGCAGGTGAATTTATGTTCCAGTACGATAAACGCCTCGGCATTTCTATTCCTGCTCTCAATCGGGAATGGCTTGAGTATACCGCAGATGAACGGCAAGTGATCATGCATAAATGGGAAATGATCCGGGGGAAGATTCCGGATCGCATTCAAGAACTAGAAACACATATTAATGAGAAACAGGCCGCTTTGAATAATGAAGAAGATTTTGACCGATCATGCCGGCTCAATACAGGCATTAGCGAGCTCGCCTCGGTTATTAATGATTTGTGGCTTTGGTTCAGAACCGTACCGGATGTATATACTAATGAAAAAATACACCAATAAAAAAGAACCGGCTGGTGGTCAGCTCCGGTTCTTTTTTTCATGCAAATAACGATATTGATAGTATCGTTCAGCAAAAGCAGTCAGTTGTTTAACCGCCCGATAATTGGCACCGGCTCCAATCGCCATTGAGATAAGCGGAACGCCCGATAAGGTTTGATGACGCAATGTTCGAACAGCTGCCAGCTTCAATACGTGACGCAATGGTTCCTGAAGCATCGTTTCATCCATCGCCCAGCTGTCATCAGAACTATAAGCAATTCCTTCTTCTACTTCTGTGATAAGCTGTGCCCATCCATCTGCTTTCAGGTGATCCGGAAGCAAAGAGGCATGAAAGAGATGAAGGATGTTCTCTTTTTCAACCGGATGACTTGGATCAAAACCATAGGAAAGGGCGTTTGTTTGAATCGCATGCAGCCCAATAGCCGTCATAGAAAGAAGATCTGCGGCTATCGGCACCAAATTGCCTGTTCCTGTGATAGCTCCCTGGACTGCGGCGGCTGCATGATTTCTTGAAGCTTGTTGACGGCTTATGTAATGAAGCTGGTCGATTGTAAGACTGCGCATCTGCTCTACCGTTTCAATATCTTCGCGAAAGATCCGGGCTGTCGCGAATATTCGATTTCTCATTTCTGTTTGCAGCCTCTCTTTTTGCAAAAACGAATGAATCCATTCTATTGATTGATCCACCTGCATAAAAAATCGATCCTGCATATCATCCGGCATTGAGGCTGTGATCCGGTTGAGGGCATCATTCTCCTCCGTTTCATTGTCCCGATTTGAAACCAGCTGCTGCTCCCAATCCATCAGCTGATTCCAATATGAGTGGTCTCGTTTTGTCCACATCGCTGTCATCCTTTCTGATGTTCGCTGAACCAGTGATCAATTTTTCGGACGATCGCTGCTGTTGCTTTTTTATCCGTTAATGATGGCATGGATGCTAACAGCACTTCTTTCGGCTTTTTTACACCTGGCGCTTTTTTGCGGATCATTAAGATGCTTTTCTCCGCCTGCTTGTTTTTAAAAAGCGTTGCCGGCAGCTGAATCACACCTTCAATATACGCTTCTTCTATTAAAAAGGACTGCAGCTTTTTCGCTTCCGGTGATTCAAAAAGACCGTTTGGAATGATGAAAAACAGCTGGCCGCCCGGTTTAGTGTGCTGCAGGCTTTGCTCAATAAACAAGTGATGGGCATACGAATGACCAGTGTCTGCTTTTAGCTTATATGAAGACGCCCGATCATCATTCGGGTAATACCCAACAGGCAAATCGCAAACAACCACATCTACCGGATCGATTAACAGCGGCTCCAATGCATCTTGGGTGTATAACGAAATTGGGTGGTGGAGCAGGTTTGCTCCCGCATAGGCAAGCTTCAACAACACATCGTCAAGGTCGACACCGTGCGCTTCTACTTTTCCGTCAAATTCATTTAATACCGTTGTGACAAGATTTCCTGTTCCGATCGCCGGATCAAGCAGTGTAAACGTCGCCGTTTTCCCAAAGCTTTTTCTTAATAGATAGGCAATAAACAAGCCGATCGAATCTGGCGTCATTTGATGATTCTGCTGAACATGCTCTTTCATGCCTTTTAAAATGGCAAGCTGAAACGACTTGCGGATCGCTTCTTTTGAATAGTGCTCCAGCTGAACCTCACTGTATAACTTTTGCAGCCGTTTTTCATCCATTTCATTTAATTCTTCCTGCACGACGTAACCGTGAAAGAGATTTTCTGCTGTTTCACCGAGTGCTTCTAAATACGGAATGGATAAAAGCCTGCTCATAAGTGCGGCAGATTGGTCTAACACGGTAAACAATTTTTCTACTGTCAATTCCTTTGTCATAAAAAGAATCCTCACTTTCATTTCGCAAAAAACAGCCGGCTCCGACAAAATGTCAAAGCCGGCTGAAACGAGCCTGTACTGAATTATTTTGCTGCTTTTGCTGCTTCAATCGCCGCGTTGTAGTCTGGATGATCTGTTCCTTCACCGACATACTCCACATATGTAACTGTATCGCTTGAGTCGATCACAAAAACAGAACGTGCCAGAAGGCGGAGTTCTTTCATGCCAACACCATAGCTTTCAGCAAAAGAAAAGTCACGGTGATCTGATAATGTTTTCACATTTTCAAGACCGGCCGCCGCGCACCAGCGCTTTTGAGCAAATGGAAGGTCAGCTGAAACGGTTAACACTTCAACGTTGTCCACTTTTGCCGCTTCTTCATTGAAACGGCGAGTCTGCGCATCGCATACACCTGTATCAATCGAAGGCACAACACTGATTAAGCGAACTTTTCCCGCTGTATCCGCAAGCGTGACAGGAGATAAGTCATTAGCCAGAACTGTAAAATCCGGTGCTTTGTCTCCCACTTTTACTTCGCTGCCAATCAATGTGATTGGATTTCCTTTAAATGTTACGTTTGCCATTGTTTATTCCCTCCAAATTCAGCAGTATACATACATCATACTGAATCACATGCTGTGATTGCAATGAAAAAGGGCTAAACGACAGCTTTTTTCTTTTGAACGCTTTTGAGCTGGGCAAATGTAAAGACAGCGAGCGCACTCCAAATAAAAACAAAAGATAGCAATTGCGATGGCGTAAATGGTTCATTGTATATAAAAACGCCGAGCAAAAGTGTCATTGTTGGCGCAATGTATTGCAGGAAGCCGATCAAATAAAGCGGAATTTTTTGTGCGCCATGCCCGAATAAAAGAAGAGGGATCGCCGTGAGCACACCACCACCAATTAAGAGAAGATCTGTCTGAACATTGCCTGAAAATAATTGAATACTTCCGTTTCTTGATAAAAATAATAGATATAAAACGGCAAACGGTGTGACGGCGGCTGTTTCAATTGTCAAGCCAACCGCCGCATCCATCCGGATCATCTTTTTGGCTAAGCCATAAAGAGCGAATGAAATCGCCAGTGATAATGACACCCACGGAAAAGAATCATACGAAAATGTCATAATTAAAACACCGCATGCGGCCAGCAAAAAAGAAATGATTTGTGCTTTAGAAAGTGATTCTTTCAACACGACAACCCCAAGCAGTACACTCATAAGCGGGTTAATATAATAGCCCATGCTCGTTTCAATAATATGGTTATTGTTAACTGCCCAAATAAAAACAAACCAGTTAATGCTGATTAAAAATGAAGCCACCCCGAGCGCCAGTGCTTTTTTTGGATGAATTGTTATGTCTTTTAGTACACGTTTAAGCGGTGCAAGCTTTCTCATCAGCACGAGCAGTATGATCATAAAAACAAATGACCAAATTACACGGTTGGCCAATATTTCATAGGCAGACACATCACCGATCAGCTTCCAATAAATTGGGATCAATCCCCAAATCACATATGATCCGGCTGTGTACAACATGCCGGATTTTCGTTCGTTTTGCATGTATTCACCTCATTTATTTCTATACACGAAATATCTATCTGGAAAAATCCGCGCCGGAAACTGGCGCGGGTATCTTATAATAAGTCATCCATTTCCGATTCATTGTTTGGAAGCAGAATCGTTTCCGTTGACCGAACGGCTTCATCGATCAGCGGATCAAAGTCTAAGAAGCTTTCGAAAAACTGGACTTTTTCCGTTTTCGGCTTTGTTTTTGGTGCGGCCGGTGTAAAAATCGTACAACAGTCTTCAAATGGTAAAATCGAAATGTCATGCGTGCCGATTTTGCGTGCGATATTCATGATGTCGAGCTTGTCCGTTGCAATCAGCGGCCGAAGAACCGGCGTGTTTGTCACATCATTAATGGCCGCCATACTCTCCATCGTTTGGCTGGCTACTTGCCCGAGGCTTTCTCCCGTAACAATGGCCAAGGCACCCGTCTGCTCACGAATGCGATCCGCAATCCGCATCATGATCCGCCGCGTAGATGTCATCGTGTAATTTTCCGGCACTTGCTTATGAATCGTTTCCTGAATATGTGTAAATGGCACGATATGCAGCCGGACATTGCCGCCGTATGTTGTCAGCACATTGGCCAAATCAATGACTTTTTGTTTTGCCCGGTCACTCGTGTATGGCGGACTAAAAAAATGGACCGCCTCTATTTCGACACCGCGCTTCATCATCATGTACCCCGCTACAGGACTGTCGAGACCACCCGATAAAAGCAAGATGGCTTTCCCCGCTGCACCGGCTGGCATACCACCGGCACCCGGAATTGTTTGGGATGATAAATATACAGCTTCTGTCCTTACTTCAATTGTTAGTGTAAAGTCCGGGTTTCGAACATCCACCGTCAATTCCTCTGTTTCACGCAGCACATGCCCTCCGATTTCATGGTTTAATCCATGCGTATCAAGCGGAAATTGCTTATCGGCGCGGCGGGTGTTGACTTTGAAAGAGGCAGGGCTCCCATTCATCGCTTTTTTTACAAGAGAGAGTGCTGCTTCTTTCATTTCATCTAATTCCTGTGTTGTTTTCACAACTGGACTGAATGACTGAATGCCTGACACGTGAACAAGCTTTTCTTTCACATCGTCAAACGATGCCGCGTTTAGATAAAGAAACATGCGGTCACGCTGTGCTTCCACTCCAATACGGTCATCTTGCAAAAGACGCTTAATATTTGTTTTCATTTTATTTATAAATTTACTTCGGTTCCGTCCTTTTGTCGACATTTCGCCGTAACGGATCAATACGTGGTCATAGTTCATGTTCGCTCATTCCTTTTTTTTGCGAGCGCTGGAATAATTCGATCCAGCGCTTCGATAAATTGTTCAGCTTCCTGCATAGTATTATGGGATGACAAGCTGATGCGAATTGCGGAAGCAGCCAGGTCACTATTTACATTCATTGATTGCAGTGTACGGCTTGGCTTTGTCTGCTTTGAGGAGCAGGCACTTGTCGTTGAAACAATAATCCCTTCTTTTTCCAGGGCATGCACGAGCACTTCTCCTTTTGCACCTGGCAAAGATACGTTTAAAATATGTGGTGCGGCTTGGTTAATCGGTGTATGAACAACAAAGTTTAAGCGAGAAGTGAGTCCATTGTAGATCCGGCGGGTGATGTGCTGGATAGAGTCTATATCCGTTTCCAGTATAAGACGTGCCGCTTTTGCTAATGCCGCTGCACCAGCTGTTTGTTCTGTTCCACTGCGAAAACCACTTTCCTGTCCCCCGCCTGACAGCAGCGGGGCAAGTTGAACACCGCTCTGCTTATATAAAAAGCCCGTTCCTTTTAATCCGTGCAGCTTATGTCCAGATACCGACATAAGATGTATGCCGGATTTGTTTAAGTCGAGCGGCACTTTTCCAAATCCTTGCACCGCATCCACATGAAAAAGCGTCTGCGGATAAGTTTTGAGCATTCGCCCAATCTCTTCTATAGGCTGGACTGTGCCGATTTCATTGTTCACATGCATGACCGATACAAGAATTGTTTCATTCGTTATAGCTTGTTGAATATCTGCCGTTTCGATTACACCATTTGCTCTTGGCTTTACATATGTGACATCAAATCCTTCTTTTTCAAGATCCCGGCACGCTTCAAATACAGATGGATGTTCCATTGCGGTCGTAACGATATGCCGCCCTCTGCTTTTATAAAAATGCGCTGTTCCTTTGATCGCAAGGTTATTCGATTCAGTTCCGCCAGATGTAAAAATAATCTCTCGAGCAGGAACACGGCACAACGCGGCAATTTGACCGCGCGCTTTTTCAAGAAACCGTTCAGCTTCCATTCCGGGATAATGAAGCGATGATGGATTCGCAAAAAAGCGTGTGCTTGCTTTTATAAATGTTTCAAGTACTGATTGATCTGGCATCGTTGTCGCACTATTGTCGAAATAAATCATACGCATTGCTCCTTACTTTTTTCACCTATCCATGTTAGCATATTGACATAAAAAAAGCCGCCTCTTTTTCTCGAGACGGCCCGCTTTATTGCTGTTCTTCTTTGTACTGGGCATCGAATTTTTTCAACCCTTTTGAATCGACTTTATCAATCGCTGTCGCGCACAGTTCCAATGCTTTGCTATAGTCCGCCTGGCGAAAAGCGATTTCTGCTTCATTTAGTTTCGGTTCAATATTCGGATGCGTCCGGCGATACCGGTTGCCAAATTGAATCATTCGTTCAGCCAGCGCGACTTGATCAATCAGCTCATCTGTTTTATTCGCAAGGTGCCCAATCGATCCGTTAGCTGCATCGAGCTTTTCCTGCACCGCTTTCATGTTCAATGGCTTTTCATTTAAATATGCGTTCGTTTCTTGAATACGCACCCGGGCATCTTCACTCATCTCCCGGTAGTAGTCCGGAACACCCGGTAAGTTGCTCTGTTTTACTTTTCGTGTAATTTGCTGCAATCGGTTTCGAAGCGTGTGCAGCTCTTCGGTCGCTTCCACTTCATCTTTTCGAAGCGTTTGAAGAAAAGCCGCAAATCCTTTTTGCTCTTTTGTCAGCTCTGCGATACGGGCTTGAATTTCTTTTAATTCATCGTGAAGGAATGAATAAGCCGTTTTTTCATCTTGAATGCGGCCGTGCAAAATTTCATACTGCTTTTCAAGATGATAAATTTCTTCCTTTAACCTTTTTGGCACATCTGATTCTTCACCGTCGAGCTGATAGCTTTGTTTAACGAGATCGGTTTCTTCCATTAGTTCATCGTTATGGCCACTGATTCCTTCAATGACTGTACCTGTTTCTCCTTCATCTTTTAACACGTGATGCTTTGCCATTACTTCTTTTTCAAGCAGATCATAGAAAAAGTCAATGCTGTCTTTTGCATCAGATACAATCAATTCTGTTTCCGCCACTTCCGTTTTCACAAGAAAATCACGGCATCGGTCCAAATCTTCTTTCAAGTCAGTCACTTCTTTTTCAATTTGCAAATGATCCAATAAATAGCCGTCCTGCTTCATTTCTTTGTAGCCATTTTCAATTTCAGATAACTGCGCCGGGAGTGTATGATTTACTTCTGTCATTAACGCCGGAATGCGAGCCATTTTATGCTCCATAACATCCATTTCCTTCTGAATTTCCATCAAGAGCTCACGTGCTTCAAGGTAGTTTCCGTCTTCCGTTAAATCCGCAAATTTTTCAAAGCGGCCGGTGATGACATCCAGCTGCACTTCAAGAACGGGCGCTGCTTTACCAAACGTATGACGGTGAGCAAGAAGACGCTTTTTCGCTTCACGCTGGCGTGCATGCATATCTTCGCCTTCTGCGCGATTTTTTTCTTCACTGCCAACGAGCTGTTGAAGCTCAGATAAAATGTCGTTTACTTTTTTTTCGATTTGGCTGAGGCGGCTTTCGATCTCCTTATTTGTTTTTTTTGCAGCACCAAATCGAAATTTGTCGACCTGGTCTTCCGAAGCGAACAATTTTTCGTCCACGGCCGGGATATCAACCGTTACGACTTCATCCCATTCGGCCCGCCACCTGTCAAACAAAGCCTCTGTCTGGCCTGTCATGTTAAGGCGTTTTACTTTAGCCAGTTCTTCATGGACTGGGCGATGAAGCAGTTCTGTTTTTTTCATGTCAAGCTGATCGATTTCAGTTGCATTTCTTTTTCTGCTCACCATTGTGTAAATAGAAAAAATAAGTACGACAATGATCGCTCCAATGACGAATTCCACCATCATAAGCCCCCTCGTAACAATGAATAAATAGTATGTATAGAAAGAAAACGCCTCATTGCGCCCTCTCGTTCAATTGCGTATAATTTCACTAATATTAATAATAGCATGATTGTTCATATTTTTGATGGGAACTTACGTTTTTTCAAGCAGTTTTCGCAAAAAAATGTCAAATTCATTGCTTTTTTCAAAGAAAAAGGAGTTTTTTCGTATGCTGAGAGACGGACATATTCATACATTGTACTGCCCGCACGGCTCAAATGATTTATTAGAACAGTATATTGAACGTGCGATCACGCTTGGGTTTTCTGAAATTACGTTCACAGAACATGCGCCGCTTCCAGACCACTTCATCGACCCTGCGCCTGCCCGAGACAGCTCAATGCGAAAAGCAGATCTTGAAAAGTATATAAAAGAGGTGGAAACTGCTAAAAAACAGTATGCTTCTTCTTTAAAAATCAATACAGGTCTGGAGGTTGATTTTATTTCCGGATTTGAAGAAGAAACAACTCAGTTTTTAACAGAATACGGTTCTTCTTTAGATGATGCTATTTTATCCGTTCACTTTCTTCCGATAAATGGCCAATTTGTTTGTATTGATTTCAGCGAAGAAGAATTTGGACGAATCATAAATGAAGCCGGATCAATTGAATTTGTTTACAAGTTATACTATGATACCGTTTTACAGTCGATTCAAACAGATCTCGGCGCATTTAAGCCGTCCCGGATCGGACATATGACACTCGTTCATAAATTTCAGCACATGTTTCCATGCACGGAGCCGTTCGATCTGCACATAGAACGCATTCTGCAGGCAGTAAAACACGCGGGCTATTCACTGGATTATAATGGAGCCGGTTTTGTCAAGCCGCTGTGCCGGGAAACGTACCCGCCTGCTCACATTGCCCGTACTGCTCATTCACTCGGTATCCCGCTCGTTTACGGATCCGATGCACACGCGGCCGCCGGTATCGGGCAAGGATTAGAACAAATTGATCGTACTCTAATAGAAGGAAGTGTATAAGCATGTTTCAAACTGCCGCTTATTCTGGCACAAAAACAGAACAATATTCCCTTGTAAACAAGCAATTAGAGGCGCTGCTTGCTGGTGAAACAAATCAAATCACTAATTTAAGCAACGCGTCTGCTCTGCTCGGCCAATTTCTCCCCCGTATTAATTGGGCAGGCTTTTATCTAAATGATGGCAAAGAACTTGTTCTTGGTCCCTTTCAAGGATTACCAGCCTGTGTGCGCATTCCGTTTGGAAAAGGCGTATGCGGCACGGCTGCTGCCGAGCGCAAAACGATGCGTATTGAAGATGTCCACGCTTTTCCTGGCCATATCGCCTGCGATGCCGCCTCCCGCTCCGAACTTGTTGTCCCGTTAATGAAAAATGGGGAATTACTTGGCGTTCTGGATATTGACAGCCCCGAAACAAACCGTTTTGATGAAGAAGATGAAAAAGGGCTTGTCCACTTTGCTGAAACACTGGTCCGCTTTTTATAATAAAAGGTTGACAGCAATTTTCACGCGTTATATACTATTCTTTGTGTAAAATAAATGCAGCCTATGTGTACGCTGTTTAGATGTCATTTTGTTTCTTTATCCGGCATGATCCGGAAAAGGGGCATCGTGTAACCCGTTGCTGCAGGGCGATGGTGCATGAAAACAAAATGTGCTGATAGTTTGTCACACCGGTTTTTATTTTACAACAAAATAAAAACACAGAGGAGGAGTCATTCAATGGCTCGTTACACAGGTCCAAGCTGGAAATTATCCCGCCGTCTCGGCATTTCACTTAGCGGTACAGGTAAAGAAATCGAAAAACGCCCTTACGCTCCAGGTCCACACGGTCCGAATCAGCGTAAAAAAATGTCTGAATATGGACAACAACTTCAAGAAAAACAAAAACTTCGTCACATGTACGGCGTGACTGAACGTCAATTCCGTAACTTGTTTGACCGCGCTGGTAAACTAAAAGGCGTATACGGTGAAAACTTCATGGTTCTTCTTGAATCACGTCTTGATAACCTTGTATACCGTTTAGGTCTTGCCCGCACTCGCCGTCAGGCTCGTCAGCTTGTTAACCATGGTCACATCACTGTTAATGGAAAACGTCTTGACATTCCATCATACCAAGTGAAAATTGGTCAAACAATTGGCGTTCGCGAAAAATCAAACAACTTTGCTATCATCAAAGAAGCAGTTGAAGTAAACAACTTCGTACCTGACTACTTGACTTTTGATGCTGACAAACTTGAAGGCTCGTTCACTCGTCTTCCTGAGCGTTCTGAATTGCCAGCAGAAATTAACGAAGCGCTTATCGTTGAGTTCTACTCACGTTAATTCAATCGCTTTGTAGATTCATTTTTAAAAACCCACAAAACATTGTTATATCAATGTTTTGTGGGTTTTTTTATTTCTTTTCTGCTTTGTAGAATTTGAATGAATGATCGGGCGCCCTTAATCGTTAAAAAGAGATTACAATGGACTATTGCATTCTAAACTAAAAAAGGCTGTTGAAAAAGCCTTGTGATAGCGGCGTCTTTCAGTATTCCGGAAACTGGATTGTAACCGTTGTCCCTTCGCCTTCTAAACTTTGAAACGTGATTTTTCCATTGTATTTACTCACGATATTATAACAAATCATTAATCCAAGCCCCGTTCCTTTACTTTTCAGCGAGTAAAACGGTGTACCCAACGACTGCATTTCTATTTCCGACATGCCATTCCCGCGATCGATGATTTGAATCTCCACTTTATCTTTTTCCCGCTTTGCATTTACAATAACTGAACATCCTTCTGTAGAAGCTTCTATCGCATTTTTAATAATATTGATACATAGCTGCTTAAACTCCATGCTATTGGCTGCAATTCGACAGCCCTCTTCCACATATAATTCAATTTTGTTATCATTCATCAATCCGTAAGAAGCAAGCAGACTCGCGACACTTTGGAGGTTTTCTTTTAGATGCACTTCTTCGACTACTGCTTCTTTATTCGGTTTTGAGACGGCTAAAAATTGAGAAATTACTTCCTCTGCCATGTCGAGTTCATTGATCATTAAAGAAAAATGCTTTTTTGCATGGTGATCATAAGCAGAATCTTGCTCATATAACTGCAAAAATCCTTTGACAACTGTTAATGGATTTCTGATTTCATGCGCGAAAGCCGCTGCCAGCTGTCCTGCTGTTTTAATGCGTTCAGACTCCTGCACTTCTTTATAATACGCCTGCTGTTTCTGCATTCGGACATAGGTTAAATAGTACAAAATACACAAAAGGATCTGAACGCCTAAAAAGTTAATGAAATGTCCGATCCAATCCTCGTAAAAAAAGGGATACAGCTTTTCCTGCTTTGTTAGACTAATATATACGAACGCGGAGCTGACAGCTGTACTGTTCAGAAAAATAGCATAATAAAAAAGTTTTGAATCAAAAAATAAAATGGCAATAACCGGAATAAGGCAGATATAAATAAAGGTAGACCATGTTTCCGGATATAAATAGAACAGTGTATAAAAGTAGGCTGCCGCTCCAGTGATCATGACAATGCGCGTTGCCCGATTATCGAACATTGGATAAAGCACTAAACTTAAAGACAAAATGAAAATCAATCCTGCGTGCAAAAGAAACCCTGTATTCATGTTCCCCAAATAAGAGTCATCCCATAATAAACCCATTAGCATCGCTAATATGACAATGCTAATGGCGAAATAATAAATTTTATCATTGATCTTCGTTAATTCTTTTTTCATTATGACTTCTTACCCTACTGCGCACTCATCTCAATACTGACATGATGTTTAATCATTTATATTTTGCTGGTTATCGTACTGAATTAAAAAGTATTTCTTTTTTCCACGGCGGATCACAGTAAAACGGCTGTCCATTTTATCCTGTTCTGTCAGCATATATGCCGTATCGGTCATTTTTTCACCATTGATTGACACAGCCCCGTTTTGCACGTCTTCACGCGCCTGCCGCTTTGATGGGGAAATTTTCGCCTCTACCAGTAAGTCAACGATGTTGGGAATCTCCCCTTCTACAGTATAGCTTGGAACGTCTTTTAATCCTTGCTCAATTTCAGCAGCTGATAAAGACTTAATATCACCGCTAAACAAAGCTTTTGTAATATTGATGGCCTGATCTAAGGCACCCTGGCCATGGATCAGGCGCGTCATTTCTTCCGCAAGCGCTTTTTGTGCTTTACGTAGATGTGCTTCTTCGTTTACAGATGCTTCTAACGCTTCAATTTCTTCCTTTTCGAGGAACGTAAATATTTTCAAGTACCGAACAACGTCGGCATCAGCCGTGTTAATCCAGAACTGGTAAAATTCATACGGTGACGTTTTCTCAGGATCAAGCCAAACCGCACCGCTTTCTGTTTTCCCAAATTTCGTTCCATCCGATTTCGTCACGAGCGGAATAGTAAAACCAAATGCCTGCTCACCTTCCGGGTTCATTTTCCGGATCATCTCTAAACCGGTCGTAATATTTCCCCATTGGTCACTTCCACCAATTTGCATCCGGCAGTTATGATTTTTGTGCAGGTAGTAAAAGTCCATTGCCTGTAAAATCGTGTAGGCAAATTCCGTGAACGAAATACCACTCTCTAACCGTGATGAAACCGTATCTTTCGCCAGCATATAGTTAACGCCAATGTTTTTTCCGAAATCGCGAAGAAATGTAACAACATCCATCGAGCCGATCCAATCGTAGTTATTGACCAGAACCGCCCCGTTGTCTCCTTCTACCGAGAAAATTTTCTCCAGCTGCGCACGCAGGCCATCGACATTTTTTTGCACCTGCTCCATTGTCTGCAAGGTCCGTTCTTCTTTCTTACCACTCGGATCACCGATTGTCCCAGTCGCTCCACCAACCAAAACAATCGGTTTATGGCCATGATTTTGAAAACGGCGGAGTGTTAAAAACGGCAGCAAATGACCAATATGCATACTGTCCGCTGTCGGGTCTACACCGCAGTACAGGGCGATTTTTTCACTATCCAGCAATTTTTCAATGCCTTCTTCATCCGTCTGCTGATAAACAATGCCTCTCCACTTTAAGTCTTCTAATAATTCCATTTTATCTTCTCCTTTTTAAACAAAAAACGCCCCTGCAATATATGCAGGGACGCTATTTATGCGCGGTACCACCCAAGCTTGAGAAAACATATTCTCCACTCAACACCGGTAACGACGGTGGACGTCAGCCGCTACTAGTTGTTCACGGTGAAAGCTCCTGGAGGTAATTCATCTCACTGTTTGTGCTTTCTTTCACCAGCCGAAAGCTCTCTATATAACAGGGACAGCAGACTACTTATTCCGTTCATCGCTTTGTTTATTAAATATAACTCACATTGTAGCCTGCACGATTCTGTTTGTCAAACGGAAAATTATGTCCACTTATCGCGATTTATATCTATTCATCAAAAAGCTGCTCCGCAATAAACGGAGCAGCGGAGCAAACTTATTAGTCTTCCATTGTCGACAAGTCACCTGTTGGAAGATCAAGTTCCCACGCTTTTAAGACGCGGCGCATAATTTTACCAGAGCGCGTTTTCGGAAGCTTGTCACGGAATTCGATTTCCCGCGGCGCAGCATGTGCTGCAAGACCATTCTTTACGAATTGGCGAATTTCTTCTTTTAATTCATCCGACTGCTTGTAGCCATCACGAAGCGCGATAAATGCTTTAATGATTTCACCGCGAACCGGATCCGGTTTTCCGATCACGCCCGCTTCGGCAATCGCCGGGTGCTCAATGAGTTTGCTTTCAACTTCAAATGGACCAACGCGTTCACCAGCGGTCATAATGACATCATCGACACGGCCTTGGAACCAGAAATAGCCATCTTCATCCATATAAGCAGAATCCCCGGAAACGTACCAGTCACCCGGCATAAAGTAAGATTCATACTTTGCTTCGTTGTTCCAAATTGTCGCCATCATGGACGGCCATCCTTTTTTAATGGCCAAATTGCCCATCCGGTTCGGCGGCAGCTCGTTTCCTTGATCATCAACAATCGCCGCTTCCACACCTGGAATCGGCTTGCCCATTGAGCCCGGGCGAATATCCATCGCTGGATAATTACAGATAACCTGTGCGCCTGTTTCCGTCATCCACCATGTGTCATGGATGCGAAGATCAAATACTTTTTTGCCCCAGCGGACAACTTCAGGATTGAGCGGTTCGCCGACGCTCAAAATATGACGAAGCGATGAAAGATCGAACTTTTTCACAATTTCATCACCAGCCCCCATCAGCATGCGGAATGCTGTCGGTGCGCTGTACCAAACGGTTACTTTATATTCTTCAATTGTGCCATACCACGCTTCCGGACTGAAGCGTCCCCCAACAATGACGTTGGTTGAACCAGTAAGCCAAGGACCAAAGATGCCGTACGCTGTTCCAGTAACCCAGCCAGGATCAGCTGTGCACCAGTATACATCGTTTTCTTGAAGGTCAAGCACCCATTTTGCTGTCTGATACTGCTGAATCATTGCATTATGTACGTGTAAAACCCCTTTAGGCTTGCCAGTTGAACCAGATGTGTAGTGAAGCAGCATTCCGTCATTGCGGTCTACCCATTCAATATCAAATTGATCCGATGCTTCTTTCCATTTCGCCATAAAATCAACGTGTTTATCATCTTCCTCAACACCGTCTGCCACCACAAATACTTTTTCCAGCTTTGGCAAATCAGCAACCGGGATACGCCCCAATAAATCAGGTGTTGTAATGATCATTCGTGCTTCACTGTCCTCAAGACGATCGCGTACAGCGCCTTCCATAAATGCTTCAAATAATGGCCCGACGATTGCACCAGCTTTAATCGCACCAAGCAAGGCAAAATACAATTCTGGCGAGCGCGGCATAAAGATGAAGACGCGGTCCCCTTTTTCCACATTCCCATATTCTTTTAGTACATTAGCCGCTTTGTTCGTATTTGCTTTCATATCCGCGAATGTATATTGTTCATTCCGGTTTGCATCACGATAATAAAGCGCCACTTTATCTTTTCTTTCAGACTCGGCATGACGGTCGATCGCTTCATAAGCCGCATTTACTTTGCCTGTTTCAGCCCAAGAAAAAGCTTTCTCAGTTTCTTTCCAGTCAAAAGAAGAGTACACGTCATCATAACTTGTTAAATTATAATTTCCTTGTATAGCTGATAGCGCTTCCAATTTCATAAACCGATTCCCCCTTATGTATGGTTAATACCCCCCTATTATATAACACTTAAATATTTTTCACAATTTATTCAAAATTAATTTTGTTGAGATTTTATTGATTCTCTGAACATTTAGTGAAAACGCTTTATTTTAAAGATGATTATGTATAATGTAGGGTATATACGATTATGGAGGTGGTGAGCTAATGGAGCATCGTAAAACGTATTATTCGAAAGAAGTGGAAACACCGGCCGGACCACTCATTATTGAAGGTCCAATCCCACCGGAAAAGCTGATGCAATATGAATTTCATGAAGGTCTTGTTGCATTCCGCCAGCCCGAACAGCAGCACGAGGCATTAATCGGCATTGCAAATCTTCCCGAAGGCCGCATCATTATTGCCAGAAGTGGCAGCACTATTGTTGGATACGTTACATTTTTATATCCAGATCCACTTGAACGCTGGTCAGAAGCAAAGCTCGATAATTTAATTGAACTCGGTGCGGTTGAAGTCGCTTCTGAGTACCGGGGAGCGCGTGTCGGCCAGACGATGCTGCGCGTTGCGATGATGGATGATCAAATGGAAGAGTACATTACGATTACAACAGAATATTACTGGCATTGGGATTTAAAAGGAACTGGATTAAACGTTTGGGATTACCGCAAGATTATGGAAAAAATGATGAGTGCGGGCGGGCTTGTCTGGTATGCAACAGATGATCCGGAAATCAGTTCCCATCCGGCAAACTGTTTAATGGTCCGAATCGGTGCGCGAGTAGACCAGGAATCCATTCAGAAATTCGATCAGATTCGTTTTATGAACCGTTTTATGTATTGAGAAAAGGGGGAGCTTACAGGTGATTGTTGAAGAAATAATGAATATTGATATACATACGCTTACACCTGATGATACAATCGCGGCAGCTTTGCAGCTTTGCCGTGACCATAAAATCCGTCATATCCCAATTTTAAACGCTGAAGGGCTGCTCGTCGGACTCGTCACAGACCGGGATATTAAGGATGCAACTCCGTCTATTTTAAAACAGGAAAATGGTGGGGAAGAGTTAAATAAGCCTCTTCGTCTAATTATGGAACCAAACGTTATTACCGGCCACCCACTTGATTTTGTAGAGGATGTTGCGGCAACGTTTTACGAGCATAACATCAGCTGCCTGCCTGTCGTTCAAAATAATGAAGTAATCGGACTGGTGACAGAAACAGATGTTCTTAACACATTCGTTGAATTAACCGGTGTTCATCAGCCTGGTTCCCGGATTGAAATTCGTGTTGAAAACAAAGCCGGCATTTTATTTGATATTTTACAAGTACTGCGTCACAGACGCGTGAATGTGCAAAGCGTTCTTGTTTATCCGGATCGTGATGCAGAGACGCACAAAGTCATTGTACTGCGCATTCGAACAATGAATCCGGTCGGGGTGATCGATGATTTAAAAAAAGCGGGCCATCAGGTGCTTTGGCCAAATATGCCAGGGGTTTGTACATGAATCACGATGCCGTTTTTGTGCATTCTGATCAACTATTGCGTTACCGCTTTTCAGAAAATCACCCTTTCAACCAATTTCGTCTTACATTAGCGATTGATTTGCTGCGCCAGCTGGGAGCGCTTGATGACAGCCAAATCATTGAACCGCGTATGGCAACAGATAAAGAACTAACGCTTATTCACGACCCTGAATATGTAGAAGCTGTTAAAAAAGCCGGGCATGGTGAATTATCCGAAGCTGCCGGAGAAGGGTATGGCCTTGGCACGGAGGATACACCGATGTTTAAAGACATGCACGAAGTAAGTGCGCTCCTTGTTGGCGGCACGCTGACAGCTGCTGATCAAGTGATGACAGACAAGGCGAACCACGCTATTCATCTTGGAGGCGGGCTGCATCATGGCTTTCGTGGAAAAGCTTCGGGCTTTTGCATTTATAACGACAGCTCTGTAGCCATAAAATACTTGCAGGAAAAATACAATGCCCGTGTTTTGTACGTTGATACAGATGCTCATCATGGTGATGGTGTACAATGGTCATTTTACGACGATCCTGAAGTAGCTACTTATTCTATTCATGAGACAGGCAGGTACCTTTTCCCTGGAACAGGAAACGTAAATGAACGGGGGCACGGTCATGGATATGGGTATTCCTTTAATGTGCCGCTCGATGCTTTTACAGAAGACGAATCGTGGCTGTCTTCTTATGAAACAACGCTCCGTGAAGTCGCTCATTTTTTTAAACCGGATGTCATTTTAACTCAAAATGGGGCAGATGCTCATTACTATGATCCTTTAACCCATTTATCGGCGACCATGAACATTTACAAACGAATTCCCGCACTTGCTCATGAACTTGCTCATGAGTATTGTGACGGCCGTTGGATCGCTGTTGGCGGTGGCGGATATGATATATGGCGTGTTGTGCCGCGTGCCTGGTCCCTTCTTTGGCTGGAGATGAGCGGACAGCAACAATTGACCCAATCATTCCCAAAAGAATGGATCACAAAATGGCAGCCGAAAGCACCTCACCCTCTCCCTTCTTCTTGGACAGATCCAGACGATATGTATCCGGCCATTCCAAGAAAAAGCGAAATTATGGAAAAAAACCAGCTGACAGTCGATAAGCTTCTTTATCCACTTCGTGACCACACAAAATAGCCGGACAAACACAGTTCAATCCTTGGGCTGTGTTTGTCCGGCTTCTTCTGTTAGATTCGGGTCCATAAACGGAAACTTAATCAATAGGGCGGACGTTACACCGCCAATCACAATTAAAAATGAAGCAAAATCAACAAATGACGCAAACCATGAAGTCCCGCTGTTAGAAATAACAGCAAACGCGACAAGTGTTAAACCGACAGCCATTCCGACTGGCGTTAACATGTCCTGCTTTTTCATTGTATGACATTCATCCTCCGCTTTGTATTATGCTTTTGTTGAACCCCGCTTTTCAATACGGTGCGGCAGAACAACAACCAGATTTTCAACTTCTTCTTTATTCATGAGTTTCGTCAATAAGCGCATGGCAACGGCGCCGATATCATACAACGGCTGCGCAACTGCTGTCAGCTGAGGACGTACCATAAGCGACAATTTCGTCGAATCAAAGCTAATCACTTCAAGGTCGTCTGGTATAGTCAAACCGGCATCCTGAGCCCCATGAACGACACCAAATGCCATTTCATCGTTGTAAACGAATACAGCAGTTGGCTGCTCACTTGCTTCATTTAGTTTTTCCCACGCTTCAATGCCAGAGTCATACGTGTAATCACCTTCAACAACAAGCGACTCATCGTAAATGCCCGCTTCTTCAAGAATTTCTTTATAGGCAGCAAGAGCATACTCTGTGCTGATCACATCATGGAACGGACTAGCTACGTAGGCAATACGCTTATGTCCGCCATCAATAAGTGACTGAACAACTTCACGTGCTGCTTCTTTATAATCGATATTCACAGAGGCTATTTTACCTGATTTTTCGACAGATCCCGCGAGCACGACAGGCACTGGTGAGCGGTCAAATTCTTTTACATGCTCATCGTTAATGTGATTGCCCATAAAAATAAGACCGTCAACTTGTTTGCCAAGCATTGTTTGAATCAAGCGCATTTCTTTTTCTTCATTTTGGTCAGAGTTGCTTAAAATAATGTTGTACTTGTACATTGTCGCAATATCTTCAATACCACGCGCAAGCTCCGCATAAAAAATATTCGAGATATCTGGGATAATTAATCCGATCGTTGTCGTTTTTTTGCTGGCAAGACCTCGGGCAACTGCATTTGGACGATAGGCTAAACGCTCAATGACATCATTAACTTTCTTTCTTGTGGCTGGTTTTACATTTGGGTTTCCGTTTACTACGCGCGACACTGTTGCCATCGACACGTTTGCTTCTCTCGCTACATCATAAATCGTAATATTCATTGGGGTAATTGCTCCTTTTCGTTTCTTTCTCTCTATATTAACGAAAAAAGGCTCCTGTGCAAACACAGGAGCCTAAATTTTATGCTTTTACCGGCACAGATTTTAAAATCTCATCGTAAAATTCATCAAATTGTTGTAAATTCATTTGCTGAGCCGCATCTGAAAGGGCAACAGCCGGATCCGGATGAACTTCCGCCATGATGCCATCTGCACCGATCGCGATTCCTGCTTTTGCAGCCGGAAGAAGAAGATCACGGCGTCCTGTTGAATGCGTCACATCGACGAAAACTGGAAGATGTGTTTCTTGCTTCAAGATTGGCACTGCAGTGATGTCAAGCGTATTGCGTGTCGCACGCTCGTATGTGCGAATACCACGCTCGCAAAGGATGACTTGGTCATTTCCTTGGGCAAGAATGTATTCAGCCGCATTGATAAATTCGTCAATTGTTGCTGCCAAGCCGCGTTTTAAAAGAACAGGCTTTTTCACAGAACCAGCTGCTTTTAATAATTCGAAGTTCTGCATGTTACGCGCACCGATTTGAATGACATCAATATATTCACAAGCTGTTTCAATATCAGCAGGATTGACGATTTCGCTGACAACCGCAAGATCAAATTCGTCTGCTACACGCTTCAAGATTTTCAATCCTTCAAGACCAAGCCCTTGGAAATCGTATGGAGATGTACGCGGCTTGTATGCACCGCCACGGATCATTTTTAGGCCTTTGCCTTTAATTGATTTAGCTACTGCTGCTACTTGCTCGTATGATTCAACGGCACATGGACCGAAAACGAATGTAACGTTGCCATCGCCTACTTTATGGCCGCGGACTGTAACCACTGTATCTTCTTGTTTCTTTTTACGTGAAACGAGAAGAGCTTTCCGGTGGTCATCTTCTTGAAGCTCAAGACCAGCTTTGAAGATTTCTTTAAAAATATGTTCAATAGTGGAACGCTCAAACGGTCCATCGTTTTTTTCTAATAGATTATTTAGCATAGAACGCTCGCGGACTGGATCGTAACGATTGACACCTTGTTTTTCTTTAATGCGCCCGATTTCCTGTACAAGCTCTGCGCGTTCATTAATTAGTTTAAGCAGCTGAACGTTCATTTCGTCCACCTTGCTTCTTATCTGTTCTAATTCTTGGTTGCTCACATTACTCATCCTTCCGCAAGTAGATATTCAAAATTTCCCGGCAATTAATGGTGAAAAGAGCTATCAACTTCGTATGCGATACATTTCTTTTGGCTATTACGGTTATTATAAATCATCCATTTCGAAAAGTCACGAAAATTTCGCTTTATTTCTTAAACGCTTTTAAGCATTAAAGCGTTTAAGTATAAAAATGCCCGAACGACTGGCATTCGGGCACTTTTTTATTTTACAGACAAAAGCTGGTCTTTTGTAATTTTCCAGTGTGATTCATTCCAGTCGGGCTTGCCTTCTTTAAAATAAATGACTTGTGGAGATTCATGACGAATATTTGTTACTTGAGCAATATGATTGGATAGTTCACGTGCTTCCTGGACGGCTAAATATACACCTTTTTTATCGGATGCCGGATCTTCCATAAACGATTGGTACTCATCATATGCTGCTGCGCTAATCGGACATGTCGTACTATGCTTTAATAAAAAGAATGGTTCATTGCTTTCAATGAGCTCTTCAAATTCATTGATGTTTATAATCTTTTGCATACTTAAAACTCCTTTGAATATGAAAAGCCGGAACAAGTCCGGCTTTTCATTACTTGTTATTAAATTTTTTGCTTTGATTATTATTGTTGTTATTGTTGTTATTACCGTTATTGTTATTACCGTTGTTGTTGTTACCGTTGTTATTGTTCAAGCCGCCGTTTTTCTTTTTCTCATTGATTCCTTTATCAACCGGGTCCACCCAGCCTTCTGATGCCGGTTTTGATGAAGTATCGCTTTTTTGATCGGAGCTGTTTTTTGCTTTTTCTGCTTCGTCAAACGCTTTTTTCGTTTCATCAAGCTTTGTTTTCGCTGTGTCAGCTGTTGTATCCACCTTGTTCTTTACAGCTTCCGCTGCGTTATCTACTAGAGACTTTGCTTCTTCTTTTTTATCTTCTGCTTTTTCTGAGTCAATTGAGCCAGAATCATCAGATGATTTCAATGATTTTACTTTATCCACAATCGCCGTCGATTTTTCTTGGACTGCACTTGTCAGCATGGATGTTTTGTCTTTCGCTGTATCTGTCAATCCGCTGGCACGCTCTTTTAAGGAACCAGCTTGGGAATTTAAGTCGCTGCGAAGCTCTGTGCCTGACTTAGGCGCCATCATAAGCGCCGCTGCTGCACCGACAATCGCACCGAACAATGCGCCGATAATAAAATCTTTCGTATTCATTGTATCTTCATACTGATAACGATCTGCATTTAAATCAAAGCTGTCGTATTGTGTCTGCTGGGGTGTATTGACGCCATTTTTTTTAATATTAAATTGGTCATATGTGTTTTTGTTTCTCATGAATAAACGCTCCTCTTCTAATTATTCTTTTTTATTGATTATTTTTATAAGCTGGTGCCGGAAGAGCTTTCGTACGCCCGGCTGATGGCTGCGCATCCGTTTTTTGTTTGTCTTCCTTGAATTTATCAACCATTTGTTTTATAACATTCCCCCACTGAACAGCCTGGGAAATTTTGAACTGGTTTTTTTCCATTTGTGAAGCAACAGTCGTTGTCACTTTTTTCAACGAATGATTCAAGTTATGAACAGATGAACCGACATCTTTAACAGCGTAAACGACTGTATTCAGCTGTTCGGTTTTATGCTGCACATCCTCAGCTAACGCATTTGTTTTATGCAGCAGCTGTGCGGTTTCCGCTGTCACATCTTTTAATTGCCCTTCCAGTCGGTCTACTGTACGGGACAGCGTGTCGAGCGTATTGTCGACTGATTTTAATGTTTTGGACAAGTTAAGGACCAAAATCAAAAACGCGATTGCCGCAACCGCCGCGCTTAAGTAAAGAATAATTTCCACTCCGGGACACCTCCAACGTTATTGTTTATGTAATAAAATTACCCAGTGGCTAAAATTATAAACACTAAATTACTTATTTCTTTTTTTACAAGAGAATTTCCTTCTTTTTGCACAAAGTTTCCCTAAATCGTACAATAGAGAAGATCAGGAGGAGGATTTATTATGAAAGATTCACGTATTCAAACGCTTGCGGCTAACTTAATCAACTACTCTTGCCAAATTCAGCCTGGCGAAAAAGTGCTGATAGAAAACTTTGGCCTGCAGCGCGAACTTGTAACTGCGCTAGTCGATGAAGCTTATAAAGCGGGCGGCTGGCCATACGTGCTGTTAAAAGACCATCGGGTAGACCGATCGCTTTTAATGGGGGCTCAAGAAGGTCAATACGATTTAATGGCTGATTTTGAAGCGAATGTCATGAAAGAAATGGACGCTTATATCGGCCTTCGTGCTGGAGATAATATAAATGAGCAGGCGGACGTGCCGGCAGAGAAAGTGCAAATTCACGGCAATACGATCGGCAAGAAAGTGCATCGTGATATTCGGGTCCCAAAAACAAAATGGGTCGTGCTCCGCTATCCAACACCATCGATGGCTCAGCTTGCCAAAATGAGCACCGATGCATTTGAGGATTTTTATTTTGACGTATGCAACCTTGACTACAGCAAAATGGATACAGCGATGGATCCTCTTGTCGAGGTAATGAATCGGACCGATAAAGTACAGCTGAAAGGGCCGGGAACCGACTTAACGTTTTCCATTAAGAATATTCCGGCTATTAAATGCGCGGGCCGCTTAAATATTCCAGATGGAGAAGTGTATACAGCGCCTGTGCGGGATTCTGTCAACGGTGTCATTTCATATAATACCCCATCTCCATATAATGGCTTTACCTTTGAGAACGTAAAGCTTCGGTTTGAAAATGGCAAAATTATCGACGCTCATGCAAATGATGCAAAGCGCATTAACGATATTTTTGATACAGATGAAGGCGCCCGTTACATTGGCGAATTTGCAATTGGCGTCAATCCACACATTCTTCATCCGATGCAGGATATTTTATTTGATGAAAAAATCGACGGCAGCTTCCACTTCACACCGGGTGAGTGCTACGAAGAAGCATATAACGGCAACCATTCCAATATTCATTGGGATATGGTCAACATCCAGCGTCCGGAATACGGCGGCGGCGAAATTTGGTTTGATGACGTATTAATTCGTAAAGATGGACGGTTTGTGCTGCCAGAATTAGAAGGATTGAATCCGGAAAACCTAAAATAAGCGGATTTGCTCACGAAAAAACGCCCTTTCCGGCATCCCGGCAAAGGCGTTTTTTTCGTATTAAGCAAGCTGTTCTTCGTAAGCTGCCTGAAACTTTTGAATATCACCGGCGCCCATAAAAATGAGGACGCTGTTTTGATGCTCTTTTAGCACCTCTGTACTATCTTCTTTTATTAACCTGGCACCTGGAATCTTCTCTTGAAGATCTTCAATGGTTAACTTACCGTGATTTTCACGAGCCGAACCAAAAATATCGCATAAATAAACCGCGTCCGCTTTATTCAAGCTGTCCGCGAATTCATCAAGAAACGTTTGCGTACGCGAAAATGTATGCGGCTGGAATACGGCCACGATTTCCCGATTCGGGTATTTTTGGCGTGCCGCATTAACTGTCGCACGAATCTCAGTCGGATGATGTGCATAATCATCAATCAGCACCTGGCCGCCTGCTTGTTTCTCGGAAAAACGTCGCTTTACTCCCGAAAACGTAAGCAGGCGTTCTTTTACAATATCTGTATCGATTTCTTCGTAATGGCAAAGACCAATCACAGATAACGCGTTCAAAATGTTATGATCCCCGTAGCCAGGGATGCGGAATGTCGCATAAAATTCATTTCGGACAAATACATCAAATGTCGTTCCGTTTTCATTAAAAGACGTGTTGCGTGCCTGAAAATCGTTTTCGTCACCAAAGCCATAAAAAACAACGGGTACATTTGCTTGAATGCCTTGTAAATATTCATCATCGCCGCATGCAAAAATAGCTTTTTTCACTTGCATCGCCATTTGCTGGAACGCAGACACAACGTCCTGCACGTCAGCAAAATAATCCGGATGATCGAAATCGATGTTTGTCATAACCGCATAATCCGGCGAATAGGATAAGAAGTGGCGGCGGTATTCACACGCTTCAAATGCGAAATATACCGCGTCTTTCGCCCCATGCCCCGTTCCGTCTCCAATTAAATAAGACGTCGGTGCTGCGCCGCTCACAACGTGTGCCATTAAGCCGGTTGTCGATGTTTTCCCGTGCGAACCTGTAATCGCAACACTGGTAAAGTTTTGAATGAAATCGCCTAAAAATGTATGATAGCGGATGACCGGTACATTCATTTCTTGTGCGCGTTTAATTTCTTCGTGATCTTCTCCAAATGCATTTCCCGCAATAACGGTCATGCCTTCTTGAATATTATCTGCATTAAATGGCAAAATTAAAATGCCTGCTTCTTCAAGCGCTTTTTGTGTAAAAAATGTTTTTTCTACGTCCGATCCCTGCACGGCATATCCTTTGTCATGAAGAATATGGGCAAGGGCACTCATTCCAGAGCCTTTTATTCCAACAAAATGATAGGTTGTCATCATTAAACCTCCAGCATTCTCTAGCCTTTTACATGTAGTATATGTAGTGCCGCTTCATTTGAAACGGCTGGCAGTCAATCATTGCATTTGTCCATTATAGCACTTTTTTCAAAACGTGACTATTCCCCGAAAAAAACCGGTGCAAAGGCACCGGTTTATTAATTCGATTCCTCTAAATACGCAAAAAATTCTTCTTCTGAAACGAGAACTTCCCTTGGCCGTCCAGCCCGCTGTCCGGACACAAGACCTTTCTCTTCCATCATTTCAATGAGACGTGCTGCACGATTATAGCCTACTTTTAAATTCCTCTGCAACATGGAAGTGGAGGCGCCGCCTTGGCGGACAACAAGTTCACACGCTTCTTGAAATAATTCATCTTCTTCATCATGAATAGCTGTTTTTTGCAGCAGTTCTTCCTGTTTAAATAAATAATTCGGTTTTTGTTGTCCGCTGGCGAAACGGACCACTGCATCAATTTCTTCATTTGTAACGAATGTGCCTTGCAGGCGGATCGATTCACTTGCCCCGTTATCTAAAAAAAGCATGTCGCCTTTTCCAAGCAATTTTTCCGCACCTACTTTATCCAAAATAGTGCGTGAATCAATTTGTGAAGAAACGGAAAAAGCGATTCGTGTCGGGATGTTCGCTTTAATTAAGCCCGTGATAACATCAACAGACGGACGCTGCGTAGCGACAATTAAATGAATGCCGCATGCTCGTGCTTTTTGCGCAATCCGGCAAATGGACTCCTCTACTTCGCCTGGTGCCATCATCATTAAATCCGCTAATTCATCAATAACAATGACCAGATACGGCAAATGCGGCTCATTAAATTCAGATTGGCTCACTTTTGTATTATACGATGCCATATCACGCACGCCGGCATGAACAAAAAGTTGATAGCGGCGCTCCATTTCCTCCACTGCCCATTTAAGCGCAGCAGTGGCGGCTTTCACGTCGGTGATAACCGGGCTCGCCAAATGCGGAATGCCGTTATAAGGCGTAAGCTCGACCATTTTCGGATCAATGAGCAGCAGTTTTAGTTCATGCGGCGCTGCTTTATACAAAAGACTGACTAAAATCGAATTAATGCAGACGCTTTTTCCAGATCCAGTTGCACCCGCAATTAATCCATGTGGCATTTTTTGCAAATCCAGTACGACTGGTTTTCCTGCGATATCAAGACCCAGCGCTGAAGCAAGCGGAGACTTTGCCATTTGAAAACTGTTGTGCCCAATAATTTCACTGATAAACACCGGTCGGCTCTCTTCATTTGGCAGCTCAATGCCAACAACTTGCGTACCTGGAATCGGGGCTTCAATTCGAATGGTCCGTGCAGCAAGGCTGCGTTTAATATCGTCTGTTAAACTAACAATTTTGCTTACTTTCACACCGATTGCCGGCGTCACTTCGAAGCGCGTAATGGACGGACCCGTCGTCACGCCCGTAACGTGCGCATCAATATTAAAGCTTTTTAACGTTTCATTTAATAGCGCTGATTTTTCCTGTATCCACCTATTATCCGTTGTTTTTTTAGCGGGTGGTGTCAGAAACGACAGCGGCGGACGATCTATTTTGCCTGTTAAAACAGATTGAACGGGCGGAAGCGGTTTTTCTTCTTTCGGTGCCGGTGCTGACTGTTGTTTTAATGCCGGTTTGCCCACTTTCTCACGGTCTTTTTTCAGCATCACAACATTAAACGGCGAATGGCGCCGTTCCCGTGTTTTCTCAGCGTGAGCAGCTGGCGGCGGAAGCTTGCCGCCTTCATTATAGACAGGTGCCGGCTTTTCCACTACTGGAAGTGGCTTTTCCATCGGCATCTCCGCTTGTTCTTTCGGCACCGCCTTTTGGCGTTCAAGAGGGCGCTTTGACTGCTCCTTTGTAAACAGCAAAAGTGGTTCATTTGTTTTTTCCCGCTCTTCACTGCGGACGCTGCGCGCATCTTCTTTAACCGGACGGGCCCGGAATCCGTAAATCGGTGACGGGATTTCCGTTGGTTTAAACGGACGTGGCGCGACACGCGGTGCGGGTGTATAGACTGATTGACGCGGATGCTCACTTCCTGACAGATCGGATGGTGTTTCCTGTTTAGGCTCGGTTCGATTCGAACGATTCCGGCGTGGTACTTCTTCGTGATTGCCCCGCTTAACCGTTGGATACCGATACGCGACACGTGTTGAAATCTGCTGGACGGATGGATTCAGTGGGACGAACCGCTTTTGTGCAAAGGGTGCAGAAGGGTCCGGGCGCTTTTCTTCTACTTTTTCCGGCTGCGCTTCTTCTTGTTTTCTATCATTTGGTTTTATTTCGACTTCTTCAATGATTTCGATTTCTTCTCTAAAATAGGAGAGAATTTTTTTCAGCATACTCATCCATAACCACTCTTTCTCCTTAAAGTCTTTTTCATTGTACCAACTATACACGATTTGTTAACAGAAAAACGACATTTTGGGAAAATAGATGGGGATGAAAAAGACCGTCCGCCAAAGAAGTCAGTCTTTGTGCGGACGGTTTTTCGCTAAAATAAAGATCGGTTCGAGATGCCCGCCTTCGTAAACAAATGAAAGTGCCGTAATCGGAATACGTCCGGCTGCGAAAAAGCTCATCGCCATTTGCGCTAAAATGTCATAGCCCGTTTCATTACGAATGTCGCCAATAATAAGAACGTCGCCATGCGGAACGGATACGGTCATATCGCCTTCTATTTTGTCACTCATATCTTTTAAAAACCGATCGTTTAAAATACGAGTGGCATCATATCCATCATTTGAATTCAAGAAATAGAACACATTTCCAGCCACGGTGTCTTGTTTCATTTCAAGCGGCAGGGAACGCAGATTAAAGCGCGCAATTTCACGAATTTGATCTGCTGACCACTTTTCTTTCGCCATGAGCTTTTCATCAATTAAGCGATATGTTGAGCCAAGGTCAACCGCATAATAAATACGGGTTTCAGCTGTATGCTCATCATAAAAAAGCGGCACGCCTTCCTCTGCTTCTATTGGAAAAGAGGCTGAGCGGATAACTGGAAAAATCCTTTTTTCTTTTTGTTCTTCTTTGCCGGCGCCATCAAACGCATTGAGCGCTTCGTTAACATAATATACCGTTTCTTCCGCCGCTTTTTGAACGTTCCCTTCAAATTTAGCCAAAATTCCGCCAAGTGTTACAGTGACTCCTTTTTTCGTTTCACTGTTTTCAATGCGCATTTCCTCTTTCTCCCGGTCAAATACAATCGTCCGGTTGGGCTGTTGGAGCGCTTCTTCAAGCGCCCGTTTTAATTTTATCGTGGACATTTATGTTCTCCTTTCCGTTAATATTGCTTAATCGTATTCGCGGTCGTCTTGTCCATTTTGGAGACAAGTTTTACGAGCAGTTCTTTTGCCGCATCATAATCGTCCGTATGAATAATCGATGAATGCGTGTGAATGTAGCGTGAACAAATTCCTATGACCGCACTCGGGACACCGCTTCCTGTTGTATGGACGCGTCCGGCGTCCGTCCCGCCTGGTGAAACAAAGTACTGGTACGGAATATTGTTTGATTCTGCTGTATCCAGCACAAAGTCACGCATGCCGCCATGTGTCACCATCGATCGGTCAAAAATACGGAGCAGCAGCCCTTTGCCAAGCTGTCCAAATTCATTTTTGTCTCCTGACGCATCGTTGGCAGGGCTTGCATCGAGAGCAAAAAAGATATCCGGATTTATTAAATGAGCCGCCGTCTGTGCACCGCGAAGACCCACTTCTTCTTGAACCGTTGCCCCGGAATAAAGCATGTTCGGCAGGGCTTTCCCTTCCAGCTCTTTTAACAGCTCCACGGCCAGTCCGCAGCCGTATCGGTTATCCCATGCTTTCGCCATGATTTTCTTCGGATTAGCGAGCAGCGTAAACGGTGATACCGGCAAAATAGACTGACCCGGCTTTACTCCGATTGATACCGCATCGGCTTTATCGTCCGCGCCAATATCAATTTGCATGTTTTTAATTTGCATTGGCTTATTACGCTGATCTTCTGTTAATAAATGCGGCGGTGTAGACGAGATAACTCCTTCGATTGGACCGTTTTTCGTATAAATACAGACACGCTGAGCAAGCATTGTCTGGTTCCACCAGCCCCCTAGCGTTTGAAAGCGGATCATGCCGTTTTCGGTAATTGCTGTTACCATAAACGCTACTTCATCCATATGACCGGCAACCATAACGCGCGGACCATTTTCATCTCCATTTTTCACGCCAAACAAGCTGCCCAAGTGGTCTTGAATAATTGAATCCGCATACGGTTCCATTTCTCTTTTCATAAATGCCCGCACCGCATGCTCGTTTCCCGGCGCGCCTGGCAGTTCTGTCAGCGTTTTAAACATATCTTTTGTTTCTTGATTCATTGGTCTGATTCCTCCCGCTCCTGTCTTTTGTTCATTATACCGGAAATGAACACGAAGGTGGAATGAAGCGCATTTTAGTTTTCTTCAATCAGAACTTCTTGTATACTATAAGAGCAATCTACTAGATAACCAGGGGGTTTCAACATGATAAAATGTGATCGAACTGCTTTTTTGATCGGCGCAGCCGCAGGAGCAGCCGCAGCCGTTTTGATTCAAAAACAAACGTCCGAATCAATGAATGTTCCGCCTGAAAAAGTATTAAAAAAAGTGAAAGATACATTTAAACAAAACGGGCCGGTCGATGGCTCATGGATTCAAATGAAGCCAGAACAAATTGACAGAAACGGCTTTCCCGCACTTGTTTATAAAGGCGGCATTTCACGTCCTGGCGAAACCGGAAACGAACAATTTGAGTTCTCTGCAGATGCTAAAACCGGCACGCTGCTGCACGTTCAGCCTGTATAATTAAAAAAATCCCAAACAGATTGAATCTGTTTGGGATTTTTTAAAAGACAAAAAAGAATATATTTTGGACGTGGTCCAGCTCCAGGCGCCATCGAGGTCCACAGGATGTGGGTCACAAAAGCGTTGCGACGATCCGGATGATCTAGTCGGGCGACTGCCACAGGACGTGGCAGCGTTGAAGCGCGGCGGCACGATGCCGCGTTCTTAGCTTTTGTTCCATTTACCCAGACAAGCCCTTCTGGAGGCAAAAAGCGCCTCCGCCAGTGCTTGCCGCCGATAAGCAGGCACCTTGCGCTTTTCTATACGCGAGGCTGAAATTTTGCTTCTGATCGATAAATACGCTGGCCTTTTGCTGAAAATTTCTCTTCATATTCAGTCATCACATTGCCCTCATACCCGCTATTATGCAAATCCAGGCTGACAAATGTTAAAAGCATGCCGTATTCCGAAAAACTTTTCAGTGAAAATTCAAATAAGCCTTGGTTATCTGTTTTGAAATGGACTTCGCCGTCATCCGGCATAATCGATTCATACAAGCTTAAAAACGTTTTATACATTAACCGGCGTTTTGCATGGCGCGTTTTCGGCCATGGATCGGAAAAGTTTAAATAAACGCGGCTGACTTCCCCTTTTTCAAAGTAATTCATCAGCTTCGCTCCGTCCACGTCTAAAAGCTTCATGTTTGGCAAGTCTGCTTCAATAAGCCGGTCCAGCGCCGTGATAATAACACTTTCATACATCTCAATGCCAATATAGTTAATATGCGGGTTTTGTTTTGCCATGCCTGTTACAAACTGGCCTTTTCCCGTGCCCACCTCAATATGGATTGGGTTGTCATTGCCAAAAAATTCATTCCAGCGCCCTTTTGCTTCCTCAGGCTGCGGGATAATATATTGCGGGTACGCATTGATTTTCTCACGCGCCCACGGTTTATTTCTTAAACGCATCTTGCTTGTTCTCTCCATTTCCAAATAAATTGTACTCCGCCCCCATTAATCGATGCAAAGAGGCAAGACTTCGGTTCATATCATGAAAGCGGGTTTTTTCCCGGTTCCACTCGATCGACAAAAGCAGCTGTGCAGCCGCATACCATTTCATTCGATGGAAAAAATCCGGGGTCAACGCCAGACCATATTGTGACAGCCAGCCTGTCCAATTTTCTCGTTTCACGTAGCCAAACAACAGCGTTCCCAGGTCGATCGCCGGGTCCGCAATCATCGCTCCATCCCAGTCAATTAAAAATAGCTCATCCTGATCAGAAAGCAGCCAGTTATGATGATTCACGTCCGTATGACAAACGACAAATTGATAATCCGGTACATTTGGCAGCTGTTCTTCCAAAAAGTGTACTGCATCAGCTACAACTGGATGTGCTGAGATCAGATTGGTGCGGGAGCGGATATCGGATAATGTCGCTGCCGGCAAAACTGGCTGTTTTCCAAGCCGCTTCAGCATATTTAAAAGCGGTTTGGATGAATGAATTTTCCCCATCAGCCGGGCCACACGCTCGGACTCCATTTCTTCTGGTACAAGTTCGCGTCCATTCATCCAATGCTGTGCAGAAATAACATCTCCATTTTCAAGCCGCTTCGTCCAGACGAGCTTCGGGACAATCCCTTCGGCTGAGAGCATGGCAAGGAAAGGAGAAGAATTCCGTTTTAAAAACAGTTCTTTTCCAGCGTGCCGTGCAAAAAATGCTTTTCCTGTTACGCCTCCAGCAGGCGTTATTTCCCAGTCACCGCCAAGAAAATGTTCCACAAAAACTCACCTTTTTCATAAAAAAAGACAGCAGCCGCTTCGAAAAACAATCGCTGTCTTTTTTATTACTCGTATCGTTCTTAATATCGTATGAAGTATTGTACCATGAATTTATGCTTTCGACCAGTTCCTTTCTAAAACATTCTATCGGACGAAAACAGCGCAGCTAAATGATTCTACAACCGCGTCAGCCCGTGCCACATCAATAGGATCTATTCCTGACTGCGTGCCAGAGACAATTTGATTCCATTGTTCTCCATCTGGCAGTATAAAGCTTGAAACAGCCCTGCCGGCATTGAAACTGACAACTATATCATTCCACTTTCCGTAAGAACCAACATCTTTCAGCCAAACAGTTAATGTGTCGGAATTGGAAGGCCATTTGATCATATGATAGCAAATGGCTTCTTCTGTTCTCATTCGAAAAGCACCGGTTGACTTTCGCAGCTCAATCAGCCCTTTTATATATTGAACATGATCAATATACTCACTGCGTCGGCGCCAGTCCATCTGATTGATCATATCCGAACTCGTGTAGCTATTCTCCACCCCATATTTTGTGCGACAAAATTCCTGTCCTGCATGCAGAAATGGAATGCCCTGTGAAAGAAGTACAAAGGATGTCGCGAGCAAATGCTTTTTCCTGTTCACTTCTGTGTCTCCTGGGAAACACGCCTCAAGCTTATCCCACAACGTGTAGTTGTCATGGCACTCTACATAATTAACAGACTGTGCCGGTGAATGAAACAACCGGTCAATACCAGCGCAGCCGACATTTGCTGTTAGTGCCGCAAAAGCGTTATCTAAAAATTGGCTGTTTCCAAACGCAAAGCCCGGTTCAAATAATTGAAACGTGTTTCCTTTTACTGAATCTCGAAACCGGTCATTAAAAAAAGCGATGTCTCTTAAGTCCTGTTCATTTTGAATGGACGCTTTTTTTTCCGATGGCAAAGCGGTATTTAAATCCCATCCTTCTCCTAAAATAACCGCATCCGGCTTATTGCGGCGGATGCGGGCGGCCGCCTGCTGAATCGTTCCTACGTCGATCAGCCCCATCAAGTCAAAGCGAAAGCCATCTAGATGATAAGCATCCATCCAGTAATGAAGCGAATCAAGAATGAATTTACGCCCCATTTTTCTCTCCGAAGCAAAATCATTTCCACAGCCTGACCCATTTGACGGCATTCCATCCAGCCCCTGGCGGAAAAAGTAGCCTGGGACAAGCCGTTCGAACGAAGATGTTTCACGGACGAATACATGATTATACACGACGTCCATAATGACACGAAGCCCTTTTTTATGAAACGCCTCAATCATTTGTTTCAGTTCAACTGCCCTCGCATACAAATCAACGGGATCTGTGCTGAAGCTGCCTTCCGGAACGTTAAAGAACAGCGGGTTGTATCCCCAATTATAGTTGGCGGAAAAATCAACGTCCGACACGCCGAAATAATCGAAAAACGGCAGCAGCTCTACATGTGTTACACCGAGAGATGCAACATAGTCAAGCCCCGTCGGTTGACCGTCCGGACTTTGTGTTCCTTCTTCGGTCAAACCAAGATACAATCCTCTCCGCTTAATCCCGCTTTCCCGCTGGCTTGATAAATCCCGAATAGAGGCTTCATAAATAATCGCATCAAGCGGCGATGAAAATGGCGGAAGCTCGTATTTAGGCACCATCATTTTTTCATCATCAACAACCCGGCCCCATTCGCTGTGCACTGACACCATTTTCGCATAGGGATCTACAGCTTCATGCCAAATGTTATTGATTCGTACTTGGTAATGATAAAAATACCCTTCCGCATTTTCAGCCAGATCTGCTTCAAATGTGCCAGACGGGCCTCTTCTCATTGGCACATAGCGATGCGGGCTGTCGGCTGTTTCTTTAAACTTCACAAATGCTTCGGTTGCTGTTGGCGCCCATACCCGAAAAGATGTCAGTTTCGGCGAATAGATACTTCCAAGCTCCCCTTCATAATAAAATAGATGGTCAAATTCTTCTGTTCGGATGACCCCGCCAATTTGCAGGTCCGTACGCATGAGCCGTTCATCTAAAATGACATGCTCCCGGCCAAATTCCGGCATTTCTTTTACTTGGCACGTATACTTGATCATCGTGTCAAATTTTTCTATATTTAAAATATCCATTTTGGTCACACTGCCGCCGCTTTCAATATAAAAAGCAGACGACTTTCCCGAATAGTAATGATTCGGCAATAAAACAGCCACTTCTGTTAATGTGTCCAAATACGCGTTAAACGGACGGGTTGAAATCATTTAAAGTTCCTCCTCCCATTCGGGGCGGCGCAAACTGACTGTATCTGCGTGGGCAAGCAGTGCTTTGGCTGCCTTTAACTGAATCGTTTTCAGCGGCGATGATAACTGCCTCATCTCGTCAAACCAGTGATAAAATTCACGCTTATCAATATAATGTATGTCTGCCGGCGCAGCTGGATCATCAATGTAGCCGTTTCGAGAAAACACAGCTTTTCGGATCGGCATATCTACTTGGTCATGCTGAAGAAGCTTTTTAACGATTTTTTCCGTTCTTGCCAGTGACACAGCCGGGCTTAAAATTTTTGATTCTGCCGCGCCAAACCTCTTCACCCAAAACCGCTCTGGTGATCCTGCAAAAACAGCTTCGTCCTGCTCTTCTAAAAAAGTAACACACCAAATATGCAGCGGGGTAATGATAACCACATCAAGCTCAACGACCGCTTTTTGAAAACGAAAAACCGGTTCATACAGCATAAGAAATGTATCTGGCAGCCGTTTCAATAAAAACTGCAGCCGCTCATCGACGTAATATTTATGGTCAAGCGGCGACTGATGTAAAAGCGTGGAACTCGCCCATTTAATTTGAAAATTATACATCTTATCAATAAACGCTTTTTTCGCATCCTCTTCCGTTTTCAAATAGATTGATTCTGTTTCATTGATAGAAAATAAGTTCTCTTCCTCCTGCAGCGGTTCGGGATCGGCTTCCGCCTGTTTTTCTTTCCGTGAAAAAAGGCCTCGAAATAACGAATATTTTTCTTTCGGTTCCTCCAGCAGCCAATCATCCCCCTCACCCGGTTCTGGAATCAGTAATCCGGCATCTTGCCGCTGTTCCCAAAGAGCGTGAAACTTCTCCCACTCTTGCTTTTTAAGCCGCACATACTGTGCAGGATAATGAAAAACATCATTTTCGTATCGCGATATATAATTCTGCAGCTTAATTAATTGCCCCATGGCTTGTACCCTCTCCCGACTTACCTAATGTGCATGACCATTTTTTTATATATTTTGGCAATGCAGACGTATTTGTTTCGTATAAAGCCACTTCAGTTACAAAAAATGGCGGCCAGTCCGGCAGTTGTGATGGGAAATATGGCTGCTGGCCGATCCATTTCCGTGCCGTTGTAATGTGAGGACGAAATGGTTTTTCATCAATATCAATACCTGACTTCCTGCACGCTGCCGCTACTTCTTTTTGCACGTGAAAAAGAGGTGCCGGCTCATCCGTTCCAATCCAGAAAATGCGGGGCGATGCCTTCTTGCCAAATGTACCTAATGAAGAAAGTTTCATCGGAAAAGCTGGAGTACGACTCACTTCTTCACTGATAAGGCTGCAAGCTTCTTGAAGGACGGATAATTTCTCGGCCCCAACAAAAGCTAATGTCAGGTGATAGTCTTCTGGATGAACAGTTCGTTTAAACGGATCATTTCGTTTTTTCATTTCATCCGCAATCATTTTTTTCACATGATCGGGGAGAACGATAGCAAAAAAATAATGTGGCTGCATATCATACACTCCTCTTTTCGGTCAGCCGTTGCTTTTAGTTTACCAAAAACAAAGAATAAAAGCCGGGCATTTTCATTCATTGTATTTCCATTGGAATTGTTTAGATAATGTGTTTTAATAAACAAAGAACAGAAAGGGTGACATTAAATGAAAGTAGTCAACAATATAGCGGATTTAATTGGCGATACACCGCTTGTTAAGTTGCAGCGTTTGTCACCTGAACATGGAGCAGACGTATATGTGAAATTAGAATTTTATAACCCGAGTAGAAGTGTAAAGGACCGTGCCGCCTATAACATGATGGTCGAGGCAGAAAAATCGGGCAAGCTGAAACCGGGTGCCACGATTATTGAACCGACAAGCGGTAACACGGGCATCGGCATCGCGATGAATGCAGCAGCGCACGGTTACAAAGCGATCTTAGTTATGCCCGACACGATGTCGAAAGAACGCATCAATATTTTAAAAGCCTACGGCGCAGAGGTTGTGCTGACGCCAGGGAATGATAAAATGCCCGGCTCGATTAAAAAAGCAATTGAGCTGGCAGAATCGACGCCAAACAGCTTCATTCCCATGCAATTTGACAATCCGGCCAACCCCGACGCCCACCGCGGTACGACTTCCGCGGAAATCGCTGAAGCGGCTGCTCAAATCGGCAAAAACCTCGCCGCATTTATCGCAAGTGCCGGTACAGGCGGTACCATTACCGGCACAGGTGAAGAATTAAAAAAACAATTTCCCGATTTGGCGGTCCATGTTGTGGAACCCGCAGGCTCTCCTGTCTTATCAGGCGGAAAGCCAGGCAAGCATAAATTAGTCGGTACAAGCCCCGGCTTTATTCCCGATATTTTAAATACAAATGTGTATGATTCCATTTTTAAGATAGAGGATGATGATGCTTACACGATTACCCGCCGTCTTGCCGCGGAAGAAGGCATCCTCATTGGTCCATCAGGCGGAGCAACATGTTACGCAGCGATTGAAGTCGCTAAAACACTAACTAAAAATGATATTGTCATTTGTATTGCACCGGATACGGGCGAACGGTACTTATCGACCGATGTTTTTCAATATGAATAACTCCTCCCCTGCCGGCTTAGAAGTATCGTTTTCATGGTTTAAATAATTAACAAAATCCCGCCGTTTAACTGGCGGGATTTTTTCTATTCTTTTTTTCCGGCGAGCTCGACAATAGCCCGCGCGTATATGGCGGCTGCCCGGAACAAATCATCCAGTATTGCGTATTCATCTTTTTGATGTGCGACATCCTCTCGCCCCGGGAACAACGCGCCAAAAGCAACACCCGTTTTTAACGCACGGGCATACGTGCCGCCGCCAATAGCAAGCAATTCTGCTTCTTCTCCCGTTTCTTCTTTATACACACGTTTTAACGTTTCGATGAAAGGATCATCCGGCTTCATATAATGCGGTTTGCTATTGTTTAAAATAAGCAGTGAAGCGTTTTCCAGCCTTTTGTTAAGCTCATTCATTTCTTGATCAAATAAAAATGAAACCGGATACCGGACGTTCAGGCCAATTTGTGCCGCCTGCTCTTTTTCATAACGGAAAAGAGCAGCGTTTACAGTTACATCGCCCATTTCAGGATCTGTCATAGCGATGCCAAGACGCTGCCCGCGTGTATCTCCCTCAAATTGATCGATAATAAATTGCAAATATGCGGCTGAAGCCGGGTCAATGGCTTCTTTCACTAAAAATGCGGCCAGCATCAAGGCTGCATTTTGCCCATGATCCGGTTCCATCGCATGAGCAGAAATGCCTTTCATTTCGAGAAAAACCATGCCACTGTCAATATAATAAGAACCGTCTAATTCATTATCTTTTATATATTCTGTATATTTTTGTAAAAATAAAGTATGCTGCTGTTCAATCCAAACAGAGGCAACGGCGTGATCCGGCACCATGTTATACCGTCTGCCGGCTTGAAAAGCTTCAACCGATACAGCGGATTGTGTCGATGATGGAACATTGATATTTAACTGAAGATCCGCGATTCCTTTTTCAGCAAAAATAATCGGAAAGTCTGCATCTGGCGCAAATCCGGATTGAGGCATTTCTTCCGTTTCAAAGTATCGATCCACACATTCCCAGTCACTTTCTTCATCAGTTCCAATAATCATCCGGACACGTTTTTCAAGAGGGATGCCCAATTCTTTTATGGCCTTCATCGCATAGTAGGCAGCCATTGTCGGTCCTTTATCATCCATTGCTCCCCGGCCAAAAAGCTTGCCATTCTCTATTTCTCCGCCGAATGGTTCGTAAGACCAGCCGTCTCCTGCCGGCACAACATCGACATGGCATAGGATGCCGATTAAGTCAACTCCTTCTCCCATTTCAAGATGACCGGCGACATTTCCAACATTTTTTAGAGTAAATCCATCTTTTTCTCCTAATTGAAGCATAAAGTCGAGCGCTTGCCGGACTTCTTTGCCAAATGGCGCTTCATCTGTACGTTCATTGCTTTTGACGCTTGGAATTTGAATGAGCTTTTGAAGGTCTTTTATTAATCCACCTTCGAGTTTCTTTATTTCGTCCCGCCAATCAATGGTATGCATAAACATTCCTCCCTTTTTCATTTTACATGGGAACAGTCATTTTAACTAATTCCTTTACAAGAGATTATTTTTCAGAACATATAGAAAAATTACGTACATTTTTCCCGTTTAAAGGCATAATATTATTAAAAAAGGGTAAACATCATGTAAATTCAACGGTTTTTTCTAGCAAATTCTATACAAATACAGTACACTGTAATTGTCAGACAGTTTAACACCTGTATAAAAATAGGCTGTAAAGGAGATGTCTGAATCAGCTTAATCATATTATCATTTTCTGCCGTCTGTTGTTGTATGCCTCAGGGAAAAAAGATGAGGGAGTGGTTCTTTGAAGCCTACTACAAATCGAATGCTGACTCGCATAAAATCCATCTATATGTTCATTAAAGAAAATGGGACTGTGACAACGCAGGATATTGTAGATGAATTTGGCATCACCCCGCGAACAATTCAACGCGACTTAAATGTACTGGCTTACAATGAGCTTGTTTTTAGTCCAACACGCGGAAAATGGACAACCACGGAAAAAAAAGTTCGGATGACATCCTAATATTTTTATACCAAAAACGGCTGCCCGCTATGGACAGCCGTTTTTTCAGTTCTCTTTTAATAAATTCAGTTCTTCTTCTGTCAGCTCTCGATATTCGCCTAATTCCAGTTCTTCATCAAGACCAAGCGCGCCCATGGAGAGCCTTTTTAAGTACACTACTTCTTTGCCGACCGCCTGAAACATGCGCTTCACTTGATGAAATTTCCCTTCGGTGATCGTCAGTTCAATTTCTGATTCGTCGCCGCTTAATAAAATAACGAGGTCACCCGGCTTCGTTTTATACCCGTCATCAAGCGTTACGCCTTCTTTAAACGCGGCAATGTCAGCTTCGGTTACCTGCCCATGAATACGGGCAAAATATGTTTTCGGCACATGATGTTTTGGTGACAGCAATTGATGCGACAAGTGCCCGTCATTTGTTAATAACAGCATACCTTCCGTATCTTTATCGAGCCGGCCGACCGGGTGCGGATCGAAGTGCTTATGCGCATCATCGAGCAAATCAATGACCGTTTCATCTCTCTTGTCTTCTGTTGCGGAAATGACGCCATTTGGCTTATTCATCATCAAATAAATAAATTCCCGGTATTCAACCGGCTCATCGAAAAGCATCACATTATCCGCATTCGGGTCGACATGGACCTTTGCGTCTTTTGTCATTTTCCCATTCACAGTTACAGCCCCGGTTTTCAACAATTTTTTTACTTCTTTCCGGGATCCAATCCCGGAATTGGCGAGCCATTTATCTAAACGCATCTTTTACTCCTTTATGCTTTTTTCAAGCGTAGTTTTCGTTTAATACTATCAAGTCTTGATCCAAATACTTCATCAAGAAGACCCGACTTCTCGCTGATCGCGAAATAAACAATCGCTCCGACAGTTGCGCAAATGAAAATAATCAATAACGCAGTGCCTTTTGTTTCTGTTGAAAGGACCATTGACAAAATGCCATAAAGCGTGATCACCACAATCGCCATCACGGCATTAAATGCTGTGATCAGCCCAATCTTTTTGGCGAGTGGACGAAGAGAATACGATGCGTACATGCGAATGACGACAATATTGATGACAATAGAAGTCAAATAGCCTAGAGCGGTCGCATACACAGCGCCTTCCGTTTCAAAAAGTTTAATCAGCGGAATGTTCAGCGAAAGCTTAACTAAAATTCCAGTCAGCAGGCTCAATACGGTAAAGCGCTGTTCATTGATGCCCTGCAGAATAGCAGCTGTTACGGAAAACAGTGCAAATAAAATGGCAACTGGCGCATATACCCGGAGCACATCGGTGCCAAACTCACTGTATTTATAAAAAACAGTGTAAAGCGGCTCTGCCAAAAGCGCCATGCCGACAGCTGCTGGAACAGTCAAAAACAGCAGTACTTCAAATGTTTTATTGAGCTGCTGCTTCACCAGCGCCATGTCTTTTTTCACAAATGAGCTTGTCACCATCGGCACGAGTGTCATCGCAAAAGCTGTTGCGAGAGAAACCGGTATGATCACCAATTTTTGGGTGCTGAAATTTAACACTCCGAATGCTGACACAGCCTGGTCCGCAAGCCCAATTTGAGACATGGCTCTTGAAAAAGTAACTTGGTCAATAAGCTGGTATAACGGAATAGCGATTCCGACAAAAATAAATGGAACGGCATAGACGACAATTTCCGAATACATGCCAAACAGTGACACATCCGCCTGTCCTTTATCCTTCTCTAACAGCTTGTCCAAATGCTTTTTCCGCTTAAAAAAGTACCAGTATAAGACGAGCAGGCCAAATAACGCACCGATAAACGCCGCAAATGTGGCAACGCTGATCGCAGTGACAACCGACCCGTTCATCACATGAATAACGATATATGCGCCGCCAAGAAGGAAAATAATCCTAGCAATTTGCTCAACAACCTGTGAAACAGCAGAAGGTCCCATTGACTGGTGCCCTTGAAAAAATCCACGTGTTACACTCATGAATGGCACAATAATAAGTGCGAAGCTGACCGCACGAATGACCGTTGCCACTTCATCAATAGTGTATGTTGTTTCTTTGCCACCTAAAGATAGTTTCGCAAAAAATGGCGCAAAAGAATACATAACAGCAAAAGCGGCGAAACCTGTTAACAGCATAATGACAAGACCGGATTTAAACAGTTTCCGGCCGACAGCGTATTCTTCAATCGCATTATATTTCGCAATGTACTTGGATACTGCAAGCGGAATACCGGCTGTGGCAATGCTGATAAAAATCGTATATGGAACGTAGCCGTAGCTATACAGCGCGGCCGCATCCTCCCCACCGATAATGCTGTAAAATGGTATCACATAAAACAAGCCAAGAAACTTTGAAATAAACGTGCCCAGTGTGAGGATAAACGTCCCTCTTATTAAGTTGGATGGCATAAATAAATCCCTCTTTTTCTCCATTAAACATCACTTGCTAGTGTACATCTTTCCAGCGTGCCTGACAATTTATTTTGCCATCTGCTATAATGAAAAAAGTTTAAAGAACGAGGTGACCCTATGTATGACGTAATTGTGGTAGGCGGCGGACCAGCCGGCTTAATGGCAGCCATTGCTTCAGGCCGTTCGGGCGCGCGCACACTGTTAATTGATAAAGGACGCAAGCCAGGAAACAAGCTGCAAATTTCCGGCGGCGGCCGCTGCAACGTGACGAACCGGCTGCCCGTAGAAGAAATTATTCGGCACATTCCGGGGAACGGCCGTTTTTTGTACAGCGCTTTTTCTGTTTTCAGCAATGAAGACATTATCCGTTTTTTTGAAAACCTCGGCGTGAAGCTGAAAGAAGAAGACCACGGACGGATGTTTCCAGTTTCTAATCGGGCACAGGACGTCGTCGAAGCGCTGCTCGGTGAATTAAAGCGGCTTCGAGTCGACATGCGGCTTGAGTCTCCTGTCGCAAAGTTATTAATGGATGACAAATATATGCGGGGTGTTCAATTAACATCTGGTGAAGAAATTCATTCTAACGCTGTTGTCCTCGCGACCGGCGGCAAAGCAGTGCCGCAAACCGGATCAACCGGCGACGGTTATCCGTGGGCAAAACAAGCGGGGCACACGATTACAGAATTATTTCCAACAGAAGTACCGGTCACGTCAAAAGAGCCGTTTATTGTGAACCGCTCTATGCAAGGGCTGGCGCTCCGTGATGTCGGGCTGTCTGTACTGAATAAAAAAGGTAAACCGCTCGTCACGCACCGGATGGATATGCTGTTTACTCATTTTGGCTTGTCCGGTCCCGCCGCACTGCGCTGCAGCCAATACGTCGTAAAAGAGCTGAAAAAAAATGGCTCTCCTGTTTACATGTCTATTGACGTGTTTCCGAATGGGAATGAACATGAAGCAGGCGTTTCGATTCGGCAAATCATCAAGGAAGAACCAAAAAAAGCGGTAAAAAACAGCTTAAAGAAATTGTTGCCAGAACGGTATTTGCACTTTTTGCTTGAACGGGCTGATATCGATTTAGAAACGCCTGGCAATCAATTGTCCGATGCGAATATTCGTGAACTCGCGTCTCTCATTAAATCGTTTAAAATTGCCGTTAGCGGCACATTGCCAATTGAAAAAGCGTTTGTCACAGGCGGCGGCGTATCGGTAAAAGAAATTGAACCGAAAACGATGGCGTCTAAAAAGAAAGATGGTCTCTTTTTCTGTGGCGAAATACTGGATATTCATGGCTATACTGGCGGCTACAATATCACTGCCGCGCTCATCACCGGCCATATTGCCGGAACGAATGCGGCAGCCGTGAGATAAGGGAGAGACTGTCGACAAAGTGGGCTGCTTTTTGAAAGCATGCGTTTATTGCTGGAAACGAGCAAACGTCTTTATAGAAACTATGCTTTTTTAAAAGGGCCGATAGGTGAAGCCAAACGGACTCCACTTTCCGCGGGCCACCAGCGAGCCGCTTCGTCGCTAACGCGCCTGCAGGGTCTCGCACAGCTGGCTGTTCCCGCAGGAGTCTCCGTCCATTTGGCTTCACCCCGTTTTAAAATAGCAGCGAGAATTCGAGCTGTTGCTTTTATTCACGAAAAGCGGGTGAGAAGCGTGACGGTCTCGTTTCAAAGCGGAGCATGCCACACGCCTCGCTTCTTTTATCTTCACTTATTTTAAAAGCAGAGGCGGTGGGGGCTCCTGCGGGACTAGCGAGCTCATCTTCTGCTCCGTGGAAAGCAAAGCCGCGCGCCCGCCGCCTTTACGGCTCCCATTTAAAAGCAGCAAACGAAACCTCCCACACATTCCGAGCGTCATGGTGAGGAAGAAAAAAAGAAGGTTCTGAAAAAAATATTAATTTGTCTACACCCTCAAGGGATTTTCCATAAAAAAACTGTGCGGATTGGCTCCGCACAGTTTTTTTAGTTTTTCGGTACTGTTTCGCCTGTATAGTCCAGCATGCCGCCTGTCATATTTGTTGCTTTGTAGCCATTTTCGATTAAGAAACGAGACACATTTTCCGAACGGACGCCGGAGCGGCAAACAATAATGTACTCTGTTTCTTTGTCAAGACGATCCAACTGTTCAGGAATCGTCCCCATGACGATATGCTCCGCCTGCGGGATCATGCCTTCTGCCACTTCATCGTTTTCCCGCACATCAATTAATGCCAGCTGTTCGCCATTTTCGAGCTTTTCACGTACTTCTTCACCAGTGATTGTTGGAATCATATGTCTTCATTCCTCCTTGATTAGTTTGCGACGATATTGACAAGCTTGCCCGGCACCGCGATCACTTTCCGGATCGTTTTTCCAGCCAGCTCTTCTTGAAGCTTGTCATTTTGCATCGCGATCTCTTCCATTTGTTCCCTTGTTGCATCTTTTGAAACCATTACTTTTGCTTTTACTTTGCCGTTTAGCTGGATGACAATTTCCACTTCATCATCGATAAGCTTTGATTCGTCAAATACCGGCCACGCTTCATACGTTACCGTACCGCTATGACCAAGCTTTTCCCAAAGCTCTTCCGCTAAATGCGGCGCAAGCGGTGACACTAATTTCACAAACCCTTCCGCATATTCAGCCGGAATCGTTTCAGCTTTATTCGCTTCATTGACAAACACCATCATTTGCGAAATGGCTGTATTGAAACGAAGTCCTTCATAGTCTTCTGTCACTTTTTTCACTGTCTGATGGTATACTTTTTCAAGTGATTTATCCTCACCTGTCACTTTAGGCGTTAACGAGCCGTTTTCTGTGATAAGCAAGCGCCAAATACGGTCAAGAAAGCGGCGAGCTCCGTCCACCCCAGTAGTGCTCCATGCAATGGATGCTTCAAGCGGCCCCATGAACATTTCATAAAGACGAAGTGTATCCGCGCCGTGGCTTTCCACAATTTCATCGGGGTTGACAACATTGCCTTTTGACTTACTCATTTTTTCGTTGTTTTCACCGAGAATCATGCCTTGATTAAACAATTTTTGGAACGGCTCTTTCGTATGAACGACGCCAATGTCGTACAATACTTTATGCCAGAAACGCGCGTATAACAAATGAAGTACAGCATGCTCGGCGCCGCCAATGTAAATGTCAACCGGCAGCCAGCGCTCTAGTAAGTCTTTATCCGCTAACGCTTCTTTATTATCCGGATCGATAAAGCGCAGATAATACCAGCAGCTTCCGGCCCATTGCGGCATCGTATTTGTTTCACGGCGGCCTTTTTTCCCTGTCTCTGAATCAACAACATTTACCCAGTCTTCAATAACGGCAAGCGGTGATTCACCGGTTCCTGATGGGCGGATTTCTGTTGTTTTTGGCAATATAAGCGGCAATTCCGATTCCGGAACAGCTGTCGTCGTGCCATCTTCCCAATGAATGATTGGAATCGGCTCACCCCAATAGCGCTGACGGCTGAACAGCCAGTCACGCAGGCGGTATGTTACTTTTCTTGTGCCGACGCTTTCTTTTTCAAGCCATTCAATCATTTTTGCAATGCCATCTTCTTTATTTAAGCCGTCTACGAATCGGGAATTCACGTGGGCTCCGTCACCCGTGTATGCTTCTTCCTCTACATTTCCGCCAGCAACGACTTCTTGAATCGGCAGATTAAACTTTTTCGCAAATTCAAAATCGCGCTCATCATGCGCTGGAACTGCCATAATCGCGCCCGTTCCGTATGTGATTAGTACATAGTCAGCAATCCAGATCGGCATTTTTTCGCCATTGACAGGATTTACCGCATATGCGCCAGTGAAAACGCCTGTTTTATCTTTAGCAAGGTCTGTCCGCTCCAAGTCGCTTTTTGACTTTATTTGGTCAATGTACGCATTCACAGCTTCTTTTTGCGCATCGGTTGTGATTTTTGCTACAAATGGATGTTCAGGAGCTAAAACCGCATACGTGGCGCCAAATAGCGTATCCGGACGCGTTGTAAAAACAGTAAATGTTTCATCGTATCCATCGATGCTAAATGTCACTTCTGCTCCTTCAGACCGTCCGATCCAATTGCGCTGCATGTCTTTAATGCTTTCCGGCCAGTCAAGTTCATCCAAATCTTCAATTAACCGATCCGCATAAGCGGTAATTTTCAGCATCCATTGACGCATTGGACGGCGTTCGACCGGATGTCCGCCACGCTCTGACTTGCCGTCGATGACTTCTTCGTTCGCCAAGACAGTGCCAAGCGCCGGGCACCAGTTCACCGGCACTTCATCTACGTAGGCAAGACCTTTTTTATACAATTGAAGGAAAATCCATTGTGTCCATTTGTAATAACCCGGGTCTGTGGTATTAATTTCACGATCCCAGTCATAAGAAAAACCTAACGCTTTAATTTGGCGGCGGAAATTGTTAATGTTTTGCTCCGTGAACTCAGCCGGATCATTTCCAGTATCAAGCGCATACTGCTCCGCTGGAAGACCGAATGCATCCCAACCCATCGGATGAAGCACATTATAGCCCTGCAGGCGTTTAAAGCGGCTTAATATGTCCGTCGCTGTATAGCCTTCCGGGTGTCCGACGTGAAGACCGGCACCGGATGGATACGGAAACATATCGAGCGCGTAAAACTTCGGTTTATCAGAATGGTTGTTCATTTTAAAGGTTTTATTTTGTTCCCAATATTGCTGCCATTTTTGTTCAATCTGCTTATGATCAAAATTCATTATTGAACCTGCCTTCCATTTATGTAAGCCGTCTTTTTCCCTTCTCAGGAGCTCTAATGAAAAAAACTCCCTCCCAGGTAATGGGACAGGAAAAGTGTGTCTCTACCCAATGCTGAATAAAAACTCAACGGCTTTCTTCCTTAATCTTTACCTTTCATTCTAGAAAAACTTTAGTCATTATGCAAGCGCATTTTACCAGTGCTGCTGTTCATGCTACAATTTAAAATGAGCTTTAAAGGAGGAATGGATCATGACAAACCCGTTTCCGCACGCTAGTGACGACAGACGGTATCATACATGGAACTATCATTTACGGGAGCATTTCGGTCACAAAGTGTTTAAAGTTGCGCTTGATGGCGGATTTGACTGCCCGAACCGTGACGGCACGGTGGCGTTTGGCGGCTGTACATTTTGCAGCGCAGCAGGCTCAGGTGACTTTGCCGGCGACCGGGTCGACCCGCTTGAAAAACAATTTCACGATATTAAAAATAAAATGCACGAAAAATGGAAACATGGCAAATACATGGCGTATTTTCAAGCGTATACAAATACACATGCACCTGTTGACGTGCTCCGTGAAAAATATGAAACTGTGTTAAAGCAGGACGATGTTGTCGGGATTTCCATTGCGACACGCCCAGACTGTCTGCCGGATGATGTTGTCGAGTATTTAGCTGAATTGAATGAGCGTACGTATTTATGGGTGGAGCTTGGACTCCAGACTGTTCACGAAAAAACCGCACGTATTATTAATCGTGCCCATGATTTCCAAACGTATGTAGAAGGCGTGGAAAAACTGCGCAAGCACAACATCCGCATTTGCTCGCATTTAATTAACGGCCTTCCGCTCGAAACACCAGAGATGATGATGGAAACAGCCCAGGCAATCGCGAATTTGGACGTGCAAGGCATAAAAATCCATTTGCTTCACTTGTTAAAAGGCACACCGCTTGTGAAGCAGTACGAAAAAGGGATGCTCGACTTTTTATCAATGGACGAATATGCAAAACTTGTTGTCGACCAGCTTGAAATTTTGCCGCCTGAAATGATTGTGCACCGCATTACCGGTGATGGACCCATTGAATTGATGGTCGGGCCGATGTGGAGCGTCAACAAGTGGGAAGTGTTAAACGCAATCCATGCAGAAATGCTGCAGCGTGATACATGGCAAGGCAAATTTTATAAAGGAGCCGTTATGCAGCCATGATTCTGGAGGGGATTTTGCCGTTTGCACGCCTATTAATCCAAAAAACGGTATCAGATAAAAATTATTTCGTCGACGCGACAGCGGGTAACGGACACGATACTTTATTTTTAGCAAATTTAGCTGGCGGTGACGGACACGTTTTTGCCTTTGACGTTCAGCATCGGGCAATTGAAAATACAACAGTGCGGCTTCAAAATGCCGGAATTGCTGACCGCGCATCTTTATTTCATGCTGGTCATGAGCAGGCGCAGACGCTCATTCCAGAAAGTTATCATGGAAAGCTGAACGCGGCGATTTTCAATCTAGGCTGTTTGCCAAAAGGCGACAAGTCCATTATTACAAAACCGGATACAACGATCGATGCGGTTCATCAATTATTTCAAATGATAAAACCGGGCGGCTTGATCGTGCTTGTTATTTATCTCGGACATGATGGCGGTGCCGACGAACGGGACGCGGTTGTTCAATACGCCGCTTCTCTCGATCAGCAAACGGCACATGTCATGCAGTATGGTTTTATTAATCAAATGAACACGCCGCCGTTAATTGTGGCAATTGAAAAACGGTAAGTGATTGAAAAAGCCTGACTCCCGCCGCGCTAATGCGATGAGAGATCAGGCTTTTTTTATTTTTTTACCATTAAATACATAAAATACGGTGCGCCAATTAATGTGACAATGATACCGGCCGGGACGCTTGTTGTAAAAGGCATAAGCCGTCCTGCAGTATCTGCAGCTAATAGCAATACCGCGCCAATAACAGCAGCGGCCGGAACAAAGTGCTGATGCCGGGGGCCTGTTAAACTTCTCGCAATATGCGGTGCCATCAGTCCGATAAATACTATACCGCCGCTGACAGAAACGGCTGCTGACGCGAGAGCTACCGCAACGAACAGAAGCAGGATCCGCTCTTTTCCCACTTTTACGCCAAGCCCTGCTGAAGTGCCTTCGTTTAAATTCAGCAAATTTAAAACGTTTGATTTCCAAAGAGCCAATGGAATAAGAATGCCAACCCATGGAATTAGTGCCATGACAAAATTCCAGTCGTTCCCCCAAATCGACCCTGCAAGCCATCCGGCAATAAATTCATATTCGCGCGAATCAAACTGAGAGGCCAAAATAAGCATGCTTCCCGACATAGCCATCGCCATACCTACACCTGCGAGCACAAGGCGCATTGGATCAAGTCCTTCTGTTTTATGATACGAAATGACAGAAATGATGCCGGCCGTTGCCATGCCGCCAATAAACGCAAAAAGCGGCACCATATACAGAAATGTGGAAGATTGCGGTGTGAAAATCATCGCATAAACCGCCACCATCAACCCTGCACCGGCATTAATTCCCAAGATGCCTGAATCCGCAAGCGGGTTGCGTGAAATGCTTTGCAAAATAGCACCTGAAACGGCCAATGCCGAGCCGGCAAGCATCGTAATGACCATGCGTGGCAGGCGGAAGCTGTATAAAATAAGCTCCTCTCTCGATGTCCCATTGCCAAGCAATGTTTCTAACAGCCTTGCGGGGGGAAGCGACGCTTTTCCTAATGCCGCACTTAAGACAAACAAGAAACAAAGCAGAAGAAAGGAAACGGTTAATATAAGGCCCGCTTTTCTTTTTAAATGACCGTTCATTGAGTCAGCCGCCCCCTTTTCCGAATTAAATAAAGGAAAAACGGCACACCGATAATAGATATGACAGCGCCCACTGGTGTTTCAAATGGCGGATTAATCATACGGGCTGTGGTGTCAGCCAAAACAAGCAGGATACCGCCGGCAAGCGCCGAGCCGGGAATAATCCACCGGTAATCAGTTCCAACGAGCGCCCGTACAATATGAGGCGTCATCAAGCCGACAAACATGATGGGTCCGGCGACAGACACTGCCGCGCCAGCAAGCACGAGTACCGCAAAAATAAGGATCACTTTAATAAGCGTTGTCCGCTGTCCAAGACCCTTAGCCATCTCATCGCCAAAACTTAAAAGGGTCAGCGATCTTGAAAAGAAAATGGCTGTCAGAAGACCCATGCCGACAATCGGCGCCATCACTTGCAGCTGTGACCAGCTTGTTCCGGAAACACCGCCGGCCATCCAGAAAGCCAGGTCCTGGGACAGCTTGAACATAATCGCGACTCCTTCACCAAGAGCGGTTAGAAGCGCTGAGATCGCGGCGCCAGCCAAAACAATTCGAAGCGGTGAAAATCCGCCTTTTTTTAAAGAAGCAAGTCCAAATAATAAGCTGGCTCCTAAAGAAGCACCAAGAAACGAAAACAAAATCGCCATGATATACGTAGTATTCGTAAAAAAAGCGAGCAGACAGGCAAGTCCAAAACTTGCCCCTGCATTTAACCCAAGCAGCCCTGGTTCCGCAAGTGGATTGCGCGTAATACCCTGCATGATCGCCCCTGCAGTTGCAAAAGCCGCACCGGTAAGGGCCGCGCCGACTTCACGCGGCAAGCGGATACCAATAATAATTTGATCTGCTTCACGGCTCGGGTTATAAGAAAAAATTGCTTCCCAAACTGTTTTTAACGTTAACTCTGCTGCACCGACCGAGACAGAAAGAGCCAGACTAAATAACAATCCCGCAAATCCCGCTAAAATGACGAATACTCCCGTCTTAGGACGGGAGGTAATCGCTGGTTCTTTTATATTATTCATAAAAACAGCCCTTTATTGTGCCGCTTTTTCTGTTAAAGCGTCCACGATGAATTCCAATTCTTTTTCAATAGAGATCGGATCATTAAAATAAAAAGAATCAGAATCAAATTTAATGACATTTCCTTTTTGTACAGCCGGGATGTTTTTCCACAGGTCTGTTTCCATAAAAGTAGAAGATGACACGTTTGCACCCTCTCCTACAAAAATGTAGTCGCCTGCATACTCTGGAATGGCTTCAGCTGAAATAGCTTTGTATCCTGGTCCAAATGCTTCAGATTCGACTTTTTCAGGCGCTTTAATGCCTAGTGCCTGATAAATGACTTCTGTGCCGCGTCCCCAGTTTTGACCGTATACATACGTATCTTTCCCGAATGTTTCCACAACTGTTGCCGTCACGTCTGTACCAATTGCTGCTTGAACGGTTTTCTTCGCTTCTTCCGCTTTTGCATTCCATTCATCTACCCAAGCTTGAGCTTCTTCTTCTTTGCCGAGGATTTTACCGATTTCAAGATGCTGTTCGATATAACCGTATTTTTCATATGTCAGGCCGATTGTTGGCGCAATTTCTTTATATTTCGCCATGTTTTCATCACCTGTATATGTAATGATCAAATCCGGTGCTAATTCAAGGAGTGTTTCGTAATCATCCGGCGCAACCACTTCTGCACCTTCCAGCTGATCACCCAAAAATTTACTTTTCGCTGACCAGTCTGTAATGGCGACCGGTGTAACACCAAGCTCAAGGAAGTTACCGGGATATGTTGCCGCCATAACCGCTACACGTTCCGGATTAGCCGGGATTTCAATGTCTCCTTCTTCAGATGCATATGTACGCGTTTCTGAAGCTGCATTGTCTTTGCTTTCACTTTCTGTTTCTTCCTCTGCGCCTTGTGAACATGCAGCTAAAAACAACGCGCTCATGATCACAAGCAATGATAAAATTGAAAATAATTTATTCTTCTTCATGTAATTCGTTCCTCCCTAATGAAAATGATTATCAATGACTAGTAAAATATTAACGAAAATGATTATCATTGTCAATGTTATTTTGTAAAAAAAGTCCCCTTTCTTAAAGGGAACTTTTTCCTACTGCTTCATTAATCGCGCAAGAAGGTCAAATGACCGCTTTTTTTTCTCAAAATCATACAGGATGGTCACTGCCATGATTTCATCTGCCTCATATTCAGCCGCAAGACGTTCCACCTTTTCCCGGACAGTTTCTGGTCCACCGATGATCATCCGCTTTCGGTTTTCTTCAATGTGCATCATTTCAAACTTTCCGTATGAATACGCCGCCGCTTTTTCCGGGGATGGTGTCCCTTTTGATGGAATCCCCTGTCCCGTCATCATTAATGATAATTCCAAACTGCCGGCCAAGTACTGCGCCTCTTCATCTGTTTCGGCACATATAAGAAAAACAGCAATCGTTGTTTTTGGAGCAGTCATGTAAGCAGACGGCTGAAACAAGCGCCGATATTCAGCCAGCTCTTTTTGTCCGCCATCCCCGTTTATAAATTTTGCAAATGTATAAGGAAGGCCTTTTTCCGCGGCTAACACAGCACTCGAAGGACTTGAGCCAAGCAGCCATACATCAGGCGGTACATCTACAACCGGCGTCGCTTTCACTCCTGTATACGCATGCGGCACCGGCTGATCATGCAAATATGCAAGGACATCATCGATTTGTTCTGGATACCGATCAACCTCCCGTTTCCGCCCGTCCGACAGCGCAAATGAAGCCCGGGGCATGCCGCCTGGCGCCCGGCCTAAACCAAGGTCGATCCTCCCTGGCGCGAGTGCAGCCAGCAGCTTGAAATTTTCAGCCACTTTATAAGCGCTGTAATGCGGCAGCATGACACCACCTGAACCAAGCCGGATCGTTGTTGTTTTTGCTGCCAGATGGGCCAGCAGCACTTCCGGCGAGGAACCGGCGAGTGTGGCGGCGTCATGATGTTCTGATACCCAAAATCGCTCGTAGCCAAGCTGTTCGGCAAGCTGCGCAAGCTCAATTGTTTCCTGCAGCGCCTGGGCTGCTGTCTGCCCTTCTGAAATCGGGGATTGATCTAGTATACTGATTTTCATTTAGCAGTGACACCTCTTTTATTTATAAGCTTGCCGCATTTTCCGATACGTTTTGTATGTCCGGCCATTCCAGTAAAAGAAAATACTAGCGGACCCAGCTGTGTGTACGAGCTTGCGGCAATGGCCGCGCACACTTTTTTTGCCGGCTGCTTTTTCTTCTGACAAATAAACGGCCACGATGCCTTCGATTAGGAATGAATGAAACTTCGCATGCGGCAGCTGCTCCGTTCCCTTTTTCGCCTGCTGTAAAAAGTAAAGAAAACGTTCCATCATTTCTTTCTCATTTTTGTAATACGTGCAGAAGTTCAACTCGCCATCTTCTAAGTCCTCTTCTTGATCAATAAAATAATCGAGCAAAATGTGAATACCCTGTCCATACGGGAAATAGCAGTCACGTACCATTTTGGCATATGTCGGTGTAAACGCCGGCTGCATCGCGCATGACATAAGACAATACACCCCAACCGTAGAACCTGTGCAGGCTGAAAATTCATACCATGTCATGTCCGGCAAGTCTGCTTTATAGCTGTCAAACCAGCGGATCAGTCGTTCTTCCCTTTCTTCCGCACGGACATGTTTATGAATTTGAAGCTCGCTGTAGTAACGGCTTAAATCCAGTACATGTGGTTTTGCAGCTGCAAACGATGGCGTGTTCTCGACAATGCGGCGGCAGCCATCAACAAGTGCATTCAAATAACCGCCATCGTTTTTCGACTGGCGGAATCGATAGTAATCGCTTTTTGCCTGCCTCGGAAAAAAGCAGTCATGAAGCGCTTCGTGAAGCGCCGCAAAATCATCCGGATTAAACGATGTCGTTTGGTCACACAAATTGTCCAGATAATCGCAAATTAATTGATACGGTACGATAAACGAAATAGCGTCTTTAGAGCGAGCACCGGCGAGCATCGAAATGACGCCGCCTGCTTCACAATGAAAATATTTTTTTTCGTAAACATCAAGTGCCTGCTGTCTTAATTCCGAATCCGGGATTTGTTCCGCCAGCACTTTCCATTTTCTCCATTCCGCTTTTACAGACGGAAAAATGTTTTTGTATATTTTTCGCATTAACAGAAGCGAATTTGTAGGGACCGTCATTCTCTTACCTCACTTTTCAATGATAAAACCGAGTGACCGCAGCCGATTGTGAACAAAATCGAGCGCATACTTAAACACATCATCACGCTCCGGTTCGTTAAAAATTTCATGATACAGTCCTGGCCATTCTTTGTACTGTAATTCTGACAGACTGAGCTTTTTAGCAAAAATGCGGACGGCGCTTGCGTCTGTGACCCGGTCATCCCCTGCCTGCATAATCAGATGCGGGATATCGGGAATTTCGCCCGGACCAGCTGTTGCAATTTTAATGGCCTGAACAACTTCCCGATACCAGCGGACTGATACTTTTCGGACGAATAAAGAATCTTCCGCATCAAATGCCCAAATTTCTTCATTTCGGGTCGCTATATCGGATGTTAAGCCAGAATCGAATTTTAGTGAAGGCGTAACGGTATTTAAGCCGTGTGTCATTACATTTAAATGTTTCGGCGGCATATGCTTCATTTTAAAAAGCGGGGACGACAAAATCACACCCGCGATTTCCGGCTTTTGCTCCTGCAAAAAACGGGTGACAATGAGCGCCCCCATGCTGTGGCCAAGCAAAAACACCGGCACGTCAAACTGATAAGCTGCCTGAATCCAATCGGATAGTTCATTTGTATATTCTGTAAAAGATGAAATGTGACCCCGGCGCGCACGCGATGTCATGCCCTGACCCGGCAGGTCACCCATGACGACATGAAATCCATTTTGCCGCCACCTTTCAATGAGCCAGCCGTATCGCCCATGGTGCTCAAATGCGCCATGAACGATGACGATGACCCCTTTTGGCTTTTCTTCGCATTCCCATTTCCACATAACGTTCTCTCTCCTTCAAAAACGACAGTCGTTTTTTCTATTATACAAATCTTTTGCCGTTCGATAAAATAAAACGGTACAATAACTAAAAGAAAGGGGTTACAATGATGATTTATCCATACAAAGACAAGAAGCCAGTGATTGCGGAATCAGTTTTTGTCGCTGACTTTGCAACTATTACAGGCGACGTTATCATCGGTGAAGAATCTACTATTTGGTATAATACGGTTATTCGAGGCGATGTGGCACCAACCGTAATCGGCCGACGGGTAAACGTGCAGGATAATTCGGTCCTCCATCAAAGCCCTAACAATCCGCTCCTAATAGAGGATGACGTGACGATTGGCCATCAAGTGATGTTACACAGCTGCAAAATTCGGAAAGGCGCACTTGTTGGCATGGGTTCGATTATTTTAGATAATGCCGAAATCGGGGAAGGGGCGTTTATCGGTGCAGGGAGCCTCGTGCCGCCGGGCAAAGTGATTCCGCCAAACACAATGGCGTTCGGACGGCCGGCGAAAGTCATACGGGAAGTAAACGATGCCGACCGAAAAGACATGGAGCGGATCGTCCAGGAGTATGCGGAAAAAGGCCAATACTATAAGGGAATTCAAGAAAAAGACCGACTCAATAAATGAGACGGTCTTTTGGTTTAGATAAGAAAATATTTTTTTGATCTTTGTCCAGCTTCAAGCAACCAGGCCTCGAGGCCCACGCGATGTGGGTCACGAAAGCGTTGCAGCAGGATGCTGCGTTCTTAGCTTTTGTTCCAAAAAGCCGTCACAGCTGTGTGGCAAAGAGTGCCACCGCCGGTCCGTCTTACGGGCCTGAGCGGCCGCCTTATGCTTTTCTTACTTCACCGCTGATTTTAACACATCTGCTTTGTCTGTACGCTCCCATGGAAGATCCACGTCTGTACGTCCAAAATGACCGTATGCAGCTGTTTGGCGGTAAATTGGACGGCGCAGATCAAGCATTTTAATGATGCCTGCTGGACGAAGGTCAAAGTTTTGACGAATCAGATCAACGAGCACTTCTTCCAAAACAGTCCCTGTTCCGAATGTGTCCACAGCGATTGAAACGGGATGTGCAACACCAATTGCATACGCAAGCTGTACTTCGCATTTATCAGCAAGGCCTGCTGCAACGATGTTTTTCGCTACGTAACGTGCTGCATAAGCGGCAGAACGGTCTACTTTTGTTGGATCTTTACCGGAGAAAGCACCGCCGCCATGGCGTGCATATCCACCGTACGTATCAACGATAATTTTACGGCCTGTCAAGCCTGCATCCCCCTGCGGTCCGCCAATAACGAAACGGCCTGTCGGGTTGATGAAGAATTTCGTTTCCGCATCGATCAATTCAGCCGGAACAACTTCATTGATGACTTGCTCACGAACTTCTTTTTGAATTTGCTCAAGTGTTACTTCCGGATGGTGCTGCGTTGAAATAACAATCGTATCAACACGAACCGGCTTGCCGTTTTCATCATATTCAACCGTTACTTGCGTTTTTCCGTCTGGACGGAGGTAATCAAGCGTTTCTGTTTTACGCACTTCTGTTAAACGGCGCGCTAATTTATGAGCAAGAGAAATTGGAAGCGGCATAAGCTCTTCCGTTTCGTTGCAGGCAAAGCCGAACATTAAGCCTTGGTCTCCTGCCCCGATGTCATCTAATTCTTTATCGGTCATTTGGCCTTCGCGCGCTTCAAGAGCAACGTTAACACCTGCCGCAATATCAGGAGACTGCTCGTCAATTGATGTTAAGACCCCTGCTGTTTCTGAGTCAAATCCGTATTTTGCACGGACGTAGCCGATTTCTTTTATTGTTTCACGAACAATTTTTGGAATATCCACATAAGATGAAGTGGTAATTTCGCCTGCAACGAGAACAAGTCCAGTCGTTACAGATGTTTCCGCTGCCACACGGGCATTCGGGTCTTTGTCAAGAATAGCATCAAGAATCGCATCGGAAATCTGATCGCAGATTTTATCCGGATGTCCTTCCGTTACGGACTCTGATGTAAACAGGCGGCGCTGCTTTGTCATGAAAAAATTCCTCCTTAAAAACAGTATGTGTACGGTACTCATTTCCCTCAGGTGATCCAGAAAATAAAAAAACTCTCCCGGTATTGAGAGAGGAAAGGTTGTTTTTACTCGGGCCTTTCACTCTTATCGTCCAAGGCTGATCCTTGCTCAGGTTTAGCACCTTCTCCGCGCGTTGCGGCAGGTTGCTGGGTTTCACAGGGCCTGTCCCTCCACCAGCTCAGGATAAGAGTATCCGTTCAAGTGTCAATGTTACGAAATATCGCGCTTCGTGTCAACCCGTTTTCCTTCTAAAAACAAAACAATTTCTGTCTTCATTTTTTTCATTCTTTTTTTTTCTTTCCTATTTAATAAGCACACATATTGATTAGTATTTCACAAAAAATATAAAAATAAACAAAAAAATCCCTCCAATAGTATAGATTATTAACGTTAATGTGTTATACTAATTTCATGTTAAGCAAACACATATAAAATTTGGATAAAGGATGGTCGTACACTATGAACTCTTTAACTGTTTCCAGCGAAATCGTCGAGCTGCTGAAAGGCTCAAACATTCTCGTTCAGCCTTCCGTACCTGTTCTTGTTGAAAAGGTGCTTAAACGCGGCGAAGGTATTTTAACCGCATCCGGTGCGGTTCGCGCCGAAACAGGCAAATATACGGGCCGCTCTCCGAAAGATAAGTTTATCGCCCTAGAAGCCTCTGTTAAAGACAAAATTGATTGGGGTTCAGTCAACCAGCCAATATCTGAAGAAGCGTTCAACCATTTGTACGAAAAAGTCGTCCGTTATTTGAAAGAAAAAGACGAACTGTTTGTTTTTAAAGGTTTTGCTGGTGCGGATGAAAAACACCGCTTGCCGATTCAAGTCGTCAATGAATATGCATGGCATAATCTATTTGCCCATCAACTGTTCATTCGCCCAACTGAAGAAGAACTTCACATGCACGAAGCGGGCTTCACGATTTTGTCGGCGCCTTCTTTCCAGGCAGATCCGCTTGTAGACGGTACTCATTCTGAAACATTCATTATCGTTTCATTTGAACAGCGCGTAATTTTAATTGGTGGAACAGAATATGCGGGCGAAATGAAAAAATCTATTTTCTCCGTTATGAACTACCTTCTTCCTGAAAACAATGTATTGTCGATGCACTGCTCGGCTAACGTCGGCTACGAAGGCGATGTTGCTTTGTTCTTCGGTCTTTCCGGCACAGGGAAAACAACTCTTTCCGCTGATCCGCACCGCCGCCTTATAGGGGATGATGAGCACGGCTGGTCTGCAAATGGCGTTTTCAACATCGAAGGCGGCTGCTACGCAAAGACAATTGGTTTAACACGGGAAAAAGAGCCGCAAATTTTTGATGCGATCCGCTTCGGTTCTGTTCTTGAAAATGTGGTCCTCAACCACGATACACGACTGCCAGATTACGACGATAACACATTGACCGAAAACACGCGTGCCGCATATCCGCTTCAAGCGATTGACAACATTGTCGATCCGAGTGTAGCCGGTCATCCGAATACGATCATTTTCCTGACAGCAGATGCATTTGGCGTACTGCCTCCAATCAGCAAATTGTCGAAAGAGCAGGCAATGTATCACTTCTTGAGCGGTTACACATCAAAGCTTGCCGGAACGGAGCGCGGCATCACAAGCCCGCAAGCGACGTTCTCTACTTGCTTCGGTTCTCCATTCCTGCCGCTACAGGCAAACGTATACGCTGAAATGCTCGGCAAAAAAATTGATGAGCATAATGCACAAGTATTTTTAGTCAACACAGGCTGGACAGGCGGCGAGTACGGAACAGGCGAGCGTATGAAGCTTTCTTACACGCGCGCTATGATTCAGGCTGCACTAGAAGGTGAGCTGAATCATACTGAAACGTACAAAACAAAAGTGTTCGGCCTTGAAATCCCACTTCACGTACCGGGTGTCCCGGATGAGGTATTAATTCCGCGCAAAGCATGGGTGGACGAGGACACATTTATGGAAAAAGCAAAAGAATTGTCTGCCAAGTTCCGTAATAACTTCAAAAAATTCGCCGGTGTTGCTGTCGATATTGAGGAAAAAGGCGGGCCACTGCTTTAGAAAATAAGATCAAAGGCTAAGAGCGCGGTATCGTGCCGCAACGCCTTTATGACTCGCTCGCCTCCTGCGGGTCCCATGCGGAAGGCTCCTAGGCTCCTTTAGCTGGCATCACCAACATCGTTCAAAAATATATACTTTCTTAATCTTTTCAAAAAAAGGACCACAGGAATTATCCTGTGGTCCTTTTTTGTTTAATTCGTTGACTTTAATGAAACGAGTGTATACGTGATTGTAGTGGAGTCCTGCTGCCATTCTACTTTTTTGATGAGCGCTGTGCCGCTTTGTTCACTGTCGATTGTTTTATGAACAGCGACAGGAATATCAATCGGGTACAATCGATAGCCGCTTTTTTTCAATACAAACCGGTTTTCTTCCTCCCGCACTTCGTTTCCTTTTGTGACAATCATTGTATTTAATTCCATCGGCATTCCCATCATTTGTCCCCCTTCATCCATTTCGCAATATGACCGACAATCTGCCGGTTGACTGCAGGTGGTATGTAATGATCATATTCGTCAAAATACATCGTTTCCGCATGTGGCACAGCTTGTTCCAGCCTATACGCATGCTCCGCCGATACATTTTTATCAAGCCGCCCATGAATGATCAACACGGGCGCTTTTATGCGGCGGGCATCACGTAATGGTGTCCGCCGCTCGTATTGCTCTGGCACTTTTTGCGGTGTCCCGCCAATGACACGCTTCATCATTCGGCGCATATCTTTTCGCTCTTCGTATGTGAGCGTCATATCCGACACGCCGCCCCACGTAACCATAGAGGCTGCCGGCCGATGAATCGCTGTTAAAATCGCCATGACGCCGCCTCGGGAAAAGCCGAAAACATGAACACAGCTGCTTCTCACACGCGGATGCTGTTCCAGCCAGTCAAATGCGCAAAAAGCGTCTTCTCGGTCATCTCCGGCAAAGTCTTCATTTCCTTCACCGCCGCGGTTACCCCTATAAAACGGCGCAAATACAATAAATCCTTCTGCTGCAAATTCGGCAATTCTAGCCGGTCTCACCATACCAACGCCTTTAATGCCGCCGCGCAAATATAAAAGTCCATCATAGCGCTCGTCATCAGCTGGTTCTGCTAAAAATCCTTTGACTGAAAGACCGGCAGATTCATACCGGACCATATAAAGACGAACATGTGGATTTGGCGATGGATACGGTGTGCAGGTCATCATACCAATCCCTTCCTTTTTACTTCAGACAACGCAAGCGCAATCATGTCATCTTTCATTAAAAACGAATAGCTGTCTTGAAAACGCACATGCAGCAAATCTTCTGTTTCAACGTAAGGACCGTCTGTTTCCAAATAATCGTCTTTCTTTTCTATATCCGTTACTTGCGCGAAAAAAACCGCTTTTAAAAAGGGCTTTTCCGGAACATGCACACAGTATTCACCAATGAAATGCAAGCCGGATATAACAGCACCTGTTTCTTCAGCTACTTCCCGGCGGGCTGCGGCTTCAAGTGCTTCACCCGGCTCTATTCTTCCTCCGGGACATTCAAGTCCGCGCACCTTGTGCTTCGTTAAAAGCCATGCTTGTTCTTTTCGGCATAAGACGAGAACGTGAGACGGCGTTTTACCGAATGCACCTTTTTCAAACGTCATTGTAACGGTATAGCTATTTTCGTCCGTAAATATACGCAACCGGCATCCCTCACCCTTGCTTGCTTTCTCTCTATTATACGTCATTTCTCCATTTTTTTATATACTCACGCGCCTCATCATCCCCGAGTTCATATATTTTTTCATACACGGCCGTCATGTGCCGGTCATATTGGTCGTTGTCGGCATCTTCATGATACGGAATGGCCGGGAGATGTGCCCGCCAAAACGTACCGAAATCAGCACCATTCATCCCGTTCAAAAGCTCTCGCAACGATCGGATTTCTTTTTCATTGGCGAAAACACGAAAATTCCAAGGCGATACATCAGGCTGCGACTGGATTTCCCCACTGGCAACTTGAATATAATAAGGCTGCTTTTCCACATGAATCTCCTCCTTTTTACAGGATGCTCTCTTTTCTTTTCATTCATTCAACGAAAAAAAGTTGGAATATGATAACGTTTTCATGTATAACTATATATATATTCTTGAAAAGGAGGCACAGCGATGAAATTCGTGGATGAGTTATTTGAACTATATCGTGGCCGGCTGCAGGGAACGGAAGACGACCTCGATATGATCACGCTGACCGTTCTGGGTGAAATGTCTGAAGCGGATATATTGTCGGTCATTGGAGAAATGCCGAAAGACGAGCTTGCCTGGCTGTTCCGAGTGTATTTGTACGAAGGGTTAAAAGAAAAGTTTAATCAAGATCAGATTCCGGTTCGTCACAATCGCCAGTTTCATTAATACATAAAAAAAAGCGGAGAAGCAAATTCTCCGCTTTTTTGTTGCCATTCATCGATTTGTCAATTATTTTTCAAGAAACGATTTCAGCATCCATACGTGTTTTTCAAGACTTTGGTGAATCGCAAGAAGCATATCTCCGGTTGTTTCATCGCCCACTTCATCCGCAAGGTCCATCGCTTCTTTTAACTCGCCTGTCAGCGTAGTGAAATCATCTACAATAGATTGAACCATTTCTTCCGCTGACTCTTTTCCTTCCGCTTCTTTTACACTTGATTTTTCCAGTGATTCTTTAAGCGTTGCAATCGGTTTTCCGTTCAGCGCTAGTAGACGCTCCGCCAATTCATCAATATGAACGCTCGCTTCCGTATAAAGCTCTTCGAATTTTGTATGAAGAGTGAAGAATTGCGGTCCTTTTACATACCAATGGTAGTTATGAAGCTTCGTGTACAGAACCGTCCAGTTTGAAACCTGTTTGTTTACGCTGTTAATTAGTTTTTTTGACATAAAAAAATCCCCTCCAGCTTGTATGTAATTTATACCGATACTTACATTATACCCGCCTTGTGCGAAAGTAAACAAAAACGTGTTACACTATGAAAAAGGAGGATCTTTCATGTCGACTATGATCATTGTCGTTATTATATCTATTATCGTTGTTCTGGTTGTGCTTGCTTTATCCGTTTTAACAATTAATAAAGGGTACAGCTACAAGCACACAATCGACCCGCCGAAACGCAATTCATCTGATGAGACGCGTGAAGATAAATGAAAAAGTTGTTCTTGCTTTTAATCCGTTTTTATCAAAAAGTACTGTCACCATTGAAACCGCCGACATGCCGCTTTTATCCAACCTGCTCTCATTATGGACATGAAGCTGTTCAAAGACACGGGGCGTTGAAAGGCGGGCTGCTTACTACGATCCGTATTTTAAAATGCCACCCCTTTCATCCAGGCGGCTTTGATGAAGTTCCTGAAAAATGGCCAAAAAAAAAATCAGACCTCGGCTGATTTTTTTTCGGGATGGCTGAACAGCTCTTTTTGCTCAAAGCCGGCCACTCCTGCTGTAATGTTTGCCGGGAAACGACGGAGAGCTTCATTTAATTGGTTAGCTTGTGTATTGTAAGCACAGCAGGCGTTCGGCATTTCCGCTATCAAATTCTCAGCTTGGGCACGAAGACGAATATAGGATGCAGATGTTCGAAGACGTGGACAGCGCTCAGCAGATGCAATCATTTGACCTGACAGCTTATCCAGCTTTTCACACAGCCGCACCTTTTCCTCGATGGGCATATAATCAAAGCGGTCACGTAAAGCGGTCATTTCTGCTAAAATCCCTTGTGCATCAAGGTCATAAGCGGCTACTTTTTCCGCCCATTTCGCATGCACCTCTACTCGTTTTTTCATAAAAAGATCCACATCACGAAACGAATCATTAAGTTTCACATGAAGATCTTCCAAACATCGCTTTTTGCGGATAAACAGAAAAAAAGTGAGAGCCGCCACGGTACATGCCATCCAAATTACAACTTCCATAGGCTGCACCTCTTTTCTGTTTTGCTTACTCCTTTTTACTTCTTTTCCCCAAAAAAGTTTCAATAAAACGACAATTCAGACAAAATAAACAGTTTCTTTTTTGTTTTCGAGCCATTTTCTGTTGATTTCATAACCAATCCCGGCTTTTTTAGACAGCTGAATGCGGCCCTTTTCGACAAAAATACCTGGTTCAATGACGTCTTCTTCCCAATAGTAATCCGTAGACATGATATCACCCGGGATTGTAAATCCCGGAAGCGAGGCGAGAGCAATGTTATGAGCGCGTGAAATACCAAATTCAATCATCCCCCCTGCCCATATGTCCACATTTTGCCGAAGACAGCAGTCGTGAATGCGTTTCGCTTCCGATAAACCGCCAACGCGGCTGAATTTAAGATTGATAACCTGACAGGCTCCCATTTCAAGTGCACAAACTGTATCATGAAGCGACCGGATGCTCTCATCTAAACAGACAGGCGTGTGGAGTACTTTTTGCAGCTTCGCATGATCCCACATATCATCTACAGAAAAAGGCTGCTCGATCATCATGAGCCCAAAATCATCCAGCTTTTTTAAATGATCCTTATCTTGTATAGAGTACGCAGAATTGGCGTCCGCCATTAATGATATGTGAGGATATGATTGACGGATTGCTGTTAACAAAGAAATATCCTCTTCACGGCTGATTTTCACTTTGATTCGTTCATAACCCGCCTCAATGAATGTATGAATTCGCTCTAACATTTCATTTATTGTATTTCCGGCTGCTACTGCTCCGACCGGAATCGACGTGCGTGTTCCGCCTAATACCTCAAAAAGCGGTTTGTTTACCTGTTTCGCATATAAATCCCAAATAGCCGACTCTACTCCTGCTTTAGCCATTCGATTGCCCCGGACCTCAGAAAATAGATGAGCGATTTTTTCCGGATGATTGATTTGGCTGTCTTTAAGCAGTGGAAATAAAAGATTTTTAATGATGTGCCATTCCGTTTTGACTGTTTCTTCGGTATACCACGGCGTGGAAAAAGCAGACGCTTCTCCCCAGCCGACTATTCCGTGCTCATCTTCTGCTTCAATAATAATCGCTTCCCGCTTCGTTACCGTTTCCAAATGTGTATGAAATGGCTTTTTAAGCGGCATTGAAACGACATACATCTTCAGTTTTTTAATCTTCATCCTGTCCACTCCATTGCTTCGCCAGCTCACGCCGAAGCAGCTTGTTTGCAGCATTTTTTGGCAGTGTGTCCACTTTCACAAAATAAGCGGGTACTTTATAGCGGGCCAGCTTTTCCCGGCAAAAATCGATTAGTTCTTCTTCAGAAATCGGTTCTTTGTTTACATAAAAAGCGGCCGGTACGCTTCCCCATTGGTCATTTGGCACACCGGTGACGCCCGCTTCAAGAATCGCTGGATGTCCAGTCAGCACAGACTCAATCTCAGCTGGATAAATATTTTCTCCTCCGGAAATGATTAAGTCGGAGCGGCGGTCCAGCACATATAAAAAACCATCTTCATCGAGACGGCCAATATCGCCCGTTCGAAACCAGCCATGTTGAAAAGCTTGTTTATTGGCCTCTGGACGATTTAAATAGCCCGGTGTCACATTTGGACCACTTACCAGAATTTCACCTTCATCTGCTCTGTCAATTTTGACCGCACACGGAAATAACGGCTTTCCTGCTGAACCGAGCTTTCGAAGTGAATCTTCTGGCGTAAGTGTAACAATTTGGGACGCTGTTTCAGTCATGCCGTACGTTTGGAAAACGGGAATTCCTTTCGCTTTACATGCTTCAAGAATGGGAACAGGCGCCGGCCCGCCGCCAAGAAGCATACAGCGCAGACGAGAACTGTAATCACCCTCCAGCTCATGCAGCATCGCTGAAAGCATCGCCGTCACGACAGACATCATTGTTACATTACCTGATTTCAACAGTTGATTCACACGTTCTGGTTCAAATTTTTCCATTAAGTGTACTTCCATGCCATACAGTACACTTTTCATCAGAATTGAATAGCCCGAAATATGAAAAAGGGGCACAGCACAAAGCCAGGTGTCATCTGAATGAAGACCAAGGTTTAGCGCGGAAGCCGTAGCACTCATATAATGATTTCCATACGTTTGAATGACTCCTTTTGGGCGGCCGGTCGTACCTGATGTATACATAATGGAACATGTTTCATCCAAGGAAAATGTCTGACGTGTTTCAGCAGGTGCAACGCCCTCAATGCCGGTTATGCAAAAAGACCGCACTCTGGAAATAAGCTGTGCTTTTTCAGTGTGTTCCTGATCGTACAGCAAATAAACCGCCTTCGCATCATGAAGCTGCCAGGCGATTTCATCCGTTGTCAGCCGGCTGTTCAACATAACAGCCGTCGCACCAATCTGCTGGAGCGCATATATAGTAAATACGGTTTCAGGCCGGTTTGCTGCCAGTATACCGCAATAGTCACCCTTTTTAATACCTGCTGAATATAATCGGTCTGCTGTCCGGCGCGTTTCATCGAACAGCTGGGAGAACGTCCATTTTTGTTCATTGAAAACAAGCGCGCTCCGATCTGGTGTTAAAAAAGCGCGCTGCTTCAGCCAGTTCGGCATATTCATTACCATCATCCTTTCCACCTGAAAAAAGAGTGTCCATAAAGTGGACACCCTTTTTCTTATTGCTTACGGAAATCTCGGGAATTGGCCGAAGTCCGGATCGCGTTTTTCTTTAAATGAATCGCGTCCTTCTTTTGCTTCATCCGTTGTGTAATAAAGAAGTGTCGCATCGCCTGCAAACTGCTGGAGTCCTGCAAGGCCATCTGTATCCGCGTTCATTGCTGCTTTAATAAAGCGAAGTGCCGTCGGGCTCTTCTCAAGCATTTCTTCCGCCCATTGCACCGTTTCTTCTTCCAGCTTTTCAAGCGGTACAACGGTGTTGACAAGACCCATATCGAGCGCTTCTTGTGCGTTGTACTGACGGCAAAGGAACCAAATTTCACGCGCTTTTTTATGTCCGACAATGCGGGCAAGATAACCTGAACCATACCCAGCATCAAATGAGCCGACTTTTGGACCTGTTTGGCCGAACACCGCATTGTCCGCTGCAATCGTTAAATCACATACAACGTGAAGCACGTGGCCGCCGCCGATCGCATAACCCGCTACCATCGCGATAACCGGTTTTGGAATGACACGGATCAAGCGCTGCAAGTCGAGCACATTTAAGCGTGGAATCTCATCCTCTCCAACATAGCCGCCGTGCCCGCGCACTTTCTGGTCGCCGCCGGAGCAAAATGCTTTTCCACCTTCTCCTGCTAAAATAATAACGCCAATTTTTGAATTATCACGCGCACGAGCAAATGCATCAATCATTTCCATGACCGTTTTCGGACGAAATGCGTTATGTACTTCCGGACGATTAATCGTCACTTTGGCAATGCCATTATACGTTTCATACTTAATATCTTCATATTCACGTTCTTTTACCCAATTAACTGCCATCTTGTTTTCCTCCTTTTGTGTTCGACAAAAACGTCTTTACTATTGTACCAAATTTTCCACGTTGCTCCACATGAATTGCATGACCGGCTTCATCAAATTCAATCCATTCGCAAAAAGGGATCAATTCGCTCATTTGACGGGCGATGCCAGTAAACTTTTTATCTTTTGTGCCAGTGAGAAGCAATACAGGCATATTCAGACCGGAAAGCCGGTCCCAGTAGGATGGCTGCCTTCCTGTTCCCATCTGGCGAAGCGATGATGCAAGTCCTTCTATTGACTGCTTCAAGCGCTCAGAACGAATGGTTTCCCGTATGGGCACCGACAACGCTTTTTGCGAGTCAAACATCGGAATGTTTTCCCAAAAATCGACGAATGAAGCAATGCCGCCTTTTTCAATCTTTTGCGCCAGCTTCTCATCCGAAGATCTTCTTGCCGCGCGTTCCTGCTCGTTTTGAAGTCCAGGTGAAGTGCTCTCAAGGACGAGAGAGCGGACAGCTTCAGGGTGTAGAAGTGCCAGAGCCAAAGCCAGCCGCCCGCCCATTGAATAGCCAACAAGATGAAAAGCTGTAAATCCTATTTTGTCCATCATTTGCTTTAATGCTTCAGCTTCGGCTTCAAGGTTGGCTGAAAGGCGTGTTGTCTGTCCATGACCGGCGAGATCCGGCATAATCAGTTGAAATGGGAGAAGCTTTTCCATCCCATCCCACGTGCCGGAGCTTCCGGTGAACCCATGCAAGAAAAGCACAGGTTCTCCCTCTCCTTTTATGTGAAAAAAAAACATCATTGAATTACCTTTTTTGCTGCTTCAATTGCATTCTGCCATAGCTTACGATGAATAGCTGTATTTTCTGCCCGGTCTGTAAACGCTTCTAAAATGGTTACGCCTTCACGTTTTTCCGTTAGTTCTTTCTCCAGCTGGGCAGCACTTGTAATCGGAACATAATGACAGCCATACAATGCCGCTGCATGATTAAACTTTAAGCCGGACGGTGTACCAAACAGCCTCTCAAAATGCTTTTGTTCACCCGCTTGCGGCAAATAAGAAAAAATACCGCCGCCATCGTTGTTCATGATAAGAACGGTCATCGACAAGCCGTTCATTTTCGCCGCCAGCAGTCCGTTTACATCGTGGAAAAAAGATAAATCGCCCATGACAGCAAAAACAGTCTCACCGCTCGCTGCAATACCAAGCGCCGTCGAGACGAGTCCATCAATGCCATTCGCACCGCGATTTCCGTGAAGGCGGACATTTTGTTCTCCTGAAAATAAAAACGAATCAAGGTCTCGGATCGGCATACTGTTGCCCGTAAAAACAGAAGCACCGTTCGGCACTGCCTGCAAAAAACGTCGGAACAAAGCCCCTTCATCCATCCCTTCCGCTTTTTTCATTTCAGATCGGGCTGCTTCGTTCACGTCTTGCCATATTTCGTGCCAATCGGATGGCTTCTGCTCCAGCCGATTAGCCATTTCATTGCAAAAAGCTGATTCATCGACGTTGATCATATGCGTTGCGATGTGTGACGGATCACGCCAGCCTCCATCCGCATCGATAATTACTTGTGGAATATCGTGGTGGCGTTTCATAAAGAGCATAAGCGCTTTAGACACTGGCAGTGCACCGAACCGAATAATCGCTTCCGGTTTTAATGCGTCCTTTACTTCATCATCGCGTAAAAAAGCGTCATAGCTGTCGATCACTTTATCATTTTTCCGAAGCTGCGAAAGCGGGTCAGCAACAATTGGCCAGCCTGTTTTTTCGGAAAGTGACACAATGGCAGCAGCAGCTCCCGGTTTCATGATTTCACCTGCGACAATAAGCCCTTTTTCAACTTGGACCGCTTTGGCAATGTCATCCATCATAATTGGATCCGGCACTTTTTTACCAGAAATCAGCCGGACTGGTGCCGGGATTGACATTCGTTCATAAACGCCATCATAATCCGGCATCAGCGGCTCCCGGTACGGAAAGTTCAAATGAACTGGTCCAGCGGGGGCAGTAAGTGATTCAAACACAGCGCGCGCGCCTTGTGTGCGAACATATTGTAAAGTCGTTTCCGCTGCTTCCGGCATCGCCATTTCCGCAAACCATTTTGCCGTATGTCCATACAAATGAAGCTGATCAATCGTTTGCGGTGCGCCAACGTCGCGAAGTTCCGGCGGGCGGTCCGATGTCAATACAATAAGCGGAACCCGTGAAATTTTTGCTTCAGCGACAGCTGGCATGTAATTTGCCGCTGCCGTGCCCGACGTACACAAAAGCGCAACCGGATTTTGCGAAGCTTTCGCCAAACCGAGCGCAAAAAAGCCGGCCGACCGTTCATCTACTTGAATAAAGGTACGCAGCCGCGGATGCTCTTCCATTAACAAAGCCATCGGTGTTGAGCGGGAGCCCGGGCTGATGACTGCCACCTTGACGCCAGAGCGGACGAGGCTGTCGATAAAATGCGCGTTATACTGCGTCATATTGTCTTGATGGTTACTCATTGCCGCCTCCAATCGCCCGCAGCATAGGCCGCAGTTTCATATTTGTTTCATCAAGCTCTGTTTCCGGATTGGAGTCCGGCACGACCCCGCAGCCTGCATATAAAAAGGCTTCATTTTGCACAATCAGCCCGGAACGGATAGCGACGGCAAACTCGCCATTTTTTCGGTAGTCCATCCAGCCGACCGGTGCCGCATAAAAACCGCGATCCATTTCTTCTAACTCACGAATGACCCTGAGTGCTTTCTCACCTGGCAGCCCGCCTAATGCAGGTGTTGGATGAAGTGTTTCCACAAATCGCAAAATCGAATCTTCTTCATTTGCTTCGCCAACAACCGGTGTATACAAATGCTGGATGTCTCTTACTTTCATGACGACCGGTGCATCCGGTACCGTCACACGCCGGCACATCGACTGCATTTCCTGGCGAATCATTTGCACAACATAGTCATGTTCAATCCGATTTTTGTCATCATGCAATAGTGCTTCAGCTAGTTCTGTGTCTTCCAGCTCTGTTGCACCACGGGCAGTTGAACCAGCCAGGCACGTCGTCAATACAATTTGAGACTGCTTTTTCACAAGCCTTTCCGGAGAAGCGCCTAAAAAGCAGCTGTCCATTGCTTCAATTGAGAAAACAAAGCTGTCTGGCTGTCCTTCATTCAAACGCCGAAGAATGCGGTCAGATGATACCGTTCCATCAAAAGCCGCTGTTACTTTCCGAGCGAGCACGACTTTTTTCAATTCGGTATCTGTTTCGATTTCATCGACAGCAGCCTGAACCGACTTCTTCCAAGCAGCTGTATTACCGGCACGAAGCTCCATCAGTACCGCTTCTTTTTCAGATGGACGCTTCATATCCGATAAGATCGCATGCTTTCGTTCTTCAATTCGGTCAAACAAAAGACTTGAATCCACGTCCTCACAAACTACATTGACAGTCACATATGTTTCACCACCATAAACCGTCATCATCAATTCCGGCACATAAAAAAAAGAAGGCGCAAACCGGGACCATTCTTCTCCTTGACGCCGCATCGGATCAAAAGAAAAACCGCCAAATGCGACAGGACCTGTTCCATAAATATCATACGGGTTGTGTATCGACGAACGGTCTATAAATGCATCCCACTGCGATTCCACATCCGCAAAACGGCCGAAACTTGCGCTTTGGATGGTCCGGACACTTCCCAATCCGGCAATGATCCGCTCGCCGTCGCGGTCTTTAAAATAAAACCGCTCTCCTTTATACCATTCTTTTCCGTTTTCATAAAAACGGATCGGATCGCCTTTTTCTACTTTTTCTACATAGCTGAACAAAGTCGAACTGTTTATATCATTTATAAAATCAACAAAGGCCCCTTTAAGCGGATGCCCCTTTATCATAGCCAATGAAATCCCTCCATTGTGCCGACCACATACGGTCAAACTTCTTTAGCCTCTTATTTTACAGGGCATTAAGACGTTGCGGCAAATGCCGCGCTCTTTATCTTTACTCTTTATTATATACCACTTATATCACATTTTCATTTCTGAATGACAATGTTCGATTTTTCCGAAAACATTCCGGACGGCTGCAATATTGAAAAATGATTGACACTTTTGGTTCCGTTTTCTACACTTGATAAAGGACATTTGTTTAATCGTTCACAATGATGGATTGGGAGAGAAGAATAATGAATCAAACCCCTTCGGCGGATACCGGTTTTCAAATATGGTGGCAGCTTATGCGGCCTCATACGTTAACCGCTGCGTTCGTGCCGGTTTTTCTCGGGACAGCGCTCGCCATTGCGCATACAGACCTGCACGTTCCCTTGTTTTTAGCCATGATGACCGCGTCCCTGCTCATCCAGGCAGCAACAAATATGTTTAATGAATACTTTGATTTTAAGCGTGGCCTCGATACGGAGAAATCGATTGGCATTGGCGGCGCCATCGTCCGGAACGGTGTAAAGCCAAAAACCGTGCTGAATATGGCATTTGCTTTCTTTGGCATTGCTCTTTTGCTTGGTATTTACATTTGCGCCGTTTCTTCCTGGTGGATTGGCTTAATCGGGTTAATCTGCATGGCTGTTGGCTACTTGTATACGGGCGGCCCGCTTCCAATTGCCTATACCCCATTTGGTGAAGCCGCGTCCGGATTTTTTATGGGCGGCGTCATTATTTACATTTCATTTTTCATTCAAACTGGCTTTCTTTCAATGACAGCTGTATTATTTTCGGTTCCGATTATTTTACTCGTGGGTGGCATTAATTTGGCAAACAATATTCGGGACCGTGTTGGCGATAAAGAAGCTGGACGGAAAACGATCGCTATTTTAATTGGCCATGACCGTGCTGTTATGCTTCTCGCTGCTTCGTTTGTCATTGCATTTCTATGGATAATTGTTTTATTGTTTACAGATCTAGGCTCTTTTTGGCTGTTTCTTTCATATTTAAGTATTCCGAAAGCGATCAAATCCATTAATGGGTTTAAAGAAAAATCAAATCCGCTTCACATGATGCCTGCGATGAAAGCGACTGCGCAGACAAACACGATTTACGGATTTCTGTTAGCAACCGGCCTATGCATCAGCTACCTTTTTTAACCCGATCCTTCCAATCGGGTTTTTTTTTATGACAAAACGGTTATAGAGGGATATAGATGAAAGGATGAGACGACTTATGTTGACGAAAGAACAATTGATTGAATTGAAGCAGGAACTGCTCCGCCAAAAACAACAGCTGACTGAACAGCTTGAGCAAGATGAAGAGAATCAAGATGTTGGTGACCTATCTTCATACGCCAATCATCCGGCCGATACGGGCACCGAGCTGTATGAGCGTGAGCGGGATAAAGCGCTTGACGAGCACCGCCGCGTGGAACTCGAGAAAATTGATGCCGCTCTTGCAGCAATGAAAGAAGGTACATACGGCATTTGCAAAAAAAGCGGCGAAGAAATTCCTTTTGAACGGCTACAGGCTGTTCCAACCACTCTTTATTCGGTTGAGAACTCTCCTGACCAGACTCCCGAGACTGACCGCGTGCCGGAAGACCGTATCTCTCACCCGGATGACGGGATTGACAGCTTCAGTGACGCAGCAAACGATGGGACATCTGAAACGCCATCGGACTTCAGTGAAGACAAAGAAAATTACAATGAATTGTATAAAGAAGAGGAAGACGAAAAAAATCCAGCGACGTAACCGCCGCTGGATTTTTTTAAATGTGCCAAATATCTTTCGCATACTCCTTGATCGTCCGGTCACTGGAAAAAATGCCGGAGCCACTAATATTGTGAACCATCATTTTGCGCCATCGTTCTGGATCGTCTGCATAAATACGCCCGGCTTCTTCTTGCGCCTTTCGGTACGATTCAAAATCTTTCAAGACAAAATATTGATCATTTTCCCCTAACAGAGAGTCGTAAATAACGCCAAACAGCCCCTTATCATCAAGCGTGCCATCCACCAACTGGTCAAGTGTTCGGCGAATAAGCGGATCATGATGATAATAATCCATAGAACGGTAGCCGCCTTCTTTATCGTACGCCATAACTTCTTCCGCTTTCAGCCCAAAAATGAAAATATTATCCGGACCTGTCTGTTCTAAAATCTCCACGTTTGCTCCATCCAGCGTCCCCATTGTAAGCGCACCATTCATCATAAATTTCATGTTGCCGGTACCTGATGCTTCTTTACTCGCCGTGGAAATTTGTTCACTTAGATCCGCCGCCGGAATAATATCTTCCGCAAGCGAAACACGGTAATTTTCCATAAAGACAACCGTAATCAGCCCTTTTGTTGCTGGATCGTTATTCACCAGATCGGCGACTGAATGAATTAACTTAATAATCCGCTTCGCATAAAAGTAGCCTGGCGATGCTTTGGCACCGAAAATAAACGTGCGCGGCGCCATTTGATAAGAAGAATCGGCTTTTACTTTATTATACAGCGCCAAAATATGAAGGACATTTAACAGCTGTCGCTTGTACGCATGAAGCCTTTTTACCTGTACATCAAAAATAGATGTTGGATCGACTTTAATACCATTCTGGTCAAAAATGCGCTTCGCCAAAATTTCTTTCCGCTTCGTTTTTACATTCCATAGCTTTTCAAGGAATGCGGAATCGTTTGCATAAGGTGCAAGTTTGGACAGCTCAGCAGCATCCTTTTGAAACCCGTTACCAATTGTATCTGTCAAAAGAGAAGTCAATTCCGGATTCGCTTTTAGCAGCCAGCGGCGATGGGTAATCCCGTTTGTTTTATTATTAAATTTTTCCGGCTGGAATTGATAAAAATCATTCATTTCACGGTTTTTCAAAATTTCGGTATGAAGCCAGGCTACACCATTTACACTATGGCTGCCGGCAATCGCTAAATGTGCCATCCGAACTTCGCTATTGGCAACTATCGCCATTTTCTCAATTAGATTCCATTCTCCTGGATACTCTTCCCACAAACTTTTACAAAACCGTTCATTAATTTCTTCTACGATCATGAAAATGCGCGGTAAAAGTGGCTTGAAAATCCGAATCGGCCAACGTTCCAGTGCTTCTGAAAGCGTCGTATGGTTTGTATAAGCAAAGGTTCTTTCCGTAATATACCATGCGGCATCCCATGAAAGTTGATATTCATCCAACAACAAACGCATCAATTCTGGAATTGCCAAAACCGGATGTGTATCGTTAATATGAATAGCCACATGTTCATGCAAATCCTTCAGCTCACCGCCATTGCCGAGAAATCGGCGCAAAATCGAGCGAATACTCGCAGAAACGAGAAAATACTGCTGTTTTAAGCGCAAAATTTTCCCTTCGTCATTGGAATCATCCGGGTATAAAAATTCAGAGATGGCTTCTGTTTCCCGCTTGTATTTTAGCACATCGTGCATCGGTGTCATTGTCGACATTTCCGCACTCCATAGACGCAATGTATTGATCGTTTCGCCGCCATAACCAACAACTGGCATATCGTGCGGAACTGCCCTTACATATTCTGCATCTACGTGGCGAAATTTGGTGCCTTCTTCACGTTCAATAACATCTACACTGCCCCAAAACGGAACATCTACCGATAAATCCGACTTTCGTACTTCCCAGACATATCCATAACTAAGCCAATTTTCTGGCAGCTCCATTTGAAAGCCATCTACCATTTTTTGCTCAAATAAGCCGTGTTTATAACGAATACCACATCCGTGACCAGGCAAGTTTAAGGAAGCAAGCGAGTCTAAAAAACAGGCAGCAAGACGACCAAGGCCGCCATTTCCAAGCGCGGCATCCGGCTCAATCTCCTCAAGCTCGTCAAGTGGAATGCTTAAATCAGCCAGCCACGTTTCAAGCGTTTCATATAAACCAAGATTGATTAAATTTTGTCCGAGCAGGCGGCCAAGCAAAAATTCAATGGATAAATAATACACTTGCTTATCGCCTTTCCGATAACGCTCGTTCGTCTCAATCCATTCGGTGCTAATATGTTCCCGCACCATACTGCTAAGTGTGACAAACTGCTGAGCACGTGTTGACTCTTGAAAGCTGACACTATAGGATTGCTCCAGCCGCTTTTTAAACGAATCCTGAAACGCTTTTTTATCAGAAAACATGACTTTCCCTCCTGTTGGATACATCCTCATACAGTTTCATATACGCTTTTGCAGATTGCGACCAGCTGTAGTCTGCTTGCATTGCACTCTCGACAATTTTCGCCCAGACTGCGGGCTCTTCTTGATAAAGATATAGAGCACGCTGGTATGTATTCAGCATGTCATGCGCATTGAAATTGCTAAATGAAAAGCCATTGCCTTCCCCTGTTTCTTCATTGTACGAACGAACCGTATCGTTTAAGCCGCCCGTTTCCCGAACAAGCGGGAGAGAACCATATTTCATCGCAATTAATTGTCCAAGGCCGCATGGTTCAAACTGAGAAGGCATTAAAAACAAATCGGATCCTGCATAAATTTGATGCGCTAGCTTTTCGTTAAACCCAATATAAGAGCGAACCTTTTCCGGATATACCCACTCCATCTCACGGAAGAAATGCTCAAATTCCGGGTCTCCACTGCCAAGCAGGATGAATTGAACATCTTCCCGGATCATTTCATGGAATACATGGCGAACGAGATCAAGCCCTTTTTGTTTTGTCAGACGTGAGATCAACCCAACAACTGGAACATCTTCACGTAACGGCAAATGGAAAAACTCTTGAAGTCGGCGCTTGTTTTCTCCTTTTCCAGACATATCATCGACGCTGTAGGGTTCAATCGCTTCATTCGTTTCCGGGCTGTAAATCGAATAATCGAGCCCGTTTAAGATGCCGGTTAAATCGCCCTGCCGTTCTTGAAGTACGCCTTCAAGCTGCTCACCAAAATAGGGATTTAAAATTTCATTCCTGTATGTTGGGCTGACGGTCGTAATTTCATCGGAAGCGACAAGTGCTCCTTTCATAAAATTCGTATTCCCATTAAATTCAAGCTGTCCTGTCTGATAGTGCTGGCTATGTAAGTTTAATAAATCTGTCACAGCCTGAGGTGGAAAGATGCCTTGAAACATTAAATTATGAATAGTGAAAATCGAGCGGATTTTTTCATATCCCGGGCGATGCTGATGCTCAACCTTGAGCATAAACGGAATCATTGCAGTATGCCAATCATGACAGTGCAGAATATCCGGGAAAAAGTCAAGATGATACAATGAATCTAGAACCGCTCTCGTAAAATAAGAAAAACGTTCCCCATCGTCGTAATGACCATATAAACTATCTCTTCTAAAATAATAAAGGTTGTCGACAAAATAATAGGTGACACCATCCTGCTCTAGCTCAAAAACAGCACAATATTGATTACGCCAACCGACAGGCACGGTAAAAACCGCCACTTGTTTCATTTCTTTTTCATATTTTTCGGAAATAAGACCGTATTTCGGCATAATAACCCGCACGTCTACTCCCATTTTGGCTAATTCTTTTGGAAGGGCGCCTGCCACATCCGCAAGCCCCCCTGATTTAACAAACGGTACACACTCTGAGACCGCAAATAAAACTTTCACGAGTTTGCCACCGCTCTTTCAACAGATCCTTTTTTTATAACAAGTGGATTGTCCGGTGTCCCGCGCAGCACGGCACCGTCTTCTATTGATACGTCTTTGTCAAGAATCACATGTTCTAAAATACAATTTTGACCTATTTTACTTTTTTGCATAACAATGCTGTTTTTCACTGTTGAATTTTTCCCGATGGTTACCGCACGGAACACAATACTATGATTTACTTCTCCTTCAATAATGCAGCCATTCGCAATCATGGCATTCGTTACATATGAACCTGCTAAATAATTTGTTGGTGGTTCATCTTTAACTTTTGTATAAATTGGCTGAAACTCATTAAACAACTCGCTCCATTTATCTTTTTCAAGCAGCTGCATGCTCGTTTGATAATAATCGCTAACGGATTTTATCCGCTTTAGAAAACCTTCAAATTCATATTGGCATTTTGTTAGTGAAGAGCTAGAATCTTCGACGACATTCTGTACGGATTGATAGCCGGTTTCATTACGATTTTTAATTAAATCAAGCAAAAGACCCAATGATAAAAGATAAATATGGGCAGATTCGCCTTTATGGACAATTTCTAAAATATCGCATTTTTCATTAATGAACCGGTCCAACGCAGGCGCAAAGTCCATGTTCGCTATAGTAGTACAATTTGACAAAAGGACATATTTTTGATCACTGCGGTTGAAATAATCAAGGTGTTCCGCCAGTCGGCTAAACTGCCCTTCTTTTGCAGGGGCCGGGAAGAAAAAAAGCCCATCGCGCTTGCGATTCAAATCCCAGTCTTTTCCAGAACCTAAATGATCCATTAATGACCGGTATGGAGACCGTGGAAAAATGGCTACACTTTGAATGTCCGAATTGACCATATTGGATAACACGAAATCAATAAGCCGATATCGTCCCGCAAATGGAATGGCCGCAGGAGAGCGGTGAGCTGCGAGCTCACCCATCTCTCCCGGGAGCATTGTTGCATCAATGACACCAAGCATCGATTTTTTCATTAGGCTTCCTCCACTCTTGTCTGTTGTTCAGCGAACTCTGCTAAAAAGGATTCTGTTATGAGCAAGATGTCATCAGAATTATTTCGAATGACTGTGTTTTCCGGTACTTCCAAGTCACTCATAACGATTGCCCGTTCAAGAAAAGAACCGCGGCCAATACGGGCATTCGGCATAACCACACATTCTTTAATAATCGTATCTTCTTCTACTTCCACTCCCTGGAACATGACTGACTGCTCAATCGATCCATCAATTACGCAGCCTTCGTTCACAAGTGAGTGCTTTACTTTTGCCTGCATTCCGATAATTTGAGGCGGCTGATTTGGATTGACCGAATAAATACGCCACGAATGTTCAAACAAATTTAAATCCTGCTCGTCATCGAGTAAGTCCATATTTGCTTCCCATAGGCTTTTTACTGTCCCTACGTCTTTCCAGTATCCTTTAAAAGGATAAGCCATGAGTTTCAACTCATCTGCAAGCATCGCCGGAATAACATCTTTGCCAAAATCATTCGATGAATCTGGATTGCTTTCATCCATTTCTAAATATTTGCGAAGAACTGACCATTTAAAGATGTAAATCCCCATAGAAGCCAGGTTGCTTTCCGGTTTTTCAGGCTTTTCATCGAAGCGTGTTACATTATATTCGTCGTCCGTATTCATGATTCCGAAGCGGCTTGCCTCGTCCCAAGGCACTTCAATTACAGAAATCGTGACATCGGCTTGTTTTTCAACATGATAATCAAGCATTGTGTCATAATTCATTTTATAAATATGATCACCGGATAAAATAAGGACGTACTCGGGGTCATATTGTTTAATATAATTCAAATTTTGATAAATGGCGCTTGCTGTGCCAGAATACCATTTCACTTCAGACGATTCACTGTAAGGAGGTAAAACGGTTACTCCGCCGTTTTTACGGTCAAGATCCCAGGCGCTCCCAATTCCAATGTATGAATTTAACACAAGTGGTTGATACTGTGTTAATACACCAACTGTATGGATACCTGAATTTACACAATTAGATAGCGGGAAATCAATAATACGGTATTTTCCACCGAATGGCACCGCTGGTTTCGCAAGGCTCTCCGTCAATTCTTTTAAACGGCTTCCTTTTCCTCCAGCCAGAAGCATTGCTACACATTTTTGTTTTGCCATGTTAGTTCCTCCCTTTTTTATCTACGCGGCGCAAATAAACTGCGCCAAATGGCGGTACATTTATTTCAACAAAAGCCGGCTGCCCATGAAATGAATCTGAAAATGTTTTAATAAGGTTATTGTTTACTTGATTAGAGCCTCCATATAAAGCACTGTCACTATTGAGAACTTCTTCGTAAAGCCCCTCTTCCGGAATACCTACTTTATAATCACTGTACCCATATTCACCAAAATTACACACAATCAAGAGTGTGTTTCCATCTTTATCTTTGCGAACAAATGACAAAACGCTTTGTTTATGATTATGCACATCGATCCACTCAAAGCCTTCTGGACTATGGTCACGCTCATATAACGCTGGTTCTGCTTTATAGTAATCCATGAGTTTCGTAAAGTAATGGTTGAAGCTACGATGCATATCATAATCCATTAAATGCCAATCTATTTCTTCAAGATCTTTCCACTCTGAAAATGGAGCAAGCTCTGTTCCCATGAACAAGAGTTTCTTTCCAGGATGTGCGATCATAAACATAAGCAGCAGGCGCAGTTGAGCAAATTTTTGCCAATAGTCACCGGGCATTTTATCAAGCAGCGATTTTTTCCCATGAACAACCTCATCATGTGAAAACGGCAAAATGTAGTTTTCCGAGTATGCATACATAAGTGAAAATGTCATCAAGTGATGTTTTTCCGGACGCTCGTTCCAATGGGTCTCCATGTATTCAAGCACATCATTCATCCAGCCCATGTTCCATTTGTAATTAAAACCTATTCCGCCTTGATGAACAGGGGCGGTTACCTGCGGCCAATCACTTGAATCTTCCGCTATCATAAGTGCCTCCGGCTTAAATGAAAAAACAGCTTTATTTAGTTTTTGCAAAAAAGATATACCATGCGGATTAGCTTCAAGCCCATCCCGGTTTGGCCAATAAAAAATATTGGAGACGGCATCTACACGAAAACCATCAATATGATAATAATCCATCCAAAAAAGAGCATTTGAAATTAAAAAGCTATGTACCTCTGTTTTACTTAAATCAAAATTAGCCGTTCCCCATACATAATTTTCGCGGTCCCAGCTATTTTCATATTCATAGCTGAAGTTGCCGTCAAAATTATGAAGTCCGTGTGCATCTTTGCAAAAATGACCAGGCACCCAGTCCATAATGACACCTAATCCTGCACGATGGCATTCATCAATAAAGTACATAAAATCTTTCGGTTCACCATACCGTCTCGTTGCTGCAAAATAACCAGTGCCCTGGTAGCCCCAGGAACGGTCAAAGGGATGCTCTGTTATAGGCATCACTTCAATATGGGTGAATCCTTGTTCTTTCACGTGCGGAATAAGCATTTCAGCTAATTCCCGGTACGTATAAAGATCATTTTCATCTTTTCCTTTTCGTTTCCATGTACCCAGGTGCATTTCATAAATAGCCAGTGGCTCCTCATATATGTGTGAAGGCTGTCTATTATTAACCCATTCTTGATCGCGCCATTCATATCCATTAAGCGCTTTAACTACACCTGCTGTTTTTGGGCGGAGTTCGGTCATAAATGCAAACGGGTCCGTTTTATGAATAACTCTGCCGCTTTGAGCTACAATCTCATATTTGTACAATGAACCTTCTAAGTTAAGCGGAACTTCTAAAAACCATACGCCTTCAGCTGATATTCGATTCATTTCGAATTCTGAGCCATCCCAATTGTTAAAATCACCAATAACCCGTATTTTCTTTGCATTTGGCGCCCATAAAACAAAATATGTCTTTTCATTTTGGATATGAGCCCCGAATAGTTTATACGCCTTAAAAAGATTTCCTTCATGGAATAAATGGAGATCAAAATTGCTTGGATAAAAAGTTTTTGATGACATGGTCCACACCCTTTATTTATGTATTCTTGGTGAAGTGGAAAAGAGGAAAATGCAGAGAATTCAGTATTTATTTCCATATTGTTAGTATTCTTTAAAAATACCTGGTTTTCCTTCTTTATTTTCAACATTTATTTATTTATTTATTTATTTATTATTTTCCCTGTTTTTTTAAAAAATAACTATAAACTGCATGTTAAAATTTCACAAATAAAAAAACACCAGAAAGTTAAAAATAACTTCCTGGTGTTTCGTATGACCCCTACGGGATTCGAACCCGTGTTACCGCCGTGAAAGGGCGGTGTCTTAACCGCTTGACCAAGGGGCCAGCTGGCGGAGAAGGAGGGATTTGAACCCTCGCGCCGGTTACCCGACCTACACCCTTAGCAGGGGCGCCTCTTCAGCCT
>NZ_JANAVL010000049.1:0-6199 GCF_024213455.1 Domibacillus sp. A3M-37 | reverse complement strand
CCCAATTCGTACACACACTTTTGAAATAAAAAACACTAATAAAAAGTAAAAGAAAGCTGTTGACTAAGCGTAAGAAAGTTGTTTGAATTAGTGTAGACATTCCATTCCCTTTTATTCAGTTGCAGGAGTGGCAAGCAAATACATTTTCCCTTCATTTTTATATACCGACTTTTATGCTCCCAAAAATCGACTTGCCTTTCCATAAGCAGTTGGCTTTTACTGAGGTTGCTCAAATATTTGACGTTGAACATGATTTCGCAGAAGAACGTTTTGAACGCTGGCTGTTACAATGCGCTGTAGTGCGTTACGGACACTAGACGTTAAACAGCCCCTTTTCTCCTTGCTTATCAGATTCTATATAGGGCTAAGAACAACTTTACTATAGGTTGCTCTTAGCTTTTTTATCGTTATTTGTCGAAGAAAAATGTAGAACTTCGACTTTTTTTATGGGAAGATAGAGATAAGTATCTAATTTCCATAATTTGATCTTATTGAAATTGAAGTTTTACAAACGTAAATTTGTTGATTAATCGTTTCTTATCTCTAAACATTACCAGGAGTTGGCGCAGTTGTTGTGATTATAAAATGGAGTAACAAGAGGAGTAATAGGTATGAACACCACATTCGAAACGTTTCAAGTCCTTTTATTACACATTCTTTTAGTTCTTACTTTTTTCTTTATATTTGTATATTTTATTCAATCTAAATGGAACCAGTTAATGAATGGATTTTTAAGTGTTCTTGTCTCTGGGTGTGCCATTATCCTTTTTATGACTTTTCCGATTATCACACCAGGCCATGCAGTGGACTTTCGTCAGATTCCGTTTATTATTGGCGCTTTATATGGAGGTCGAAGAGGTGCTTTTGTTCTGTTCAGCATTATTATCACCTATCGACTGTATTTAGGATACCCTGACTTTCAAGGGTTTTTTCTAGCATACTCTTCCCTCTTAATTGTGCTGTGGTTTGTGATCCCTTTCTTCCATAAAGCAGTTACCATAAAGAAAAAAGTGTACTTTGTCCTGCTAGTTTCATTCTTAGCGGTACTAATGATTGTATTCACCTTTTCTTTATCTTTCCCTGCACTAACTAATATTCGCTATCTTGCATCTGCGTTCATTTTTTTTCTTGTTCAATCTATTGTGCTCTCTTTTATTGTAATATTTATTGAAAATTCAAAGATTAAAAAGAATTTGACCAAAGAAATCAGGAAACTTGAAAAGCTAAGAACCGTCAGCGACATTGCGGCCAGTATTTCTCATGAAGTCAGAAATCCCCTTACGGTTACAAGAGGATTCATTCAATTGTTGGATGATGATCATCTTACAAATGAGCAAAAAAAATTTTATATCTCTATCTCTCTTGAAGAATTGGACAGGGCTGAATCGATTATTAACGATTACCTCACCTTTGCAAAACCTTCATTAGAAAATATTAAGATAATAGATTTAAAAAAGGAACTCACGTATGCGTTAAAAGTGGTAAAACCTTTTGCCGCTATGAGTAATGTGTGTATTGAGGTGCAGTACGATGCAGACCTCTACATTGCAGGTGAAGAACAAAAATTTCATCAGTGCGTGATAAACCTCACTAAAAACGCCATTGAAGCGATGCCTGAAGGGGGAAAATTAACCATTGCGTTACAGGCGTTGGATGGCAAAGCGGTCATCACCTTGAGTGATACGGGTGTCGGCATGACGAACGAACAAATCGATCGGCTAGGCACACCTTACTTTTCGACAAAAGAAAAGGGAACGGGGCTCGGGACAATGGTGATCTTTAGCCTTGTGAAAGCGATGCAGGGTGAAATTAAAGTGGACAGCAAAGTGGGGAAAGGAACCCGTTTTACGATTCTCTTCCCAACAGTTGAACATTTGTAGGATTGGTGAACCCGTACTCCTTTCCCCCTTTTCTTTATAAAGGATTAGTGGCTGATACAGCGGTTTGTAACACTTAATGAAATAATTTTTTCTCATCCAATCCCTCTCTTTTATGAGTTGGGGTTTTTTTAAACTTAAAAAGAACGTATATTCTACACGAGGGGCTGATTTATCATGATTTGTAGCATATAATATCCTGAAAATCTACATGTGTATTGTAGGTATGCAATTCTTGATAATAGTTAACAAGCTTTGTATGCTTTCCCCTATTGAAGCTACACCCGTATAAAAAACACTTGATATAGACGAAAGGTGGCGATGAAATGGCATCATTTAGAAAGTATCAGACGAAGCAGGGAGAAAAATGGCTTTTCAAGCTGGACATAGGCAAGGCCGGCTACTGGTCAGCGAAGAACGACAACGCGAAGAGGATTTACTAAAAAGAAGGCTCTGTTAAAGCCTAATGTTGATAAAAGCCCTGTTTGTTCTGTGATACACCTTATAGACGAACTGTTAATTAAACATATACTCTATTTTTTTGCAGTTTAATTAACTGTGTAAAGAAGTAAATTTCTTTAGTATAATTAAGCATCACAACATAAAAGAAAAATTTCTTTGAAGCTCTAATTGGTAAAAGAAATTGAATTAATATAAGGGAGCAACACAGTGAAAATTTTTAGAAACAGAATAATGTTCTTATTTATTCCCACACTAATTCTCTGGGTAATAGCAGGGTTTATACTTTTAATTTCCCCTTGGTATTACGGTTTTTACAATGATTATAAGAGTGGTGCCTATATCCTCATTGCTATCGGAATATATCTGACAATTATTGAAGGCTATTTGAAAAAAAGGACCTCTAGGAAAAAATTAATTGGCATAGGCTTAGCTTTTTTATTCACTATTGTAATGAGTCTAATCAGTATTTACTTTTGGTGATTTTATACTAATTCAGTACGAACTATATCTCCAATTTTTAGTTTTCTTTATCAATTGTAGTCAACAGTTTCGGTCCACAGCTCCAATGGAAAGACGAGGAATCCACGATATTTTTGGTTTACTCGTCTTTCTTAACCAAATCTATCGTTATCGCTATAACCTATACCTGAAACTTCGACCGACGTAAGGTATCATACGTATCGGTCATCTCAAACATAAAGGAGGTTGGAGGTTACTAACAATTCTTTGATATTGTGCCTCGTGCTTTCATTGCTGCGGCTATCCACGAATAAAAACCAGGAGAGGTAGTTGTCCAAATATTTGGTAGCCACTCCTTTAAAGCGGTCTAACCAGCGCTTCATGCGTGAGTGGAGTCCGTTTACATTTTGAATGTGATACAAGCCCTTCATAACATGCTTGCCATCATTGGATTTAATCCGATAATGTTCCATTCCCTTTTCTTTCGCATAGGTTTTGTATGCTCTCCATACATCCGTCACAAGTACATTATCAGATGACAATTTGGAGCCAATCATCTTGTCCACTTTGGTTTTTACAACACGCCCCATACAAGCCACTCTGGAGACTGTCGCTTTTGTACGGTCTCTGGCAACCAAAACACAAACTTGTTCGTGGCTGATGCCTCTATGCTTGGACTTCCCGCCACGCTTACGCGGCTTACGCCCAGCAATGCCACGCTGCCCTTTTTGTGAATATAAGAAATAGGTCTCGTCCACTTCCACGATACCTTCAAATTCCGCAAAATCTATTTGTTTCAGAGCGTTTAATAGCTTGTGTCTCCAATAAAAAAGTGTGACCCACGTTACACCTACGATATTTGCTGCTTTTCGAAGCGAATACCCTTTGAACATACAGTCCACAAAAGTAATCCATTCGTCGCCTTTTTGCGTACGATAAAGCACCGTATTGGTTGTGTCTGAGAATGTTTTTCCGCAAGCTTTACAGCGATAACGCTGCCGACCATTATTCTTTCCGAATCGAACGACGTGTTCTGAGGTGCAATGGGGGCATTCAAAGCCTTCTTTAAAACGAGTTTCCCGCATCTCCGTGATGAGGCGGACGCCAATGGAAGAAGAGGGCTGGACATAGCGTTTTACCCATTGATAAACCTGCTCTTTTTGCGCATGCGGCAATTTATCAATATATTTTAATAAGTTATTGAATGCTTTGCTCAACATTACAACCTCCCGAATGTTTGTTCTTACGTAATTATACCAAAATTCAGGGAGGTATCAAATATCAACAGCAAACTTTAACAGAGACATCCATGCTAATAAGATTCGCACCATGGCGCATGAAAAAACGTCTTTTTGGAAGGATATTTTCAGGGTAGCCAAAAAGAAAGATGCAGAAGTAGCTGCGAATGAGCTTCTTGCCTCGCTGCGGAACAATACGTATAACAATCGAAAAATAACATCTGAACAGGGATATCAGGAGTGACTGCAATATAACCAAGACAGTTGGCGCCTGAATACTCCCCTAAGCCGTGAAGCAACTTTCTGGAACCAATATCCTTCCCTTTTTTGCAAAACTGGAAATAAGAAAGCTCAATCGAGCATACTGCCAGCGGTTTGTAGACAACCTGGTGTCTAAAAAAATGAAATTACTTCAAACCCAGGTAACTGCAGCCAGATTAGTATTTAAGCATGCAGTCAGGTATGAATACATTGAAAAAAACCCACTTGATCTTGTCTACTATCCAAAAATACAGGAGGAAGAAGAGGAAACCGAACAAAGGGAATACTGGACCAAGGAAGAAATTATCCAGTTTCTTGCGATTTCTGAACAGCAGTCAGAATTGAGGGATTTTGTTGCCTTTCGCCTCTTGCTTTTCTCAGGCATGCGCCGTGGTGAATTATGTGCGTTGACCGATGAGGACATTAATTTTGAACAGCGAACCATTAAAGTGAACAAGACATTTGCATGGAAGAAGGCTCATATAGTCAAAATTGAACCTCCTAAAACTAAGAACTCTATCCGGGAGATTTCGATTGACCAAACAACGTTAGCATTGATTAAAAAGCTGATCACCGCGAATAAGAACCAGGATCTGCAGGTTGGTGCCCGTTCAAGTCGTTCCAGGCTGATTTTTTATCGATATAAAGATTCAGAAAAGGCTCCTCTTACACCCATGCATTTCAATAAAAAACTAGATATATTATGTAGGGAACACCATTTCCATCGTATTACTGTTCACCAACTGAGACATTCCCACGCTTCTATACTGTTTAAAGCAGGAGCAAATGTCAAAGACGTCCAGGAAAGATTAGGCCATGCAGACATTAAAACCATCTTAAATATTTATACCCACGTCACAGATACAAAGCGGGAAAAAACAGCTGATCTGTTTGCGAAACACATGGAAAATCAAAATTAAGCGGTCAAAATGCGGTCAAAAGATAAAAAACAGCCCTTTCACTCATTAGAGAAAGGGCTTAAAACCTTGATACAACAACGTTTTTTAGCTTCTAAAACAAAAAAAGGATTATACTTGGTCAATATAATCTTCTTTTATGTCAAAGGAAACAGATCGATTTTTAATTTTCTTTACAATCCCTTTCATGAGCCCAGTGTCCCATGAATTAGCAGCTTTAAAAACTCCTGCTATTCAGGAGACCGGGTGTCTTTTTCTTTAAAAGAACCAGACGTTTCATTCTCTTGAATCCATCGGTCAAGTGAGGAAGGAGTAAGATCATCTTCGTGATAATTGTTCGTCTCGCTATTCCGTTTTCGTAACTACTGCACCATCTGTTGTTTAAATTCAGGCGTGAAAGCACAGCATTCTCGCTTGATCATAGTTTGGGTGGACTTCAAATTAAGTCTATGTGATCCTATTTTTCTGTCTAGATAGTGTAGAGGATTCAAAATGCTGAAGACGTGTTCTATCAAGGTTTAATATTATATTTGATCAATAATTCACTTACATAGATCCATTTTCTTGTGAAAGCCTATCTTTGTGGAAAGGTATGTGCAAATGGAGCAAAAAACATGAGGCGGTCTTACAAATATAGAGAAATTTTTATCTGGTGGCAGCTCTCTCTTATTGGGGCAGAGTGCACTTCCGCACAGGATTTTTCCTGAGATTAAATATTGCCGTTCAGATGCAAGCTCATCTGTTATTTTGACTTTTTTAATGGTTTCATGTGGGACGTATATTGTATTTTAATTATTCGCAAAAAGGACCCTTTCGCTCCTATGTTAAAAAGTATAGAGGCGTTCATTACAACTATAAAAAATTTCAACAAAAAAAGAACAGCTTCCGCTGTTCTTTTTGATTTGCCTGGCGGCGTCCTGCTCTCACAGGGGGAAACCCCCAACTACCATCGGCGCTGAAGAGCTTAACTGCCGTGTTCGGGATG
>NZ_JANAVL010000048.1:0-6296 GCF_024213455.1 Domibacillus sp. A3M-37 | reverse complement strand
TAATCTTTCCCCTGTTGAATATCGTGTGAAGGCTATGTAGCTCTTTATGAGTGTCTACTTGACGGGGGGCAGATCATCCAAGTGGCATGACTTTTTTTAAAATGTCCTTTACAAAGGGTACACTTTACTACGTTGTGTATCCAAATATTATTGTAGGCATGAATAACCGGATTCTAAACTGGAAGCCGACAGCTGAAGAGTACTATATTCTAACACATACATTGGATGTGAAATAAGTGTTATTGCTCGTTAGAAAGCGGCTTTTGCAGTTAATGATGGTCGTATTCGTTTTGTCTATCTTTACATTCGGTTTAATGAAACTTGCACCAGGTGACCCGGTTATGGAGATTTTGAATGCGGATGAAATGATGGTAACCGAAGCCGATCAAGAAAAGCTCCGCAGTGAACTTGGCTTTGATCAGCCTCTTTATATTCAGTACGGTCAGTGGGTGCACGGTTTGATTCAGCTGGATCTTGGTACATCCTACATGAGCGGAAAACCTGTATGGAATGAGATGATGGAACGCTTGCCGGTCACCGTTCAGCTTACAGCCGGTGCACTTTTGGTTATGGTGAGCATATCAGTTCCTCTTGGTATCATCTCCGCCCGATATCCTGGAAAATGGCCAGATCACATCAGCAGAATCCTTGCACTTATTGGAGCGTCAATTCCAAGCTTTTGGCTTGGATTGATGCTGATTTACATTTTTGCTTTTAAGCTTCAAATCCTTCCATCAACAGGAATAGGGTCTTTCTCTCAAATGATTTTGCCTTCCTTTGCTTTGGGATTCTCGTTAGCGGCTGTGTACGCAAGGCTTCTTAGAGCAGGACTTCTTGAAAGCTTTTCTGAGGATTACATCCAGGCGGGAAGAGCGAGGGGAGTAAAAGAATGGCGGCTTCTTTGGTTTCATGCTTTTAGAGCTGCCCTGCTGCCTGTGATCACGGTTTTTGGATTAAGCATGGGAAGCTTGCTAGGAGGAGCGGTGGTCATTGAAATGTTATTCTCGTGGCCAGGACTTGGAAGCATGGTGGTTGATGCGATCTTTAGCCGTGATTATCCAGTCATTCAAGGCTATGTCCTCTTAACAGGCGTATTCGTAGTAGTTCTGAATCTATTGGTAGATATATCCTATTATTTGATTGATCCACGCATTAAGCAAGGAAAGGGGGAAAACGCTTGAAAATCTCTTATGCTTTGCAAAAACATTCTTTTTTTTCGCAAGCGCAGCTGAAAAGCATCAAGCCCCTGACCTTGCTTGGCTTCTTCTTTCTTACAGTTATTTTAATCATGACAATTACCGGTCCGTTTCTTGTGCCGAATGATCCTTTTTCAGCAAATATGGCGGAGCGGCTTGCTTCTCCGAGCCTAACCTATCCTTTAGGGACAGATCACATGGGAAGATGCCTTTTTTCTAGACTTGTCATTGGCTCGCAGGCAACACTGGGCATTACAGCGCTGGTCATCGCAACCGTGATTCTAATTGGAATTCCCATTGGCTTACTGTCAGGCTATATTGGCGGACGCTTTGATTCATTTGTGATGCGAATGGCTGATGGCCTGATTGCACTGCCAGAGTTTATTTTAGCGATTTCGATTGCGGGGTTTTTAGGCCCAAGCTTACCAAATTTGATGCTTTCTGTCGTATTGGTAAAATGGATCAGCTATACCAGGGTTGTCAGAGGCATCGTCTTATCAGAACGCGAAAAAGAATATGTATTGGCTGCAAAGGTGGGGGGGTGTCCAACATGGAGGATTATCACAAGGCATTTGCTTCCACAAATCATTTCACCGGTTCTTGTGCTCGCAGCCCTTGATGTCGGTAAAGTCATTTTAATTATTTCTTCTTTGTCTTATCTCGGTCTTGGAGCTCAGCCCCCTGCTCCAGAGTGGGGAGCGATGTTAAATGACGGGAGACCTTTTTTTCAAACATTCCCTGAATTGATGATCTACCCGGGAATCGCCATCTTCATTGTCGTTTTATCTTGTAATTTAATTGGAGAAGGACTAAGGGACAAGCTAGATGTGAAAAGCATGTAACGAAGGAATAGGAGGTGCAAGATGGCTACAGTACTTAAGCTCACTGAACAATTTACAAAAGAAAGCGGGAATAAGGAAGCAGCCTTCTTTCGATCTTCCCCTGTGCTGGACATAAAGAATCTCTCCATTTCCTTGCATGGAGGTAATGGGCAAAAAGAACGCATATTGGTTAAAAAGCTGAATTTCAGCATTCGGCCAGGTGAAATACTTGGCCTTGCCGGTGAAAGCGGAAGCGGAAAAAGTTTGACAGCTTCCGCTATATTAGGTTTGTTGCCTAAGTCCCTGAAGGTTTCAGAAGGTCAAATAAAGTTCGACGGCAGGGAGCTCACAAGTCTTTCTGGAAAGGAAATGGGACGCCTGCGTGGAAAAGAGATAGCCTATATTTCTCAAAATTATCAGGGCAGCTTTACTCCATTTATGAAGATTGGAAAACAGCTTGTCGAAGCGCTTCGCAGTCATGACAAAATCAGTAAACGAGATGCGAAGAAGAAGGCTCTCATTTGGCTTGAACGTGTGAAGCTGCCAGCTGAACGGATCTTTGCCAGCTATCCTCACCAGCTTAGCGGAGGGCAGCTTCAAAGAGCATCGCTTGCGGCAGCATTAATGTTTGAGCCAACTTTGATTATTGCAGATGAGCCGACAACTGCTCTTGATGTGCTGACGGGTGAAAGGGTATTGGATCTTCTGGCTGAACTTCAGAAAGACCTGAATTGTGCGGTTCTTTTCATTTCCCATAATTTAAGCTATGTATTAAAAAGAACAGATTCGATGGCTGTCATGTATGGAGGGCAGATCGTGGAAAAAGGTTTGACAAAGAGCATCAGGGGAAATCCAGCTCATCCATATACAAAACTGCTGCTGAAGGCAAGACCTGTTTTAAGTCAAACAGTACCAGAGAAATTTGCTGCTATACCAGGGGAGCCAGGACTTGTAGCCGAACAGGGCTGTTCATTTGCTCTAAGATGCCCACATTCATCTGAACAATGCAGCATTGTGCCAATGAAGCAATCGGTAGGAGATTTCCATTGGATGGCGTGTCATGTTACAGGTAAGGAGTGAGATTATACAAATGCTTGAAGTTAAAAAAGTTTCTAAATCCTATCGGTCAAATAGGGTTTTGACCGATGTTTCTTTTCTCTTGCAGCAAGGTGAATGTCTGGGTTTAATTGGAGAGAGCGGGAGCGGAAAAAGTACGATTGCTAAGCTGATTTTAGGGTTGGATTCATATGATTCTGGACAAGTCATTCTGAATAACGTTGATTTTAACCAGTTAAAGGGCCGTGAGCTAAGAAAAGCAAGGTGTCATGTACAGATCGTATTTCAAGATCCGTCTGCATCGCTGAATCCAAAACTGCCTATTTGGAAATCTGTAATAGAACCTCTTGAAAATTATCCAGAAGTGATTCCGGCTTTTTTGAAAGAAGTAAGAAAAGATAGAAGGAAGATGGCAGAAATTCTCCTTGAAAAGGTTGGCCTTCATTCTAGCTTGATCGACCGGTACCCTCATCAACTCAGCGGGGGCCAGCGGCAGAGAGTAGCGATTGCAAGAGGGATAAGTCTTCAGCCAAGTTTGCTTATTTGTGACGAACCGACATCCAGTTTAGACGTATCCATTCAAGCGCAAATTTTAAACCTGCTGAAAGAATTGAAAAAAGAATTGAATATGTCCTATTTATTGATTTCACATGATATGGCCACCGTGCAATATATGTGTGAACGAGTGGCGGTCCTAAAAAAGGGCGTGCTGGTTGATTTATTTTCAACAAGAGATTTATTTTTAGAGGATCGTCATCCATACACCTGGAAGCTTGTAGAAGCTGCATTAGAATAATATAAGAATCTCCTATAATCAATGTCAATTTACATGTTGAAATCGATATCATGTTTTCAACTCGTAATTATTACGATTAGTGAAAGATTTTCTTTGAATATAAAACTCTTATAAAAATGTTAACGGTTATTGAGGAGCTGAAAAAACAATGGTTTTGAATCATATTCTTCAGAAGCAACGTTGGAATTATGTGAAGGACTAAAAGTGGGAGCAGCCGTAGAACAGGAACTGCGTAACTCGTGTAGGGGAAAGCTGTTTTACAGCAGGATATCGGAGGGGAGCTGGGTCAAGGAAGTGGAAAACGGTATTCTCAACGTAAATGAGAAATTATATAGCTAGATAGGTGCAAGACACTGTATAACACTAACGAATTGAGCGTAAAAAATTAATATGTGTTTTTTATTTGCAGTTAGAGTTGTTGTTAAAAAATGGCCAAAAAACGCCTGGATATGATTAGACTGAACAGTTATTTATTCTGTTGAAACAAAACAACCAATAAAAAGTGTGAACTTATTCAACTCCCATGTAAGAACGAGTTGCCTTACATAATCTGTGGTGCAATGCTTGCGCTGCATGGATGGCTAACGGAGCATAAGTTCAAAAAATAAAAAAAGACGAGTTATATCGTCTTTTTTTACCCGCGGGATTATTTTAGTACAATTTTTTGATGCCGATTGCTTAAGCATTGTTAAACCTTTTATAGTTGTCTAGCTCTTTTATTTAAGCGTCCTACGAGTGGTACTACAATTATACCGGCTATTACAACTTGCAAAACGTTTCCGGGAACAGAGCCGATTGGCTGTATCCAGTTACCGTAAAGGATAACTTCGGCAAAATAGTAGCCTGCGATTTTTATAATCAGTGCAGCGACCACTGCCAGTGTATTTACAAATATCCTTTTGCCGGGTACCTTTTCGGCTATGAGGCCGGCTAAAAAGCCCATGGTACCTACGATGATGAATGTAAAAGGTGCCCATAATGCCCAACCAGAGAGGAGATCGAACAAGCCCATCCCGAAGGCGCCTGCTATGGCTCCTGTTTTTTTGCCGTAAATTAAGGCTGCTATAAAAAGAGGCACGTTACCTAGATGGATTAGGCCGCCGTTACCCATTATTGGGAGCTTTATGTTGATGAACATTGTGGCTACAACGGTTAACGCGATGAAAAGTGCATTGATGACTAAAGCTTTTGTTCTAGTTGTTTCTGTCGGCAATAATGTTGAATGCATATGATAACCTCTTTCTTTTTTTAGAATATTATCTTACTACTAATTAGATAAATAATAAATACGTAATACTGTTAATTTGCGCAGGTACCGAATTTTAGTAGTGGTATTGGGCAGCAGCGTGAAGTTCCATGGGTTACAATTTCTGATAAAGAAGTAACTCTTTGATCCTCCTGCTGATCGAGTTGCTCCAGGTAACGCTGCCTTTAAATGCTTTTTTCCTTTTCCCGGAACTCCCATTGTGATTGTGTCCCGTACTAAGTGCAGTCCAGAAGTATAAGGGAGCAGCACCGGTGAAATGTGTTCCTGCGTCAGGTCTAATTTCAGCAAGGACTTGTTCAGCCATTCTTTTGACTATTAATTGAAAAGGTAGAAGAGCTTCGTTAATCTGTTGAAAGTAACAAAAGATCGTTTCTAATGCCGGAGTTAATGCCATAATAGGATTAGAGGAAGGCAAGTAGCTTTGCATGCCATGTTTCCGATAACCGTTAGTTATTTTAAGGAGATGTATGTATTAGATTTCTGGGTGAGTAGATGACTTTTTCTAATAGATATCTTCTAAAGAATCGACAGAAGAAAATGCTGAAAAACCAATGAATAAATACTTTTAAAAAATGTTGACAATTAAATTAAAAGGTGATATTATTTTATATCTGTCGTAAATGTAAATTATTCCACAATAGTTCAGTGATAGAGAAACTGAATTGTAATCAATAGGTTGGGGGTTCAAGTCCTCTTGCTGGCACCACAGATCGAGCCATTAGCTCAGTTGGTAGAGCATCTGACTTTTAATCAGAGGGTCGAAGGTTCGAGTCCTTCATGGCTCATCATTATATGCGGGCGTGGCGGAATTGGCAGACACACTAGACTTAGGATCTGGCGCTGCAAGGCGTGGGGGGTTCAAGTCTCTTCACCCGCATTCTGCGCCCGTAGCTCCATTGGATAGAGTACTGGACTACGAATCAAGCGGTTAGAGGTTCGAGTCCTCTCAGGCGCTCCGTTATGTATAAGGTCTTTCGTTTTACGGGAAGTAGCTCAGCTTGGTAGAGCACTTGGTTTGGGACCAAGGGGTCGCAGGTTCGAATCCTGTCTTCCCGATTATTTTACATGGGGCCTTAGCTCAGCTGGGAGAGCGCCTGCTTTGCACGCAGGAGGTCAGCGGTTCGATCCCGCTAGGCTCCACCAATTTTATAGTATGTTGT
>NZ_JANAVL010000047.1:0-6408 GCF_024213455.1 Domibacillus sp. A3M-37 | reverse complement strand
ATATAAATCAATGTCTTTTAATTGACCTATTCTAAAGGAGCGCCATTACTAAGCGATTGAGAACTCCGGGGGGAATTGGCTATAATGGCGCCGGATCATTTAAATTAGCAGCCGCGGTGCATTGTAGCACCGATGATGATTAAAAGAATGAACAATACTACGATCAGCGCAAAGCCGCCGTGACCGCGTCTAGGCTCACAGCACTCAACAGCTTCTACACGTCTTTCACAGCATCCATGACCACCGTAACCGCCGCCGTATCCACCGCCGTAACCACGTCCAAAACCCCACATATAATTCCACCTCCGTTTACAGAAAGATAGCGATGCAATTATATAAATCAATATCTCTAACATCTTTTAATTGATCTATAATAATTGGATCTATCTTGTAAGATATGAACAGCGAAACGTATTGGCTTAAGCCATTGCCTCTATTGATAATCTTTTTTTTTGTGAAAGAAGTTAGTAAGTTGACTCATTTCATCAGCATCGTGAGGGTCGGACCTCGACGGTGAAAAAAGGCGATCGCGTGCTTGCGGAAGAATTTGAGGCGTAATTTCTCCGCGTCTGGCTACAAATATGCGTGTAAACATATGCGGTAAAGTTGCGTCAAGGTCGTCTGAAACACAACCCTGGCGCGGGTTTATCGTACGTTTACGTTTTGCGTGTACGTCATTCTCCGTGGTACGTTAACAGTATCAACGAGAGAAGGAGCATATCGCCATGAGTAAGAAAAAGAAAAAGCAGCCGGAAACATTACGGGACATATTCGAACAGAAAACGAAGAAACTTAAATTCGACGAGAAGTATGATCGTAGTACGGTTTATCTGGAGCGTAACGTGAAGGCCGTATTAAAAGAAATGACACTTACGGAGGATAAAGGATTCAAGACCGCTCTTGTAAATTATTCGATCAAGAAGGTGCTGCGCGATGAGTACGGAAGGGATCCGGACAAAGACCAGGGCGACTGGCCGAACACGTAAAAAAGCCGCGGGAGGAGGGAATCTCCGCGGCTTGGGTAAGACGGTTATACAACGAATGGGGTCCGACTAATTATGCCCACTATGGCGGAAAATAACCGCACAAAAAAAGCCACGGGGGCGCCGTAGCAATAAAGGAACCGTGTGATTAAGGGACAACGAATGAGTGCCGTTCATCGTTGCGTATTAATCGTTACCCGCTGCGGAGAAAGATAAAACCGCATAGAAAAGACCGCGGGAATCTCCGCGGTACAAACTACTCAGAAAGATGAGGATGCGGGTCAATGCAGCAGAGACCCTAACCTAGATTATCGCCCGTTACGAATAAATTTAAACTATATTGAAAACGTAAAAGAGCGCAGCTACGTGATAGCGACGCTTGAAAATAGTGCCATTAGGAGAAGACAAATCAATATATGTACGGCTTGGCCGCTATATTCCTCGGATTCCGGACGCAAAAAAGGCCACGGAAGATCCGCAGCAATAGGTGGGTTGAAAGTATGTAAGCAAAGGTATGTTAATCGTTACCCGCTTATAGTGGAATCGTAAACCTTCTATGAAAAAAAGCGGCCTGTCAGTAGCCGCTTAAATTAGGTATCTGCGCTGTGGGGTAAGGGCCTAGTTGATGAGATGGTCTGATCATTGTATGTATACGTATTAGAAACGTGAAAGAGCGCAGCTACCCGTTATGATAGCAACGCTTTTAAATATTACCTATTCAAGAAGAGATAAATTAATATATGCGTGATTGGTTCTCTATGTTCCTCGGATCCCGGACGCAAAAAAAAGGCCGCGGAGGAATACCGCGGCGATGAGAGCGCCATTTCTAGGCGATTCAATATTTCGCTGAAATGACGCCTGGTGAGTAGAGTGCAGGATATAGCGGATGTGGCGTGGAGCTGTGGAGCTAGCTATTTAAATTAATTACCAGCCACCGCAGAATGAAGCTCCAATGATGATTAAAAGAATGAACAGAACGACCACTAATGCAAAGCCGCGTCCGTGTCCATGAGCAACGTGACTCATATCAACCCACCTCCTTTAAAGAAGGATAGCGAAACAATTATATAAATCAATTTCTCACAATTAATTTATAATAATTGAATCTATGTTATAGAGTATGAGCGAAGAAACGTATTGGATTGAGCCTTTGTCTCTACTAAATAATCTTTTTGTGAAAGAGATTAGTAAGATGATGCATTCGAGTAACGCCGCGACGGGTAGCTGCGGTATATGTTAGAGGAAAACGAAACAATAGCCGTTGCTGGCGGGGTGAATCCGTAATGCAGTACGATAGCGGGCCGAATCATCGGCAGTGAAGGGTCTTGGCCTCGACGCCTAAAAAAGCCGGGGGTGTGCGTCAATTTTCCGCAAATGAGGTTGTTTTCGGGTAGTGCGTTTATGCACGATCTTATGCAGCGGTTGTCCTTCCGCTGGCACACCCGGCTGCACCAGGCTACTCGCGCCAGTCCATACGAATATACATAGAAGAATGCAGTCGTACCAACGGTTTAAGGGTCGTCTTGCATAAACGGAAGGACTTACTGATAACTTTGCGTAAGTAGCCGATAGCCGACAAACATTGATACAGCAAGGGTTCCGTTTAAATAAAAGTTTACATAAGATCAGTTATAAACAGTCGATCCTGTCAAGTGATATGTTTTGAGTGAATACGTTATGCATGGCGCTTCGCTCGTTCAGGCTGAATCACAAGTATATAATACGAATAATATTAATTATTTAACTTTTAATGTTCGTATTTTTCGGTGTAGCAAAATTCCCCAAGCCCCATATCGGAGTACCTCTCAGCAGCTGCATCATCAAAACAGCCGTCATGTTCAAATCTATGTGGTAAAAAATTATATATATTTACAGAAAGATGGTAAAAAATTTGTGCTATAATTTTAGGCTCTGTTAAACACTAGTGTTGATTTTTTGAGGAATGCAATAATTGAAGCAATAGACCGAAATTGTGCACTAAAAAAGCCTCTATAATTTTTTAGAGGTTTCATGTAAACGGCTATTCATTTATTAGTTTTTTGAGGACAGCTGCGGCTTCTTCTATGTCGTCATAATATTCAATCATTTGGGATTCGACAAAGGTTAACTGTATTGTTTCAGTGTTTTTTTTGCAGCTGGCTTTTAAAAAAGCTTGTCCATTCTTGCTGAATGTATGGGTAATCTCAACGGTTTTGTAGTAGCACAGCGTTTTTAACATTTCTTTTATGTGTTTTAAAGGCAGTTGATAGTCTCCTTCCCTAACATTTGATTCTTAATTATAACACGAATTTAGCTGTTTGCTCAACAGTTCGCCCATGCAGCTTATTACAGAACAAGCAGGACTTTTATCAACATCGGGCTTTAACAGAGCCTAATTTTAAAATATCGAGGGGGTAATGCGGCCGCCCTGGCGTTGTGCTACGCTATATTTCGTATTAATAGAGAGAGAAAGAGGAATTTACGCATGGCTATGAGTTATTTAGAAGCACAAACGGAAGTTTTACGGAGATTGGAAGACGGCGATCCGCTGTATTTCCGCGAAATTGATAAGGACGTCTATAACTTAATTGACCCCGATCATGGAACGCTGAATTATCTGTACTGCAATCGATACATGCAATACGACCGGCATAACAAGGCGTTCATCAAGTACGGCTACCGCGACAAGCGGCTCAGACCTTACGAGAGAATGACGAATGCCCAAGTAAGCTATGTCGTTGATTTACACGCGGAGTATTTACATAAGCAATCCGGCCAGGAAGAAAGCGCGAAAAAGCTGCTCGAATCAACGTTTACGATAGTGCCGCTCAGAAGACGGTCGCCACGATTCTAAAAATAAAGCTCTGTTAAAGAACAATGTTGATTTCTTGTTAAACTAAAGGAGCAGTTTAGTTGAAAAAGAAATGCTAAAATGGACCCAATAGAAACCGTTTTACATTCGGGGGAGTTGGTTATTATATTTAAAACTAAAATACGGGACTACCTTTTACTTGTGGTGGTTTATATTATAGGTACTCTGATTTTTGACGATAAGCATCGGTTGGATGCTGATTTTCCTATTCGTTTTGGAATTTTTACACTCTGTTATTGGGTAGGTGTTTGGTTCTGGTCAAAACGAGAAGCGAAAAACCAAAGAAGCTGATGGTAAGCTGAGGAGGTATACATTGGTATGTCATATCCGTATGAACAATTTGAAGGCACACCTTTATGGGAAGCTATTAATAAAGGGATAGACGACCTTGTAGAAAATAACGATATTGAAGAAACGACACGTAGAGAATACATAGTCGGCTACCTTTGCAAGTTAATAAATGAATCAGTAACGACAAAATAAATAACTGGTGCTTGTTGAACTCCCATGTAAGAACGAGTTTCCTTATATAATCTGTGGTGCAGTGGTTGTTGTTGCATGGATGGCTAACGGGGGCGTTAGTTTAACAAGAAACACAAAAAGACCGGGGACAATTCTCGGTCTTTTCTTTTGAATAAAAATCAACAGTAAAGTTTAACAGAGGCTATCTTTTAATAAAAATCTTTTAAAGATCTTACGTAAGAAGGATCGTCTGAATTCATCTTTTACACCGAAAGTGGTTCCAGGTGAATTTGTGAAAACGGCGAAGCCTTTCTTTGATGATGCAGAAGATATTCATGACCTTTGGAAAAAAGCAGCCTTTGTCTATCGCCAGTTTGATTTGCTGCACGAATTGGAACAGTACACGGAATTAGTCATTGATGCGCTCAAACAGTCTGTCTATGCACTGAAACACCGGAAAATCCGGAAGGATTTTAAAGGCTATTTCTACGGAACCTTGCTTAAAATGTTTACCTACCAGAAGCGTCAGGAGACATTTTCTAGCCACCCGTCTATCTTTAATTGGCTTGAAGATCAGCAAGAAGAATCAGCAGGCAGCAGACAAAATTGGCGTACAGAAATTCAAGAATTGATGGCGAAGGAAGAACGGGATCTGGGCTATGTGAGCGAAGAAATTCCATACTGATCCATCAGAAAACCGTTGCTAGAAAAAAGAGAAAACCGGTCTGCAGGAAAGTCGAAAAATGCAGGCAGCCATTGTGTCTGCTTCTGAAAAGAACGGTGTCTTTTTTTAGCAAATGCTGTTCTTTGTCGTTCTTTTTTGAACGGTAAGGCAGTATTTTAGGTGTCAAAAAATTTGCCATTTGGCTGAAATTTGCTGTCAAATTTTTTGCCAAAACGGAAATTTCGTGTACCCATGAAAACACTAGGCTCTGCCTAGTACCACACGGAAAGTGGGGTCATGTTTTCCTTATGCTCTTTTCTCACTTTGAAAGCATAACGTAGCTTATAGCTTTTAAAATTCGTTTAACTATTATTTGAACAGAAGGCAGGGAATTCATTGAAAAGAATATTGTTTTGTTTCTCACTACTTACATTATCTATTTTAGCTGCTTGTAATGGATCGACGTTAAGCTTTAGCGAAATTGCAAACGTTCCAGATGATGTGCAAGATAAAATTGAATCGAATTATACGCTTCAATTAATTGGCGGTGGTGAGGATATTTATACCTCTTATATTGTTTATCGTACAGCAGGAAAAGTAACCACTGATCTTGAGGTTCAAGGAGATACCGTAAAAGTAAAGCTAGATGAAACGAATCTACAAGATGATGTAAGCAAACCTCATGTATATAAATTAACGGTGGATCCTGAACATGAAGTTATTGAGGTCTTGATTAATGGGCAGCTCACACCATTTGATAATCTTACAGATTTCTAATGAGGTACAGTCATCATTGATCGTCTAGCTGCTTTAATCAAGGTAGCAGGAAATTGAGCAAGACGGTTTTATTATCGACTTGAAAACCGTCTGTATTTAAAGCAGCAAAACCTTAGTAATCGAAAAATAGTCGATAAATCCATACCTAAATAAATATCTAGGTTGAAACGTCAGTATGAACCTTGATAATAATGAATATCAACCCTTAGTATTAAGAATATCTAGGTTTTTACCTAGGTTTAGAAGGTAGGTGCTAACATGGATAAAAGTATTTATCAAGGTGATAAAAACCTTGATAATAATCAAGGTAAAACAGAATTTACGGTAAAAGAAGTGGCTACTCTCTTAAATGAATCCCCAAACGTTATTCGTAACTGGATGAAAGAACTTCGAGAACATATTCCCCTCACTAAAAATGAAAGTGGCTATAACGTATTTAGCCATGAAGCGTTAGAGAAAATGAAATCAATTAAACAGATGCACCGGCAGCAAAACTATTCAATTAAGCAAATTAACCATTATTTTGCGACAGGTGGAGAATCCTTTCAGCCACTTCCAGAAAAGGGACCAGACGAAATGCTGGCAGAAGAGCTTCAGAAAATGCGAGAAGCCATTCAATTCTTAAGAGAAGATGCCAAGAAACAGCAGGAATTTAACCAGGCATTAGTCGA
>NZ_JANAVL010000046.1:0-6978 GCF_024213455.1 Domibacillus sp. A3M-37 | reverse complement strand
TCTTCGCTGTATTTCACCATAGAAAAAACACCCCTAAAGTTAGATTTTTAACTCTAACTTTAGGGGTGCAGCACCTATAAGCATTCTCTTCTTTATGAATTATCATGATTCCTTAAGGACGGCTATTTTGTCCACCCTTGCGTCCTCCATTAATGGTTTTCTAAATAATACGAATAAAAAACGTATTTTAATTGAAGTTTGTTTTGTAGCCAGTTTACATGATTATAAATTATACAATGCTAAATTCGATGAAATATGTAAGGGTATTGATGAATCCATTACAGGTAAGCTATTTGATTTAGTGTGGACAATCCAGTTTCTCGGATGCGAATTCTTGATTGAAAGCAGACCAGTGTGATATAATCAAAATTTAATGGAAATTTTGAAACGAAATGAGGAAACGATAATTGAGTATCCTAACGGTAACAGATTTAAGTCATGATTTTGGTGACCGCATTATTTTTCAAAATGTATCTTTTCGTTTGTTAAAAGGGGAACATATTGGATTAGTCGGCGCTAATGGCGAAGGCAAATCGACGTTTATGAATATTATTACCGGACAAATTCAGCCGGATGATGGAAAAGTAGAATGGTCCAAAAATCAGCGGGTCGGTTATCTTGACCAGCACGCCGTTTTAGAAAAAGGAAAAACGATTCGTGATGTGCTGAAAACGGCTTTTCAATACTTATTTGATATAGAAACAGCCATTAATGCCATTTACGGCCAAATGGCCGATGTAAGTCCGGAAAAAATGGAAAAAATGCTCGATGAAGTCGGGACGCTTCAAGATACATTGACAACCAATGATTTTTACACGATTGATACAAAAGTGGAAGAAGTAGCGAGAGGGCTCGGCTTAGACGGGATAGGGCTTGAAAAAGATGTATATGATTTAAGCGGAGGGCAGCGGACAAAAGTTCTTCTTGCTAAGCTTCTTCTTGAAAAACCGGATATTTTACTTCTCGATGAGCCAACCAACTATTTGGATGAAGTGCATATTGAATGGTTAAAACGCTATTTGCTGAACTATGAAAATGCGTTTCTTCTGATCTCTCATGACATTCCTTTTTTAAACAGTGTTGTAAACATTATTTATCATTTGGAAAACAAAGAATTAACCCGCTACGTTGGAGACTACCATAACTTTTTAAAAGTATATGAAGCAAAAAAACTGCAAGTAGAAGCAGCCTCTAAAAAGCAGCAGCAGGAAATCGCCAATTTAAAAGATTTTGTGGCAAGAAACAAAGCGCGTGCTTCAACAAGCAGCCTGGCGATGTCCCGGCAAAAAAAGCTGGATAAAATGGATATTATTGAAGTGGCAGGAGACCGGCCAAAGCCTGATTTTCGTTTTAAAGAAGCCAGAACATCTGGGAAGCTGATTTTCCAAACGGAAAAGTTAGTGATCGGCTACGATAACCCTCTTTCCAAGCCGCTTGACCTTTTGATGGACCGTGGCCAAAAAATTGCTCTAGTTGGAGCAAACGGAATCGGAAAAACCACTTTGTTAAAAAGCATACTCGGTGAAATCAACCCTCTTTCCGGAAGCGTAGAGCGGGGAGACTACCAGTATATCGGTTATTTTGAACAAGAAGTAAAAAAAGAAAACCATAACACGTGCATTGAAGAAGTGCTGAATGAATTTCCGAGTTTAACGCAAGGCGAAGTTCGGGCGGCATTAGCAAGATGCGGACTAACGAGAAAACACATTGAAAGTAAAATATCCGTACTGAGCGGCGGCGAAAAAGCAAAAGTGCGGCTTTGTAAACTGATGAACCGGGAAAGCAATGTTCTCGTTTTTGATGAACCGACCAACCATTTGGATGTTGATGCGAAAAATGAATTAAAGCGGGCGCTTAAAGAGTACAAAGGAAGCATTCTCTTGATTTCCCATGAGTCTGAGTTTTATCAGGATATTGCCACGGACATTTGGAATGTGGAATCTTGGACAACAAAACAAGTGCAAAATACGTAACAGCCAAAATAGCAGCACAGCTTACTTTATGACAAAAGGCCAGATCAGCTTTTATGCTGATCTGGCCTTTTTTTAAGCAAACTCCTTGCTCCGCCCCTCCGCAAATAAAATTGCTGTATTGGTTTCAGCAATTGGGCCAAATGTGCCGGCTGTAGCGGTATTTGACACAGCGTTCCACCAAACAATGCCGGAAAATGACTTTTAAATCAACGATTTGGTGAAATGACATTGGTGCCGAAGTTGTGAAAGAGGCACTTTCAAAATAAAAGGCATGCAACATTTCGATGAAATATGAGAATGAATTCACGCTGTAAGAATCTTGCTGGAAATGTGACCAAACTCCCATATAAGAACGGGGTTCCTTACATAATCTGCGGTGCAGTACTTGCGCTGCATGGATGGCTAACGAGCAGGTTAGTTGAAGAAGGATTGTCTATATGTATCGCAGAATAATTACATTAAAGATGTTTACAAGAAAGGAAAGTGAATTATTTGAATGTTAAGTACACTCATTTAAATCGATTCCCGATAATGAGATATTAGAGGGCATTATGCAATTGCACAATATCACTTTTGGTGGTTCTGAAGATTTGGTTAAACAAAGTGAACATTTAAAATAAGTCATTTGAAAAACAATAATATTGTTTAATACAATCTTGAACTAACGCACTCTTTAGCTCAAGAATGTGAGACATAATTATTATTATGTTGCATTCATAACCGATAAACAAAACAGGCTCTATCCTTTGATATTGAAGGGAGGGCGCTTTTTTTCTATATAACAAGTAACCTTAATGTAACGTTTTAGATATTTACGTTTTATTTAATACAATATAATGAATGAAAACAGGAGGTTTTTATGACAGCAAAAAAGGATGAAAACGGAACATATGCAAGAGGGTGAAGATAAGGAGAAAGCAGCTTACACGGTTCGTATGCTTGCTGATATGTACGATGAGTATATTTTATTTATGCATGGCGTACATATGATGAATGAGGATGGATCATTTGTAGAGGCTGGATACTATGAGTAATATGATTAAGGTTATTTATGAAGAGGGAACAGTTGTACGGTGTAACGTTGTTGCGTGTCAAGATGGAATAGGATTGCAAGAGGTGAATGCATGTGAGGGAGATGGCCGAGACATTCATGTGTGGATATGATTAGCATTACATAACAATTAACAGGAGAGTGAATAGACATCATGTTAAAATTTATCGTAGTTTATACTGTTAATGAAAAGATTGAAATATCTCAGTTTGAGTCTGACAGTTTGCACAATGCACAGATAATAGCAGGTGAACACTTTAAAGAATTGTCCGCTTTCCATAAAGAAGAATATAATATTATAAGTATTGATCAACTTGAAAACATTCCAGTGATTTAGTATGAAAGTGTGAAGCTGTTCTTTATTGGATGGCTTTTTATTTATATGCTGCTAGGAACTATTAAAGCTTACGTAATATATTTCCATCAAATTATTTTTACTAAGACAGGTACAAACCATTAATAAAAAAATGATTTTAAGTGATAAAGCATAATCCCATCAAGTCAAAACGGCGTATTTTTTCTAGCATTTGATACTCGGTAAATATCAAAAAAATGTTAATCATAGATACCTTGGTAAAAAAGGATGCTTAATCTAAAGCATCTTTTTTTACCAGGGTAAACCGGTACCAAAATCCTTTGCCAGGCTGTCGCTTTCTTTTCTTCTTCTTTTGCGGTTTTCGGCTCTTTCTGCTGCTGTATTAAATAACCCTTTTTCCATATTTGTTTCAGGGACCACCTGGGGAACGGGTGTGGTATTCCCATTTTCATCGAGAGCAACCATGGTTAAAAAAGAAAGTGCGCATACATTCCGTTCTCCCGTTAATAAATCCTCTGCAATGACTTTCACGAATACTTCCATTGAGGTGCGGCCTGTATAAGTTACAAATGCCTCAAGGCAAACCGCGTTCCCTTCATAAATGGGATGGAGAAAGTCAACAGAATCAGTCGAAGCCGTTACTGTGCTTCTTCGAGAATGACGCATGGAGGCGATGGAGGCTATATCATCTATATAAGCCATTAGCTTGCCTCCAAACAAGGTACCATGATTATTCGTATCTGGAGGCAATACGACACTGGTTTTTACTACGAATGAATCCCGGCACTTTTTTTCTTCACTCATACTGACCACACCTTTCTTTCTCATTTTTTCTACAGATGTGCGCGATTTTTGAAGCTGCGCAGGATATTCCCATCAATTGTTCCATTACAAATCCAGCGGCATAGATGCATTTATAAACAGGACCATTTACGGCCTTTTTATTCTTCCTCTTCCTTTTTAATTACCTTTACGTGCTCGTATGTTTTTTTAGCTATCATTAATAGTTGATCGTCACTCATTTGTAATTCAGATTCTGTTGAATCCTTGTTACTTTCATTTGGCAAAGAGTCTCCACCCCTTTCTCAACAACAAGTATTAACATTATTTCTTTAATTAAATCAAAAAACAGAAAAGTGTATCATATCTTGGAAAGTCCATATGTCCTGCGATGAAGCCGCTGTCAAAAAAAGCGTAGCTGTTCAGCCTGGCCTGAGTAGCTGCAACGCGTGTTAATGTAAAAAACAAGCTATCTAATTCAAATGAAAAATATAGACGGCAGGTTAGTGGAAGAAGAACCTTGTTCTCCGCGGAACTGACAAGTTTGAACCAGCCGCCTGTAACTAGTGGAATATAGCTTACGGCCAATACATAAGGTTAAATAAAGGGAAGGAAGGTGAAGCTTAGTGATTATTAAGATCAGCGTAGCCAGCGCGTCAGCTGCTTTTGTTTGTGTGGCTGCTAAATTAATCCAAACACTCGGGGAAACCCAGCTCACAATTGCGGAATTGAAAAATAGCGTCAACAGCCTGACAGTAGAATCACAAAGGTTGATCCATTCCGCCGAACAGGTCACAGTCGATATCCAAAGTAAAATTAAATTCCTTGATCCGTTGTTAGAATCTGCCCAGGATGTAGGTGAAGTGGTTCATAGTGTAACCGATAAAGTAAAACAGAGCGGGATCGTTCAAAACAACGAGACTCCTCCAAGCGAAACCATTGACACTAATCATCAGCCAGCAATTACTGCCTGGAAAGCGCCTGTCGAAGACCTTCCTGCAAGTGCAGACATTTATACACCAGATAACGATGGTCATGTAAACACAATCACATCTACATCAGATGGGATCGTGAAGCTTAGAATTAATTAATCGTGTATTCACTCCATTTCACCTGAAGTATGGACGTGTTACACAAACTTTATATTTAAGTCGTATACGAATACTGTTTTCCGAATGTAACGGGAAGCAATTTTCGTATTTTTTGTTTCTGTATGAAAAGTTATAAGGAGAAGCTGAAAAGGGGAGCGATCATCAAGTGTATAAGAAAGGAATATCTGCAGGGCTTGTACATAAAATCGTAAAAAGGGAGGGTTTCTTTTTATGATTATTGAATTCAGTGTTGCTGCCATCGCTATAGCCTTCATCTTGCTGGTTGTATTTTTAATCAGGCTGTTTCAAAAGGGAGTGGTCACGCTGGGCGAAACCAACCGTACCCTTGTTGAGGTGAGGAATGCGGTACATGGCCTGACACAAGAATCCAGTAAGCTGATCCATACAGCCAATGAGGTAACGGTCGATGCCAAACATAAAATGCGGACAGTCGATCCGCTGCTGGAATCTGCCCAGGATGTGGGTGAGGTGCTTCATAACATCACAAACACGGTAAAACAGGCAGCCAACTCTCGAGGGAATGGAGTTCCGCCCCGTGCAACCAAAACCAAAACCCCGTCCAACCCTAAGAGGAATATCCGGTAAAAAATGTTGCTCAGTGTAGACCTTCTGAAAGGTGGATGGAAAAAACGTCCGTTTTCAGGCATGGAACTAGCTTAATGGCGCTGCGTTTGATTTCCATGGGCTTTACGCTCTGCAATCATGTTGTCGACTAAGCTAAACATCGTTTGAATATCGTGCTGAAATTGGCGTTTTGTCCGGAGCATAAGCTTGTCCTGAACATCCAGGCGCTGTAATTGATGCATTGCCTCGTCAAGAGCCCGCACCATGCTTGTAATGAAGGGATGCGGTGTTTCTCTGTAATAGCTGTTAAACAAATAGTTAAATCCGCACAACCCAATTGTATCCAGCGTCAGGCGGGTCATATCTTCCGGCACATCAATCATTTCATTCGGATTGAGCCGCGCCCATTTTTGAACAAGCTGGACGGCAATATCAACCATCATGTCATGGTAATCTTTCATCGCCCGCTGGCTGAATGTAGGTATAAGAATGTTATGGGCTTTTCTCCAGTTTGATTCATGGGTCCGGCTGGTAAATAAGCCGTCTCCCACAAAAGGGCGAATCTTTTTTAAAGCCCCACCCACACTTTTATAGAAGCGGGATTCATCACATACCTCTGCGGCCAGTTCATGACCGGAAACCATTACATGCTTACCTGCCGGAAATTCTAATTGAAAGATGGGTCCATATTCTTCTGCAAGTTTCGTAAACGATAAAGTTGGTTTATCTTTATCGATTAATGGGATATTGCCTAACGGGCCATATGTTTTCGGCCCGGGGATAGTAGTAAAGTTTTTCATTCAAAACATCCTTTCTAAAAAGTCATATTATCCATGTTTTCACCTGCTTCCCTTGAAAAAATATCTAGCCCTTTACATGCTATGATTCATAGCTGGAAAGGAGCTTATCCCACCTCCAATGTATGTAAAAGTAAGAATTCTTACAGTCCAATGAGCTTAGAATTAAGGGGAAATCTCCTCCGCGATTTCAACAAAAGAAGACTGTTCTGAACAGTCTTCTTTAAATAAAGAGTTCTGCTTCCAAATGCAACGTTTTAGGTGTTTATATTGCCTTAAAAGAGTAGGGGAATCTGCTTCTTGTTTATTTTTATGAGATTATAATTCATCAGACCTTGACGGAAGCCAGTCTGCCAAAAAAGGTGGCAGGCCATCTCCCTTGACA
>NZ_JANAVL010000045.1:0-7826 GCF_024213455.1 Domibacillus sp. A3M-37 | reverse complement strand
GCTCGACTTGCATGTATTAGGCACGCCGCCAGCGTTCGTCCTGAGCCAGGATCAAACTCTCCAAAAAGTGTTTGACTTGCTCATTTGTTTCTATTCAGATGACGAGCATCTGTAATAGAAGTTTCTTGCTTAAAACGTTGACGTTTTTATTGATTTTGTTCAGTTTTCAAAGATCAATTTCATTCAGCGCCGTTAAAGGCAACTAAATGATCATATCATGTAGTGATTCAAAAGTCAATAACTTTCATTGAAATTATTATCCCAATAAATCATTGATGCAGAATCAAATTCATTTTTCCCATGCCATCTTTATTAATGGCAGACGATTAATATAACATAATCAGAAACGAAAAGTCAATACTGATTTAAAAATAATTATATTAAAATAATTAATACCTATATTTGAATTTCATTATTTTTTTGCCGTTGTTTTAACGACGGATTAATAATATAACTCATCTTTATTTATATAGCAATACCTTTTTAATAATGGATTTATTTACTAAATTTGTGTTCTCCATTAAATCCATCCCTATCGGATGATTGAGTGTACGAATAAAACGTGAACATCTTGGAACACTATAACGCAGCCATTAATAAGAGCGGTTGTCCTTCAGGACAACCGCTCTTATTATTTTGTTTCTTCTATACATTGTACAGTGGTTCTCACTATGCAAGTAACAACATCGATCCCCAGCCTCAAACATTGAACCGTATCTATAAATGAGTGGACTTATGAAGGTTGAGTGCAACCTGTGTTTTAAGAAATCAAGGTTCGCATATAGGTACAAACCTATCCAAAAACCTGCTTGAAAGAAGACACCTAGGTTGAACAAACCTTCTTCAGCCGTGTGCTATTGGCCCGTTGCTTAGCCGCCATGGCAGCCCGCCGGTTTAGATAAAGGCTGAATCAGTCGCTCAAAACGCTTCCCGAATGACAAGCTCCGAAAGGCTTTTGCCGTGAGGAAGGATTCAGGAATTCAGGGCAACAACTACCATTGAATATAACGATCCAACAATGCAATATATAAATACAAGCTGCATTGTACGTCACGATATAAAGTTTTAACCTTTAAGCTATAACAGCGAGTTTTAAATTGAATCCGGAATATTCGTTTTCTGACCAATGAGGACAGGCAGGAAGGCTTCTGCGAACAACCGCTTTGAGGAGTGGTTGTTTAAAAATTTCTTCTATTCAACGGCAAAGGCGGCTTACATGCTATGAATGATTATTCAGACCGGCACCCTTTTGGTGCCGGTCTTTTTGCATTTTTAACATCATGCTTGCTTAGTGTGGATTTTGAGTAAAGTTTGGTAATTTATAATAAAGATTGATCAAAAACCCTGATGATGTACATGATTTTTTCTTATGGCTCCGTTAAAGAATGTGATTGATGTTCTTAATTAAATTCCCCTGTAAGAACGGGGTTCCTTACATAATCCGTGGTGCAGTGCTTGCGCTGTATGGATGGCTAACGGGCAGGTTTGTTCAATAACAATTAATCATTTGACACATTCTCTTACAGCATTTTTTACCCAAAATAATAGCTCTACTAAAAAAGTACTCGTTTAACGAGTGCTTAATTGCTCCAAATAAGAAATATCTAATCATGCAGTTTAATTAACAAACGAGTGGATTTTATGCTTCCAACCAGTTTTGTGACCATTTTTCTATATCTCTCATTAGAGGTTCTAATCCTAACCCCTTTTCAGTCAGCGAGTATTCAATTCGAACTGGGGTTTCCGGATAGACATCGCGTTTTACGATTCCTTCGCTTTCCAAATCCTTTAACCTCTCTGTAAGCACTTTGCCGCTAACACCTACTGCTGATTTAATGCTGCAAAAACGCTGCGGACCAGACAGCAGCTGGTAAATAATCATGCCCGTCCATCTATGGCTCAGTAAACCCATGGCTTTTTCAAATCGTGGACAAATCAATTTATCCATTTTGATCACTCCTTGTCTCTATTATAACCAGATTAAAAATAATTAAATTACTTTTAATCAAAAACTTACTTGACGTAATGAAATTACATAAATATAATAAGTTACATAAAGTAATCAAATAACAAAAATCACTTTAAACTGCAGTTTCTTTTTATTAGGAACAAAATATTTTTTTTAGGAGTGTAAAGATAAGATGGGGAGAAATAGTGAAATTGGTGCATTGATTCTGAGAATATTTTTGGGCATTACATTCTTTGTACATGGATTAGCAAAATTTCAAGGAGGAATTGAAAATACGGCTGGATTTTTTGAAAGCCTAGGTCTTCCAGGCTTCACCGCATACCTCGTCGCAATCATTGAATTAATTGGCGGTCTTGCAATGATATTAGGAGCAGGAACAAGAGTAATTGCTATTTTATTTGCTGTTATTTTGGCTGTTGCAATAGTAAAAGTAAAACTGGCTGCTGGATTTCTTGGAAACGGACAAATGGCTGGTTATGAATTTGATTTGGCCCTAGTGGTCATCGCGATCTATCTTGCTATAGCTAAAAAATCTTTATTCGCTGTAGATAACGTTCTTTTTCGTTCAAGAGAAGTTTAATTAAGAGAAACAGGAGGCAGCTACATATGAATTTTCATCAAGAACCTAATACATTTGTTGGGCAGGTCAATCTAAAAGTACAAAATTTGGATCGGGCAGTATCATTTTACCGGGAAGTTATCGGGTTCAAGGTATTGGAACAGACGAATAACAAAGTCGATTTAACCGCGGATGGGAAAACTGCTTTATTATCCATTGAACAGCCAGACAGCGTGGTGCCAAAACAGCCGCAGACAACCGGCCTGTATCACTTTGCTCTTCTTTTACCGAAACGCTCGGATTTGGCAAAAATCGTACAGCATTTTACAGAAATCGGTTTACGTGTCGGTTCATCAGATCATTTAGTAAGTGAAGCTCTTTATTTATCAGACCCCGATGGAAATGGAATTGAAATCTATGTAGACCGTGATCCATCCCAGTGGAGCTGGCAGAATAATGAAGTAGCCATGGCGGTTGATCCATTGGATTTTGTTGATCTTCTTTCCATCGGCAAACAACAGTCATGGAAAGGCCTACCTGCAGGTACTGTTATGGGGCATATTCATTTGCATGTATCAGAATTAAGAAAGACAGAAGAATTTTACACCAAGGGGCTTGGCTTTGAAGTGGTGAACCGATATGGGAATCAGGCACTTTTCATTTCCACTGGTAAATACCATCACCATATTGGCTTAAATACATGGAATGGCGTGGGTGCGCCTACTCCCCCTGTAAACGGTGTGGGGCTTGAATCATTTACATTAATTCTGCCAAATGAGGCATCAAGAAGTGCTATTGTCGCTAACTTGAAAAGTATAGGTGCGGACATTATCGAGGAAAACGGTTCCTTTGTAACGGTAGATCCTTCAGGAAATCACATTCAGCTATTGGTTTAACAGCATAGCACTCACCTGGTTTTACAGCTTAACAACTGAAGGAATTTTAATTCTGCTAAGCGAGGAAACCAGAAAATTATACCTTAAATTTTAAACAAGGGGAAAACCAGCGATGAAAGAAGAAGAGGGAAAAGATTCAGGAATTGAAATTGGTCTTTATACACTTGGAGATATAGGTCCAGAACCACATACAGGAAAAACAATTAGTACCCATCAAAGAATTAAAGAGATAATCGAGGCAGCAAAACTAGCTGATGAAGCTGGACTGGACGTCTTTGGTATAGGCGAACATCACCGATTAGACTATGCCACTTCTGCTCCTCCTATTGTTTTAGCTGCTATAGCCCAAATAACCAAACAAATAAAATTGACAAGTGCGACCACAGTGTTAAGCACTGTTGACCCTGTTCGTCTGTTCGAAGACTTTGCTACATTGGATTTGCTTTCAAATGGGCGTACAGAAATAATTGCAGGGCGTGGTGCGTTTGTAGAATCCTTCCCTCTTTTCGGTTATGACACAAACGACTATGACGCCTTGTTTTCGGAAAATATCGAGTTATTTTTAACGCTTAATGAAAACGAGAGAGTTACATGGGATGGTCACTTTCGCCCGTCATTAAGGAATGCTGAGATTGCACCCCGGCCTATACAGAAGAAGTTACCTATATGGGTTGGCGTTGGAGGAACACCAGAAAGTGCAGCACGTGCTGGCAGATTAGGTGTTGGGATGGCTTTAGCTATCCTCGGCGGAGATCCTGTGCGGTTTAAACCACTGGTGGACTTATATCGTAAATCTGGCAATGAGGTTGGACATACTATGGAAGATCTCAAGGTCGGTGTGACTGGTCATGGGTATTTTTCAAAGACAACCCAACAAGCTCAGAACGAGTTCTATCCCTATTATTCAAATTATTGGTCATACGTTAATCGTCAGCGAGGGATGGGGTTTAGGATGTCAAAAGCAGATTTCGAACAAATGACTAGTCCAGATACTGCCTTATTCGTAGGCAGCCCGCAACAAATAGTCGAGAAAATCCTTCGTCAGCATGAGCTTTTTGGGCATCAACGTTTCATGGCACAGATAGATATAGGTGGTTTACCGTTTAAGAATGTAGCCGAGGGCATTGAGTTGTTGGCGACGGAGATTGCTCCGATTGTTAGGAAAGAAACAAGTAAGTGATTTGCAAAAAATTTTAGGTGGTGTGAAAAATGAGTTGGTTAGACAAACTATTCGGGAAAACGACAAAGGAGGAAGAAACAATGGCAACTGAAAAGTTAAATATCGGAATCATTTTAGGCAGCACACGTCAAGGACGTGTAAGCCCACAAGTAGGAGATTGGGTAAAAGAAATTGCTGACAAACGTGGAGACGCCAATTATGAAATTGTAGACATTGCTGATTACAATCTTCCGTTTTTAGGAACAACCGATGGATCAGAACCAGGAATTGCAGCATGGAATGAAAAACTTGCTAATTTGGATGGATTTGTGTTCATCGTTCAAGAATACAATCACAGCATTACAGGGGTATTAAAAAATGCACTTGATTTTGCTCGTGAAGCATGGAATAACAAGGCAGCAGGCATCGTAAGCTATGGTTCAACCGGTGGAGCTCGTGCAGCTGAACATTTGCGTGGAATCATGGGTGAATTAATGATTGCTGATGTTCGTGTACATCCTACACTGTCCTTATTTACAGATTTTGAAAACGGGACTGTGTTCAAACCAGCTGAATTACATCTTGATAATGTTAATGCAATGCTTGACCAGGTTAACGCTTGGAGTGGCGTATTAAAAACCTTGAGATAAAAGTCATAATAGATAATTAAACTGTAATCCGAGTATCAGACACTAAACATAAAGTGTTTGATATTCGATTTTTTGATTCTAACGAAATAAGATCAATTTCCAGAATGCTCTCTACAATAAATAGTTTAAGAGGATAAATCATCTTTGTTAAATATTGATTAGCTCTGTACCATATGAGTTTTCGATTGCACAAAGCCGTTCACCCTGTAAATTTTTCTTAAACACATATGTCAACCTTCTATCCATTGAATATTCCGAATCCGTTTTATCGGCCCCAATTAGCGTTTGCGAAATAACTAACGCAGTATCTCCAGCTTCTAAAATAATCATTCCGCCCCCCATTCCTGATTATACTTTTAGGACAAGAAAATAATAGTACTTAATTTTTTTTCGATTTTAACAGCTGAAAGGAATAAAGTTCGCATCGTCCTATTTTCAAAGAATAAATCTCCATTCACCCTAAATGATTTTGAACGTGTTACCAACGGATACTTTCGCTTTAGTTCAATAAAAAAAGCCGCTTGGGTTGGAAGCAGGATATTTAAGGAACCCACCCATTACTTTAAGTACAATACTCCACAGTTTTTTCTTGTAATTAAACAAAAACTCTATCCCTTTCAAGGCAGACGAATCAAACCTTGATAATGCGTGCTTCTTGCTGTTTGCAAGATGTAATACATTGCTGATATCAGATGTTTATCTGCGTTTTGCTTGATGATATTTAATTTCGTCCCATCATCAGCACCACAAGACTACATTCGCTTAAATGGGATGTTATTCCACTGCTTCTTTTAGATGTCTATATAAGTACAACTTAATCTTTCAACAAAGCTAACGACCCAATTCGCTGAAGCACCTTCTCCGGGCAGGTGTCCAGATAGTCCACAAATGAACGAACGGATGCCCGGATGTCTTCTTGAGTGGCGTGGAACCGATTAGTGATCACGCTTCCTTTTAACCAGCCCCAAATACGCTCGACGGCATTTAGCTGGGGAGAATACAGCGGCAGGAAAAGCAGCGTGAGACGGTGTTCATTCTCTTCTAAAAAGGGGTTCAACAGCTTGGCGTGATGAATCCGGTCATTGTCCAGGATCATGACGAGATGCCGTTCTTTATACACCTCCAGAACACGGAGAAACACCAGAAATGTCTGCGCGCTGCATTGTTCTTTCTCCATACAGAAAAACTCGCCATTTTGAACGTTGACACAGCCAAACAAGCTGACAGACGCATGGTGGCCGTACGTGGGGACTTGTTTTTGTTTTCCTTTGGGACTCCAGGTGGAGCGCAAGGCCTGGTAATCACGGATATGGCTTTCGTCTTCATATAAGAAGACTAGCTTGTCTGTCGCGTTTTTTTTATCATGTCCAGCTCTTTTTGAAAGGCGGCCTGCTTCCTGGGATCGGCCTTAATGTATACGTCGGGCGGGTGTAGCTGAATCCCCAGCGTTTCAGCATCTTCCCAATGCCCATTCGGGTCATCGTGATGGCGTATTTTTCTTCTAAGACATGCTTCAAAATACGCGTATCCCAGCTCGATTTACAGCCGAAGCCTTCTTCAGCCGGTGTACTGTGCTCGATCATCTGTCTGACTTCTGCTTCTTGTTCTGGCGACAAAAGAGGCGGTTTTCCCGGTGAAGACCCCCGGTGAAGCAGTGCGTCCATCCCGCCCCGATTGAAATTCCTGACATAAGCTGAAATCGTATCCCGGTGGACATTCAGCAGCTTGGAGGCTTCACACGCATAATAGCCCTCCATTATGAGCCGGATTACAGCTACACGCTTGGCCATAGAAGCCTTTTTGACCGTTTTCTCATAGGCCTTCAGCTGTTCCAGTGTCCATCCGTGATTATCGGTAATCGTCAATCCTTTTTCCATGTTTCTCGCTCCTTTGCCTGTTCTTTTAAGAGCAGTATGGACAAAGAAGCAGGTGGCTTAAACGTGCTGAGGGATTAAGTTTGATTTATATAGGGACATGCCTATTATCTGATACAAAAACAAACATGCTAAATATACTGGGAATTGGCAGGGAGTAACAGATTGGGAATAAATAGAACAAAAGTTCGAAAAGTGAAAATGTTAAAGTAGCAGCCATTTTAAATTTATTGATAATAAAGGGAAATTCTTTAAAAACCGGGATAAATGTAAATTTTCCGTTATTTTTTTCTTTCTTTCATTCACCCTAGTAACACAAACTATACAAGCGAATACGAAAAATCATACGATATAGGGCAAGGTTAATTTTAGCCCTGCGATTTTGAGAAAGAGAGGGGGGATTTTTCATGGGTTTTAGATTTGAAAACCGGGAAGACATTTCTGACGTTTGGTTTAATCCAGACTACAGTAATGCCGATCACGATGAGGATCGCGAACACAACCAGAACGATCGGGATGATGTGAGTGACCGCAGAGACGATCGCGATGAGGATCGCGAACACCGCCAGGACGACCGGGATGATGTGAGAGATCGCAGAGACAATCGCGATAAGGATAAGAAAAGACCTTGGTTCTTTACCCTTTGAATTACCCCCAGTTACTCTCTACGTTCGTTGAACATGGGGGATTCCTAAGTAAAGAAACCTATCGGTTTCTAA
>NZ_JANAVL010000044.1:0-8372 GCF_024213455.1 Domibacillus sp. A3M-37 | reverse complement strand
CAGAAAATGCGAGAAGCCATTCAATTCTTAAGAGAAGATGCCAAGAAACAGCAGGAATTTAACCAGGCATTAGTCGAGAAGCTCGACGAGCAGCAAACCTATATTGATAGCAAATTGGAAGCACGGGATCGTCAGCTGATGCAGGCCTTGAAGGAGACGCAGGAAGCAAAGAAATTAATGCTGCAGGAAAAGGCAGAGCAAGCTGAAAAGAAAAAAGGATTCTTCTCACGTTTTTTCAAATGAGGAGCGTCTCAGCCACTATCCATACTGTCATACGACACCCACGAATTTGTGGAAGGGGAGAAAAAAGAATGCCACACAAAATTACGTTAACAGGCAAGCCAGTGAGTACATTGCGATCCAAGAAGAATTGCTACACATTCGACATGGAGGAAAAAGGCTCTCCGGCAGCCCCCAAAGGTCTTCCAAAAAGTTCAACCATTACCTATACTGTTTTTATCACCCAAAAGCAGTTAAAAAAAGCCGGTTTGACAGAAGAAAATATTCAAAATGAAAAAATTATGGTGCAGGGAGAACCCACACTAGATGTTCCAGTGGATGATTGTCCGGGCGAGATCGGTGTCGTTTGCTTTCAGGTTTCGTTGATTCCTGAAAAACAAAAAGAAGCTGTGAAGGCAGACAAAAAGCCAGTAAAAGAACCGGAGAAAAAAGAAGAAGTGAAGGAAAAAGAGCAGCCGAAAACCCCAGAGGGAACAGAAGATTTTGTGGCACTGGATCAGATCAAGGTGCCGGAAGAATTTTTGAAGTACCAGCCGACTCCGTACAAGACACAGCTGGTAATCGACCATGTAAAACAGTCTGGCATGTTGGATGAACCGATTACGATTGATCGGGAAACCAAGGTACTCATAGATGGATACAGACGTTATATTGTGGCTCAAAAGCTAGACATGAAAATGGTTCCTGTTATGTACGGAAAAACAAGCGTGGAAAGCTAAATAGACAGAAGAGCATAAGGAAAACGTGCTATCACTTTCAGTGTTAGACTAGGCAGAGCCTAGTGTTATCGCGATATCGCGAAATTTTGATTTTGTCACACGGTGTGACACTAAAAAAAGCCTGTTTGTCACACAGAATGACACCTAAAAAAGCCGTTTTGTCATTCAATGTGACAGTTTAATGCTTGCTTCATCGACTAAAAAAGTAGGTTGTATGTTTATGCTTTTACGTATTCTAATAATATTATTTAACTAATGGATTGGGTGTTTAAGAAATGAAAATGTATTATTGTGAGGACATAGAATATCACTCTACTTTTAACTGTGATATTCATGAAAAGCCCTTTGATTGTCCAGATCAACTTACCAATTTCTTTTACAAAAAAAGAACTAATGAGCAGTGGCAAGTGCTTAATCAAATACGTTTCTCTGTTCATATTTTATAGTAGAGCAATGAAAATAAGTTGATTTGTATAATTGCTCCACTACTTTTCTATAAAGGAGGTGGGGTGATATGAGTTATGTTGCTCATGGACACGGACGCACTTTTGCGCTAATTGTTGTGTTGTTCATTCTTTTAGTCATCATTGGAGCTTCATACTGCGGCGGGTGGTAATTAATTTAAATAGCTAGCTCCACGCCACATCCACTATATCCTGCACTCGGCGCCATTTCAGCGCTTAGAAATGGCGCTCCTGCGACTCTGAGGCTACTTTTTTTGATGTTGGGATAGCTGCCCTCGAGATTATATTGCCAAGTGACAACCCAGCCACGAGGACGCCTTCTATAATAAAAAGCGGTCCCCTCGCAGGACCGCTTTTATTATAGATATTTGTTTTTCTCCGCAATAGGCAACGTTTAACACACGGCATTTCAACACTTACACATCCCTCTTACTTGCACTGGACCGCCGCGGCTTTTTTGTGTTTTTCTCATCTAATGAATACTAGTTTATTTGCCGTCATATTTTTCTGCTTTTGAAAAACAAAAAAGATTCTTGAATAGAATATTTATCTACGCCAACGAATTTATCTTTACCAGAATGCTGCTGCTCCTAAAGCAAAGCCACCAACTGCAGCCAAAGCGACCCGAGCCCCATATCCTCCTCCATAAAACCCGTACCCGCCTGCTCCGTAAAATCCATAACCAAACCCTCCTAATCCTTGAGCTGGACGAATCCAAACGTGGTCTCTCGTCACTCTAGTGATTTTCCCTGTATAAACCCTGCCATCATGACAAGTGATTCTAACCGGTTTTCCATAATGCTTACAACAAAGTCTGTATATATCTTGAAAAGGCATAAATATCCTCCTTTCTATTTTAAATTACAGGTTATACTTAATAATTTATGCAGAAACCAGATTATTGGAATAGACAAGAGTTTATGAAAATAAAATCTATTGATTTTTAAATATAAAGCATTCTTATCAGGGAATATATGGAATGTAAATACAAAGGAGAAAGTACCTAGCCTGTTTTAAACATTTAAACGTGGATTGACGATTTCGCAAAAACCTAAAAAGGGCAAATAACAAAGATTTTTACTTTATGCATTTTGGCAGTTTCTATACTTTATTTTAGGTCGAACAGTAACTTTTTAAAAAGCCCCCATAATTAAAATAAATAAGCACAAAAAGGCACCTTCTGAATCAAAGAAGGTGCCTTTTTGTGATTTTGCTGCTGTAAGTTAAATTTTTATCTTTGTCTCTTCTACTCTTTTTGTAAAAAATTATTCACCCGGTTAACATATGGTGTCTTATCATAGGAAAAATACAAATGACTCGAAAGTTTAATCGGATCGCCAAAGAAAAACCGTTCATAGAGCGTTTCACGTGTGCCAAATGAGCTCATCGTTAAATCCCATGCTAAACGGAAAATCTTAACTCGGTCCTCTGCATTTCTCGATTTAGCCTGCAAATACTGGTCCAAATCCTTTCTAATAATTGACTTGAATGTATTTTCTGTCGGGATTGCCATCAATCCACTTGCACCTAACAGTTGAATAATTTCAGTAAACCTTGGGTAAACTCGCGGGAAAAAATTGATAGCGATTTGTAGTGTTGTTTGATCTGGCTGCATAAATCCCCATTCGTCGATTTTGGCTTCAACCTCTGATTTAATCACTAAGGCCTTCAGCGTTTCTAAGGCTACAATAATTTCAGAAGCTTTTTCCTGAACGTGCTGGTATTCTTTGATATTAATGGTATCGATGATGGACTGGACAATCCCTAAAACAAATTCTGTTTTAATAATCTGTCTAGAGACCGTTTGATGTAATGTCAAAGGCAACACCGAACTAGCATCTATGAAGCTGTTCGATACTTCTGTGTTGTCATAATAAAATACGCGTTCCCACGGAACCAAAACATTGTCGAAAATAACAATCGTATCCATTTCCTCAAACCGCGAGCTTAATGGATAGTTAAATGAAGAGTCTCCTTCAACAAATGAATCCCTGCAAACAAACGTAAGACCTTTACTATTACTAGGTATAGAAAACGCAAAACCTTTCGCTTTATCTTGAATTCCTCCTGCTGAAAAAAGGACTATTTCGTCCGTTATCCCACCCTGTGTTGCCAGCAGCCGCGCACCTTTTACGATGATCCCCTCTTTGTTCTTTTCTACCACTTTCGCTGCAATAGGTTCATCGGTATCTTCAAAATAAAATTTTGCCCGATTTACTTGCGGGTCAATAAAGGTATGTGTCATGGATACGTCATTTTCGCGTGCATATTCATAAAAATTTACTATATTTTCGGGAAAACAATTTTCTTTTCCTCTTAAAAAATCTGCTGATGCTGCAAACGCCATTAACATTGTATTCATATAATCGGGACTTCTTCCCATCATTCCATTGTTAGATAGAGCCCATTGTTGGATCATTGCCCGTCTTTTTGTTAGATCCTCTTTTGTTTTTGGCTGTAAATAGGACATACCCACTTGGTCTCCAGTTGATGGCGATTGATAGGTCATGACCTCTTTAAGTGATTTATTATGCTGCAAGTCATATAGCGCTGCTTGACTTTTCATGACTCCTTGAAAGGCAGGATGCTCAGAAATTTTGCCTGTCACAGGAGCTCCATCGATCCAGATACTTGTTTTTAACTGATCAATCCGTTTAATGTAATTATTGCCAGTTATAGCAGGCATAAGAGTGCACCCCTAAAAGTTAATTACCTGTTTTTGTAATGGGCGTATTGAAATAGATCACCCATTTCTTTAGTCATAGCATATGTATATGTGTTGTTTACGGACAAAATCCAAAAGAAGTAGTCTAATCAAAAAATTTTTAAGTTTTTAAAACGCTTTGGCTTCTAAAGGAAAAGCCAAAGCGTTTTATATTCAATATCGGTCTATTATTGATCTGTAAAACGGAATATAACATAAATGCTATTTTGTTGTATTTACAACACTCCCTTTTTTAGAATCGGGGGTGTTTTTTTGCTGCTTATATTAAATGGTGCAGGTTTTGGCAGTACTGCAAGTCGGTGTATACAATTGATGGGTTTAAAGGTATATTTTACTAATAAAACAACAAGGTGATTATAATGAAATATACCGGAAGAATAATAACAGCAACGTTAGTCTTTATCATTAACTGTTCATATATAAGCTATTACTTTGTAGTAAAGGGACATGTAGAAATCATTGAAAAAATAGGATTGCCGGTAATGGTTTCTATTGCCTGGTGGTTTGGCAAACAGTATGATAGAGCCAAGTTTTTTTCTGAAAAGGACCCTTTAACTGAAGTTTATAACAGAAGGGTTGTTTATAAATCATTCTCTAAAATGGTCAGTAAATCAAAAAAGGGTGATAGCAAGATCAACATCTTGCTTATTGACATAAATAACTTCAAGAAGATAAATGATATTTATGGTCATGAAGAGGGAGATGCCGTTTTAAAAGCAGTATCTAATACTCTTGTTGCCAATCAAAATAAATCAGAAATCATTGCAAGATGGGGTGGAGATGAGTTTGTCATTGTATCTCCATCTGATGTTTATAAAGATCAAGCAAAGATCATTGAAAAAATTGAATTTGCAGTAACAAAAGAATTGGGAAAATGTCCGGAAATTACGCCTGATTTAGGTATAGCAATAGGAGTGGCTGTATATCCAGACGAAGCAAGAACGCTAAATGAATTAATCAGTATTGCTGACAGTCACATGTATAAAGTAAAACGGAAGAATCAGAAGCCAAAAACATTGATCTAACAGCCGGTATATACTAAAAATGAAGGAATAAAAAGCGGAGATGAATGCAACATAAATAGAATTATGTTACGTTAAAAAGCCTCGGGATTATTCCCAAGGCTTTTTCTATTTGAAATTATTTTATCAAGGTTAGATACGTAAAAAAGACTACTATAAGCCCAAGCCATATAACAAGCTACCTAACCCACCATATCCGCCGTAAAACGGTCCATATCCACCGTAAAACGGTCCATATCCACCGTAAAATGGTCTGTAGCCACCATATCCACCGTAAAACGGTCCATATCCGCCGTAAAATGGTCTGTAACCGCCATAGAACGGTCTTCCATACCCGCCATGAAAACCTCCATAAAATGGTCTTCCGAATCCTTGGACCGGTATTTCGCTCTCGTTCTCGTTCTCATGAACTGATACTTCCGAAATATCCATGTTTTCACCTGCTTCCCTTGAAAAAAATATCTTGCCCTTTACATGCTATGATTCATAGCCGGGAAGGAGCTTATCCTACCTCCGATATATGCAAAAAACAGAATACTTACAGCCCGATGAGCATAGAATAAGGGGGAAATTTCCTCCGTGATTTCAAAAAAGAAGACTGTTCGGAACAGTCTTCTTTTTAAATATATAGTTCTGTTTCCCAATGCAACATAAATGTAATTATGTTGCATTGAAGCGGAAAATAACGAATAAAAAACAGCCACAATTCGTTTGTTCTAAGAATTGTGGCTGTTTTTATCCTGTTTTTCAATCTCTTCCCTTGTGATGGGGTTTTTTCTTCGGATGGTGTTGTTTCTTCGGATGGTGTTTTTATTTTTCTTCCGGCCGTCACTATCATCGTCGCTGTGATTTTTCTTCCAGTCATCCACTACATATGGATCAGAGTCCTGTCGAATAAATCGTACCGCATTTAAACCGATCATCTGAGCTGGTATGGCAGTGTTGCCATCTGGTAAAATAGGGGATATGGAAAGATCTGCGACTTTCAGGTTTTTAGTACCGAAGACATTGAGATACCCATCCACAACTCCTTCTTGAATGCTCCCAGCCATCCTGCATTGTCCGCCGAAGTGTTGAATATTGCGGTATGCAGCTCTAACATATTTAGCAATCTCTGCTCTTTTTTCTGCCTCATTTGTCATTTCAAAGACATCTTCAGCAGGGTATACCAGCTTATAAATCCCTTCAGGATCAAGTTCCCGAGCTTTCTTCATAATTTTGTAAATGTCAATATACTGATTGATCATGAATTCTAAATCATTCGGATCTTGCAATGGATTAAGCTTAACGGTTGGATAAGCCTCAGGATCGCTGTGAGCGGCCAAAATTGTTCCTCTGCTTCTCGGGTTATTGTCGAAAGGACCAATACTCATCACATTCGTCTTTTTATTTGGATCAAATGCCCAGTTGTTTTCGAAGATAACTGGTGGTGGAAGAAAAGAAGGTGTTATGTTGCTATAAATTTGAAGGCGGCGGCCCCCTGTTTCACCTTCTCCTTTATGAGCACCTAGTGGAAATGGCAGGTCAGGGTCAGCCTCTCTCACTTCTAGAAGCCGGCTGGTCTCTACTTCAACCCCTACCCCACCAGTAAATTGAGCCTGGAAGTTGTGTCCGACATTAGGGCTCTCTATGAATGTTGATATACCGATTCTAGCTAAATCCATAGAATTTCCGATTCCTGAACGTTGAAGGATGACCGAAGAAAAATTTCCTGCAGAAAGAACAATTCCTTTGTTCGCATAAGCCCTTTTGGTTATTCCATTCTTGACGTACTCGACACCGACAGCAACCTGAACTCTTTTTTGTTCTTTAAAAAGAATTTTATTCACTGTTGTTTTGGCGAAAATAGTCAGCTGTCTTCTGCCAACCCCAAATTCATCAGTTTTGAACTCATTTCCTTGTGTAACCACATCATTATCTAAATATCCAGTTGCCGTTGAGGAACGAACAAATCTCCCGTTCACTATTTTATTCGTAGCCTGTGATTTATAAAATGTGCAATCTCTTATACCTGTATTGTAGTCTTCAACAATTGGGATATTCAAAACAGCTGATGTTGCTTGAGCTAAAGTAGTGACAAGTCCATCTTTGGGAATGATTTGCTGTCTCACAAAAATCGGGCCTTTTCTTCCTCGTTCTTCCGGTTCCTGTGTGTTCCCTATATAAGTTTCATTTCTTTTGAATAAAGGACTAACAGTATCATATGCCCATTGAGGTCCAACAAGCTCTGCCCACTGATCATAAAGTTCACGGCTTCCTCTTACTGCATACATGGCATTATGTTCGGAGCTTCCACCAATTGCTCGACCGCTTGACATTCTTAGCTGGCTGTTAATATTAGGTTCTAAATTAGTCATCACATTAAACGAGTGTCTGTTATCGGTAGATAACAGGCCTGAGCCTGGGTTAGAAGCACTGCTTAACTCATTTGTCATGTTTGTCCCTGCCTCAAGAGTGAGCACAGAAGTTCTGGAATCATCTGATAATTCCTTTGCGACAACCCCCCCAGCGGTTCCAGCCCCAATGACGATATAATCAAAATATTTTTTTTCTTCTTTATGTGACACGCTATCATTCCTTTCAACATGATATTCGGGATATTTCATCCTTTGCTTTTTGGACTTTTCATTTTATGCATGCAGCCACAGGGATAGAATATCCAGTTCTATGTTTTGGCCTGCTTCATTCTGGCTGGATCTCTATTGGGAAAGTACGGCCTTCTAACGATGCGAAAATTGCAGATTGAAAGAAAAGAAGCTGAAAAATCGAATGTAAAAATGAAAGGAGTCTATTTATTAGTTTATTTGCGGTTTGGAGTTAGGAGCAAGTCACCGATTTACCCGCACATATACCGGTGTCATTGATAAATATACCGTTGAAATATGGTTACGCGCTAAGGTAGACGCCCTCGCCGTTTTCAATATAAAGCATCCGATAAACTAAGCGTATGGAAGCTGGGAGCAACGTGGGAATGTCCCCTGCGTAAACCTCCAATAATTATTCAAGCGGTCACATTCCCCGACCGCTTTTTTATGTGCCTTTCGCACCCATTATAGGTTGAAAAACGCCCCAGATCTTTAAAGAGTCTAAGGTGTTCCGAATACAACATAAAGGATATTATGTTGCATTTGAAAAAGACTCCGGCTTCCTTTGCAGCTGGAGTCTTTAACGTACAATAGGGACAAACAGATGGATAATATAA
>NZ_JANAVL010000043.1:0-9427 GCF_024213455.1 Domibacillus sp. A3M-37 | reverse complement strand
TCAATATTATTAAGTGTTATTTTACCAAATTTGGAACTAAGAACAAAAGCGTTTGCTTCGCAAACCGAAATTCACCCGGTCACTTATCATTGGTCTTCGCCCATCACATGATTGAAGTGGGGGTACTCTTTCGGTAAAATCTGATAGAGTAATTTTCGAAAAAATAGAGACTGTCCCAAAAGTCATTAATAACGAAATGGCGATAGTCTCCTTTTTTAATCTCTAGTATTTAGAGTTAAATTTGTAACGGATTTGTACGTAATACTGTGAACTCGCACAGAACTATAAATTCACGAGGATTTTCTTTATTCACAAGAGCTTAGGGTCTTGATCGTCTAATATGAGGAATTATTAAACAAATGTGGTGAATAGATAAAATTGATCTGATTTTGTTTTTGCCCTGTGATGGAACCATTGAAATAACAATACGCAATAATACTGAATTCAATGACTCTCCTATAACTACCATATATATTCAAAAATCCAAAAGGACGAGTGTTCATTTTATCACCTCTTAGATAAAGTTCTAAAATTAATACGTTTACATATAAAATGAACGTTACACCATAACTGTAAAGCAGATTATGGTCATAAACAATAGCATAAAAGTCTACATATTGATTAAGTCTGTACCATATGAATTGTCGATTGCACAAAGCCATTCACCCTGTGAATTTTTCTTAAACACATATGTTGCTCTTCTATCCATTGAAAATTCCGATTCATTTTTATCGGCATCAAGTAGCGTTTGGGAAATAACTAATGCGGTGTCTCCAGTTTCTAAAATAATCATTTCCCCCTGTGTTGGTACGAGACTATTATTAAAATATTTTGCAATCTTAATAAATGCTTCTTTGATTTCCTCTTTACCTCGTGCAATCATTCCAGGCTTTACAACCAAGATTGCATCATCAGTGTAGTAACTCATAAGCGTATCAAAATCTTCCTGCTTTATTGCAATGTCACACTTCTTGATAAACTCCTTTAATTCGTGTTCCATAATATATCTCCTTATCACTTTTAAACTGTATATATTATCCAATTGGAACTCAATATCCTTCTTAAACCAAACTGCTTCTTTAGCTGAATAAGAAAAGGCTGCCGAAATGACAGCCGAGATATTGAACAAAAGCCCCCGTTAGCCATCCATGCAGCTCAAGCATTGCACCACAGATTATGTAAGGAAACTCGTTCTTACATGGGAGTTGAAGAAGGAACCACTAATTTTATATCTTTATATACTATAACGGTTTCCAGTTTGGGTCTTTGATGTCTTCTTTAATTGGTTTTCTTACAAATTTAACGCTGCCTTCATCACAAGCCCCAAATTTTATAAAATTTTTTTGTGCCTGTCTTAATGAAACCTCATTCGCACCGCCTTCATAATCGGGGTCTTTATATTGAATCCCATCGTCTTCCCAAAAACAGATGTTGCAAATATCATATGTACCAGGTGGTTCTTCATCTAATGTTTTATATCCACAACAAGGACAAGTATATTCCACGTTTTCACCTCGTAACTGTTTTATAAATTTTAACATATAGTTTTATTAAACTAACCTGCTTCGTTAGCTGAATAAGAAAAGGCTGCCAAAATGACAGCCGAGATATTAAACAAAAGCCCCCGTTAATTCTAGAGGGAGCTAAAGCTTTTGAACTGTATAACAAACCAAAACGGCAGGTTCCTCTGTCGTTCCAGGCTTAAAATAAGACTCTCCCCAGGAAACCTTTCCTATAATCAAATCTCTATATTTCGGTAAGATTCTTGGGAAGCTAAGATTGGGAAACCTTGAATCCTTCATCTTAAAATCCTCATATAAATTCAACAAATTTGTATTGTCTAAGCTGTTTTTCGAAAAGAGTAAGAATGTATCCACTATAAATTCTATTTCTTCTACATGATTAAATTCTTTTTGATATATATGGCTGTTTTTATTCAAATCAATCCAATTACCTTCGGCTTTTTCTCGTTCAAAGAGGATTCTTTGAACATTAGTCATTTCTGTAAAAGAACTCCTGCAATCATTGATGCAATAAATTTTATATCCTTTCTCAAATATCCAAAAAAGAAAGGGAGGAATAATAACCTTATTATTTTGGCTGATTTCAACAATATATCTATTTATTTTTGATAACTGCATTTTGATTGAGGTTCCTCAGAATCAATAAAATTTCCTTTTTCATCAAAACAGGAAAATTCCTCAATTGCTGCTGGTTCGTGCTTTTCAAGAAACATCAGGTATCCGCTCCTTTTTTAAAAAACAAACCCAAAATATCCGGATTCACTTCTAAACTACTCTATTTTTAATTTCATATAATAACATTCCTTCTTCATTAACCTGCTTCTTTAGTTGAGGTAGAAAAAAGACCGACTGGAACAGCAGCCGGTTCTTAAACTCTTGCACCCCGTTTGTTTAAGTACAATACTTCACAATCTGTTACTTTTCGTAATATAAACGTCGTTCTCTCTCATTCTGTTTAAATCTACTCTAGGTGGAAAACCAAACATTCGGGAATACTCTCGACTGAATTGCGATTGACTTTCGTACCCCACCCTAAATGCAACTTCGGCTACATCTATTGATTCAGCTAATAATAAGCGTCTAGCTTCCTGCAATCTTAATTGTTTTTGAAACTGAATGGGACTCATAGCTGTAACCTCTTTAAAATGTCGATGTAGCGATGAGACACTCATATTCGCAATTTCGGCAAGCGCTTCTATTCGAAAAGATTTTTCATAATTATTCATGATATGGTCTATAACCTCTCTTATTCTAGAGGCATTGCTACCTTCTAAAGCCATTTGCTCAAGTGCTTCACCATGTGGACCTTGTAAAATCCAATAAATAATTTCTTTTTTATACAATGGAGCAAGAACAGAGATATGTTTTGGATATTCTAATAAACGAGCTAATCTAAGTACTGCATCTAACAAAGATGGTCCTACTCTGCTAACGAACATAGCTCGTTTAGTGTTCTTACCCTGTCCAATTTGATAATCTGTTTCATTTAAAACCTCTAATATTTGGCTTGGCGTGAATTCAAGTTTTAGAGCTAAATAAGGAGATTCTGTTGAGGCTTTGAATACTTGACCTGTTACTGGCAAGTCAACTGAAGCCACAATATAGTGACCAGGACCATACAAAAATCGTTCCTCTCCAAGCAACACCTCTTTCTCTCCTTGGAGGATAATGCAAAACGAAGGCTCGTTAACTCTAGAAATAGGTTCAGTAATAATGGATTCACGTATGACAAATAAAGATGGAATAGGCGTAGGGTGAACATCGTCCTGTTTTGAAAAGCCTTCAATGAGTTTAGCAAGTTCACATTGGTGTTTGTATGTTTTCTCAGACATAACTTGTTCTCCTTTTTTTCATCTTAGTTCATTATATCCAATAATAAATTCTTGAGTAAGATGGTTTTAGAGAATTAGGCAAAAACTTAGTAGGATTGTGATAATGGTTTCTTTATTTTTATGACATAATTAATTGTATACAGGTCACGATAAATGTGTCTTTTAGGAAAGGGAGGAACAATTAAATGGAGTATGTGAAACTTGGTAATACAGGCTTAGACGTATCCCGATTTTGTCTTGGATGTATGGGTTTTGGGGACGCTGACAAATGGCTTCACCAATGGGTACTTAACGAAGAGGACTCTCGCCCCGTTATAAAAAAAGCACTTGAGTTAGGGATTAATTTTTTTGATACAGCAAATGTATACTCCCTTGGTACAAGCGAGGAATATCTTGGACGAGCTCTAAAGGATTATGCGAATCGTGATGAAGTCGTAATAGCAACTAAGGTACACGGAGAAATGCATAAAGGTCCAAATGGTTCTGGTCTTTCCCGAAAAGCAATTATGAGTGAAATCGATAACAGTCTTAAGAGGCTGGAAACTGATTATGTAGACCTCTATATCATCCATCGTTGGGATTACAATACCCCTATTGAAGAAACGATGGAAGCATTACATGACGTGATGAAAGCTGGAAAGGCTAGATACATCGGTGCTTCTGCCATGTTCGCTTGGCAGTTCCAAAAAGCGTTACATGTGGCAGAAAAAAATGGTTGGACGAAGTTCGTGTCCATGCAGAACCATTTAAACCTAATCTACCGTGAAGAGGAACGAGAAATGCTGCCTCTTTGTAAAGAAGAGAAAATTGGTGTCACTCCATATAGCCCTCTTGCATCAGGAAGATTAACGCGTGACTGGTCAGTAACAACGCATCGTTCCGAGACAGATCAAATTCAAAAATCTAAATACGATGCGAATTCGGACGCTGATCGATTGGTTGTCGAGCGAGTAGCGTCCATCGCCGAAAAACACGGTGTCCCTCGCACACACATCGCGCTTGCCTGGTTACTACAGAAAGAGCCAGTAACTGCTCCTATTATCGGGGCTACGAAAATATCGCATCTTGAAGATGCTGTAGGAGCTTTGTCAGTTGAGCTAACAACCGAAGAAATTGCATATCTTGAAGAGCCATATGTACCTCATCCAATAGTAGGCCATAATTAATTGGATTAAATTGTAGGGGAAAACCCAATTTTCCATAGTAGGAAAGTTGGGTTTTTTACATTAAGATTTTTTTATATTGCTTTGTGAAGAGATGTACTTAAACTATCCTCCCTCTATAAACATTGATGTATCAACGGTTTACATCACTTCGTGATGAGAGGAAAATTATTTTTATACTTACTTATAAACATAGTTTTGAATTTATTGTTTTTATTACCAAGTTGAGTGTACGCTTCGCTAAAGCTAATGGAAATTATTAGCTTTTATTTCTGTTATTTTGATGCACAATGGATCTCTGCAATACTTATGACGACGTACCCTCCCATGTCTCTTAGCGTCAGTGCGCTTACATTCCTTCGTTCGGTCTATTCATAAGGCAGAGGCCTGCTAAGCTGCCCCGGGGACTCGTGGTCTTAGTTTAGTTATCATGCCGGCTTCTCCGTGTCATCCTTCTTGTTATAGTCGATTAATTGAAATATATTACGCTGCCACTCCAAGACAGTTGAGATCTTGCATCATATACCTTGCCTCAAAACGTACTCTCTTCTTACAAATACCATGTAATACCTTGAGTAATTTACCGCATAGCACAACCATTGACTGTTTTCCCCTCAGGGGATTAAGTGGTCGGGTTGTGTAATATTCATGAAGCTTTTTAAACGCCTCGTTATGCCGAATCAGTAGGACCATCACTTTGAAAAGAACCATCCTCAATCTCTTTCTGCCGCGCTTGGAGATATGTTTTTGGCCCTTGTGTTGGCCGGATGAAGTTTCACGTAATGTTAATCCCGCTAGTTTGATGAGTTGGCGTGGATTTTCATAGAGTGAAAAGCTTCCTACTTCCGAAAGCAGATCGACGATTGTGGCATCCCCTAATCCAGGAACAGAAGCAAGGAATTCGTATTCTTGAGTCGCTTTCGCCATTTCGGCTAATTGACTGTTTAAGCTCTCGATTTCTGCTTCCAACAACCGGTACTGGCGCAGGAGCGTGGCAATTTCATGTTGGGCCATCTGTAATCCTTCTGTCAGTCCGATCGAACTCGTGGCTGCTTCTATCAGAAGCTTCGCTTTCGGCAATTGTGGTGCCCTCATTCCCTCTACCTGCCGGTAGAGAAAGACTAACTCTTCGGCGGTTTTCCCTTCAATATCCTGTGGCAGAGGCGTCGTCTCGAGTGTCGCAAGCGCCATCTTTCCGAAGGACGGATAGACTTGCGTAAACTCCGGAAAATAACGGTCAAGCCAACGGATGATCCGGTTTTTGATACTCGCTAAATCCTCCGTCAGCTTTGAACGTAGTGTAGAACCGATCCGTAGCTCAGCCTCGACATCCTTGAGGAGACGGGGGTAGCTGAAGCGGCTGTCTTTCATTAATCTGGCAATGACCAACGCATCTTTCTTATCGTTCTTGGTTGGAAGATTATCATCCAGTTCCTTTGAGCGTTTGACGTGCAACGGATTTACCATGACAAGCGGTACCCCATATTGGTCCAGGAAATAGGCCAAGTTCATCCAGTAGTGTCCTGTCGGTTCAATTCCGATGATCACTTCCGTTTTCTTAGTCTCCTTCATGGCTTGGCGAATCTTTTGATAAAATGCTTCAAAGCCTTTCCTTGACTGATGTACCGCAAAGGCTTTTTCAATTACACGTCCTCGTTCGTCCACAAAGCAGGCGTAATGCACAGTTTTGGCAATATCCATGCCGACGACGAGAGTGTTTTCCGTGACTTAATTAAGTTTTTCATTCGCTTTAAAATTCATAGAGGAGTCCTCCTTGTTTGATGATGGGTCAATTGGTCGTTGACACTCATGCATCATACTAGAGGGCTCTTTTTCTTTCAAGATGGCGCAAATCCTTCTAACAGGAATGCTGCCCCTTTAGTTAATGAAGAAAAAAGACCGGCTGGAACAGCAGCCGGTTCTTAAACTCTTGCACCCTTTAGTTGAATAAGGAAATCTATTTTATCGTTTTTCAAAATTCTTCGTTACAGTGACGGGTTTGCTGAGTTTCTGCAAAGCTGTCCCATTTTTGCGAGATGAAAGCATTACACCCAAAATAACAATGAATCCCCCGGCGATTTGGTACCATAATAAATCTTCTTCTGTAAAAACAATAGCAAAAAGCGTCGCAAATACCGGAAGCAAATTAATAAAGATGCCTGATTTTGCGGCTCCTATTTTAGCAACGCCTGTATTCCAGGAAATGAAGGCAACGATAGAAGCAAAGCAGCCTACATAACCCAAGATCAATAAGCTTTCCAGGTTAAAAGTGACCGCTGCGTCTGTCTGCATGATTTCGAGGAGACTTAATGGAAACAGGATGAGAATCCCAACAAATGATGTGACATAGAGTGTAGTGAAAGCCGGCAAAATCTTTGAGTACTTTTTTATGACAATTGAATAAATGCTCCAGCTTACGACAGCAACCAAAACAAACAAATCTCCTAGGTTAAGCTTAAATGCCTGCAATGTTTCAAATGATCCTTTTGAAATAATGAAAATAATCCCTATTACTGATAAAAATATACCAGTTGCCTGTAACACTGAAAGCCGTTCTTTTAGCATGAAAAATGAAAAGATGGCAATGAACAAAGGAGTAGCTGAGTTCACAATCGATGCATTTATGGATGTTGTGAAGTGCAATGAATAATAAATGATCGTGTTATATCCGGCAACTCCAGTTACACTCAATAGAAGGATGATCCATTTATAGCTCCACAAAACTTTAGAGTCTCTAAGCACCGGCCTTACCATAAAAGGAGTCAACAATAAAAAAGCAACCGACCATCTCAAAAGTGAAAATGTGATAGGTGGAAAATATTCTGCCCCTAACCTTCCAATTACAAAATTCCCGCCCCAAATTACATTGGCTAGAACGAGCAGAAAATATGCAGTTCGATTTTTTTCTATGTGTTTCATCAAATGTACTCCTATCTATCGCCCCATTTTAGGGAGTAATATAATAACAAATTATGTGACAACCATTCTTTGTTCAACTATAGCACCCCGTTAGTTCAATAAGCATTTCTTTAGTATAATTGATAATATCTATCTGCTAATAGAAATAGGGGGATTATTATGACATTATCAAATATAAATTTATACACTTGGAAGCCATTTTCAACATCACCGCCACCGCCGTTTACTCCAGTTGTTGAATCAACACTGAATAAGCTTATATTAAAAACAGAATAAGAATCTGCGAAATATAAGCTGTTTCGCAGATTCGAAGGAGTAGACGATGAAATCTAAAATTCAGTTCCTACTATCAATGATAATCTTTGGTACGATTGGCGTATTTGTAAGATACATTGATTTAACTTCGAGTGAAATAGCTTTATTACGTGGTTTAATTGGTAGTTTATTTTTAATGATAGTTATGTTCATGATGAAGAAAAAAATTTCATGGGCATTGGTTAAAGTAAATGCTTTAGTTTTATTACTTTCGAGTATTGCATTGGGTGGAAATTGGATTTTCCTTTTCCAAGCGTACAAGCATACGACCATTTCTAACGCAGCACTAAGTTATTATTTTGCACCTGTGTTTGTCTTGATTCTTTCTCCACTTGTACTTAAGGAAAAATTATCAACAAAGAAAATAATCTGTATTGGTGTAGCCATGTTAGGTATGTTATTAATTGTTGGTAATGGTGGTCTAAGTACATCTGGATTAGATAATTTAATTGGGATAGGCTATGGATTAATGGCGGCTGTATTCTACGCTTCATTAATGCTATTCAACAAGTTCATCAAAAACATGGAAGGGTTAGAAACTACATTAATTCAGCTTGGAACAGCGACATTACTTCTCGTGCCATATGTATTCTTTACTGAAGGATTCGGTATTTTAGAAGTATCAAGTTCTTCAATTCCATTTATATTAATCTTAGGCATGGTACACACAGGTATTGGATTCTTGTTATTCTTCTCAGGTATGCAGAAATTAAAAGGTCAGAGTATAGCTGCATTAAGTTATGTAGACCCAATCACATCATTATTGATTTCTACTGTTATCTTGCAAGAACAAATGACATTTGTTCAAATGTTTGGTGGGGCATTGCTTTTAGGTTCCACATTTGTTAGTGAAAATCAATCAATGAAATTTTCAAAACCCTTAATGAAAAAACCAGTTAAATAACGTAATAAACAGTGGGAAGCATTCGTTTTCCCACTGTTTTGTATTTTAGAGTGTTTTTAGAAACAACACTCGGTCTTGTATGGAATATTGGAAATCAATCCCTGTTTTTGTTGTTGAACTAACCGTTAGTTGAACAATGCTTTCCATTTTAAATCTACAAATCTTGAGATAAACGAACCATATCCCTGCATTGTATACCGTTTTCGAAAATCTCTTTTGGATAGTGCCGAATGAAAAAGTCTATATCAATACCCGTAATTCTAAAACCACATTTTTGGTAAAGTGCTAATTGTCCAATGCTTGAATTTCCAGTTCCGACTTCTATGGTTCTGTATCCTTTTGACTTAGCCACTTCAATAGCATTTATAACAAGTTGTTTTCCAAAGCCTTTACCGTTCTGGACTTCTATTACTGCAATATTCACCAACTCCACCGTTTCAGGTCTTATCGGCAGTAATACATAAACCCCGATAATTTGAGCATCATTTTCAGCTACAAGCATTCTCCTCTTTGCATATATTCTTCAACGATTACTTTAGAAGGGTCAGCTAATAACAACAAATCCATTGGAGGCTCTTCATCTATATTTAATTTACGAATAAGCATATTACTCTCCCATACATACCTTTATTTTCATTCATTTTAATTTCTTGTTGAACTAAACTGCCCGTTAGCCATCCATGTAGCGCAAAATCAGCGCTACACCACAGATAATGAAAATGGAATGCAGAACGGGTATAGAATACTACGGCTGGAAGAGGAAGGTCGATC
>NZ_JANAVL010000042.1:0-9475 GCF_024213455.1 Domibacillus sp. A3M-37 | reverse complement strand
TTTCAAAAAACTAAAACAAACCAGATTAATTGTTACATATACCGATTCACCAAAAAGACGTAAGAACCATTTTTTAAGTGCCACAAACAATAGATCGGTTTTATGTAAGATTTATTTTTTCAAAATGTTCCACTGTTGGGAATGGGTCATAAAAATGGTGTAATAAACGTTTCCACTCTTGGTATTCAGCTGATTGTCTAAAACCAATAGTGTGGTCTTCTAAAGTGTCCCATTCCACTAAAAGCAAATACCTTCCTTTTACTTCCATACATCGCTGTAAATCATGAGATATGTAACCCTTCATCGAAGAAATAACAGTAGACGCCTGCCGAAAAGCATTTTCGTATTCTTTCTCCATTCCTTGTTTAACATGAAGCATTGCAGCCTCCAATATCATATAACCCCTCCTTTTTCTAAATTATACCATTAATAATTATTTAAAAAAGGAGGCGGAACTTTTTAGTTCCGCCTCCTTTTGGACTGAAAATAACAAAATTCTATTTATGTTGCATTCGAAATCGAATTTTATCGTTCACTTTTCAACTAACTTTACTCTAGTCCTTATAATTCTTCTTTCTAAAATAAGTTCATACTTAAATAACGCTCACCTGTATCTGGTGCAATGCACAATACTCGCTTGCCTTCTCCTAAACGCTTTGCCATCTGAATAGCCGCAAATACTGCTGCTGCTGCCGAAGGACCAACAAAAAGACCTTCCTGACTGGCTAACTGTTTAAATGTATTTACCGCGTCCTCGTCGGCAATTTGAATAATTTCGTCATAGACATTCGTATTTAAAATCTCAGGGATAAAACCAGGGCTTGTTCCAACTAATTTATGTGAGCCTGGCTCACCGCCAGACAAAACCGGTGATCCTTTTGGTTCAACGACTGCAACATGCAGGCCAGAAATCATTTCTTTCAACGCTTCCCCTGTGCCTGTAATAGTTCCTCCTGTTCCTGCTGTCGCTACAAAGGCATCGAGACGGCCTTCCATCTGTTCAACTATTTCAACCGCGGTTGTCGTACGGTGAATATCTGGATTTGCCTGGTTTTCAAATTGCTGAGGAATAAAGCTTCCCGGGATTTCCTGATGTAATTCTTTTGCTTTTTCAATTGCCCCAGGCATTCTTTTTGCACTTGGAGTTAATACTACCTCCGCGCCATATGCCTTTAGAATGTTGATTCTTTCTTTCGTCATGTTATCCGGCATAACCAAAATGGCCCGGTATCCTTTGGCTGCCGCATTCATAGCAAGGCCAATTCCTGTATTACCGCTGGTAGGCTCGATGATCGTATCACCCGGTTTAATTAACCCTTTCTCTTCAGCAGCTGTAATCATGTTAAAGGCTGCCCGGTCTTTGACGCTCTTGGTTGGATTGAACATTTCGAGCTTTACATAAACATCTGCCGCATTTCGGGGAACAAGCTTGTTAAGCCGAACAACAGGTGTATTTCCTATTAATTCTGTGATATTATTTGCCACTTTCATCTTGAAGGTTACCTCCTGTTTTTTATTATGACGACATACTTTCAGACACGATTAAAATCAATTTATTTAAAGAATGTCCATCCAGATTTTAATGGCTGTTCCTAGAATCAATAAAGCCAACAGAACCTGCAGTATTTTTGTATTCACTTTTTTTCCAGCCTTTGCGCCTAAAGGAGAGGCCAGCAGGCTTGCAATAATCATGATAGCGGCAGGACCATACAGAACCTGGTCGGTCGTGATTTTGCCGATTGTGGCTCCAATCGACGAAATAAACGTAATCGCAAGCGAAGTGGCAATGGTCATTCTTGTTGGGATTTTCAAGACAACCAGCATAATCGGAACCAAAATAAAGGCTCCTGCTGCACCAACGATGCCAGCTGCAATTCCGACGATGAAGGCAAGCCCAGCCGCCAGCCATTTATTGAATGTCACCTTGTCAAACGGAATATCGTCAACCCCTTTTTTCGGGACAAACATTAGGACAGCCGCAATGGTCGCAAGAATTCCATAAACAAGGTTGACGCCGCCTTCTGACATCATACCAGACCCGTATCCGCCAATGAAGCTTCCAATTAGGATACTTGTTCCCATATAGATAATGAGGGTTTTATTCAAATAGCTGCCCTTTCGATAGGCCCATACCCCGGCAATCGTGGCGAAGAAGACTTGAACGGCACTGATGCCGGAAACTTCATGGGCACTGAACGCGGCCATTCCAAGCATAGGGGGAATATACAAAAGCATTGGGTACTTAATGATGGACCCGCCAATTCCGACCATCCCGGAAATAAACGAGCCAATAAAACCGACCAAGAAAAGCGTGATGATAAAATCAAACTCCATACGTTGTTCCTCCTTTCAAAAGGAGAAAGGGTATCTAGTCGATACCCTTTCATTTCCTTATCAGCCTTTTTTAATCCAGAATTTTAGGACATCGCCGTCTTCTGAATGGTCCACCAGTTCATGGCCGCCTGACTTTGCCCAGGCAGTCATGTCGGCTTTTGCGCCTTTGTCTGTCGCATGGATTTCCAGTACCTGCCCGGACTCCAGTTCATTAATCGCTTTTTTTGTTTTGACAATGGGCATCGGGCAAGCTAGTCCTTTTGCGTCTAATACTTTATCTGAATTCATCTCAATCTCTCCATTCATTTTTTGAAGTAGTGTTTTGTTTTTATTCTTTTATCGAACGGCACAGCGGTTTGGACCGATTTCCATCTCCCGCTGCTGCTCTTCATCCGGGCTGATTTTCCCCATGTTCATCTCGCGAATTTCCTGGTACGCATTTGGCTGCGGCGGCAAGTTGCCGGTAACCATTTCTCTAAATTCAGCTTCGTCTGCGATAGTTAAACCGTGATTTTTCGCAAACAGCGTGCCCAGTTTTTCCGATACGCTGCCGTCTTCATTCAGCTCTTTGATGATCATAAAGTGAGCCGGCAGAACGATAAGTTCATCTGATAGTTCTTTGTAGCGTGTGTACAGTGTTTCACGCAGATCTCCCACCCAGTCTTCTGCCAGTCCCGCTAAATCCGGTCTTCCAATCGAATCAATAAATAGGATGTCTCCTGACAATAAATACGATTTGTCTACAATAAAGGATGTCGACCCGATTGTATGGCCTGGAGAATACAGCGGCTGGATGTTGATTGTTGTCTTGCCGATGGTTACGTCCTGGCCTTCTTCTAATGGCTGGTAGCTAAACGTGACGTCCTGTGCATCCTTTGGCGGCAGCCAGTATGTGGCATTGGCTGCTTCCGCAATCTTTCTTCCGCCTGAAATATGGTCCGCATGAAGGTGTGTATCAAACACATGGGTAATTGTTGCACCGATTTCCTGCGCAAAGTCTGTGTACACGTCTGTCATACGCGTTGAATCAATAAGGGCGGCTTCTCCATTTGATACCACCATATAAGAGAGGCATCCTTTCCCGATGCGGACAAACTGGTACAACTCGCCGCCGTCTTTTAAATCACCGACTTTTACCGGCTCTAAATGCTCACTCCATGCTTTCATGCCGCCTTGAAGATACGATACCGTCAACCCTTCTTCTGAAAGCATATCAGCGACCATGATCGAGGAGCCTTCTTTCGCACACACCACCAGGACGTCTTTATCCTGAGGGAGCTTCGGCAAAATTTCTTCCACTCCATCCAACAGATCAAAGTATGGAACATTGAGATATTGAATAGTTTCTCCTTCTACTTTCCAGTCCTGAAACGCATCTTCATTCCGGACATCTAAAATAAAGAAAGACTCTTTTTGAATTACTTTTCTTGTGACTTCTTTCGCTGTCATTGGATTTACTGGCATACTCTATTACCTCCAGTGGTATATTTTACGTTAAAATTTTTTAATTTTTCTTTTTTTATTTTTAGTATTAGAAGGTTAAGGTTACATCGGCATCTTTCGCAAATTCTAAAAACGTAACCGCTCCGCCTACTTCAATTCCGTCAACAAATGCCTCTTTTTCAAGCCCCATGACATCCATCGTCATCTGGCAGCCGATAAAAGTCACGCCCATTTCCTTCGCCATTCCGACAAGATCCGGGATCGAAGGGACATTGGCTTTTTGGAAGCCTTCAGCAAAATGCTCTTTCCCTTCGGGCATTGGAAGCTGCTGGTATGCCTCTTAGTGAATGAGGTTAAGTCCCTCAAATGTAAAGAAAATAGCTACTTCTTGATCGGTCGCTGCTGCTGCTGTTGCAATGTTGAACACTTTATAGGCATCAAATAACCCGCCGTTTGCGGCAATAATTGCTGTTTTTGTACTCATGTTCTTTTTCCTCCTTGTTTATACCGTTTTTCCTGTCCAGTCACGCATGCCAGGCACGACATTGATTAATTGTTTAAATCCTTGTTTCGCCATCGTTTGTGCGGCTACTTCACTTCTTCTGCCCGAATGACAGATCACGTAAATTAACTCATCTTTCTTTAATTCGCCAGCGCGCTGTTCTACTTCACCAAGTGGAATATGAATGGCCCCACTAATGTGTCCCTCTTCGTATTCGTCTAGTTCACGAACATCTAAAATTGTGAGGGTTTCATTTGCTTCTACTTTTTCCTTAAAATTCTCTAATGAAATTTCAGGTATAACCGTAGTTTCTGTTACAGCATTTGCGCCATCCTTGCGAAGGAAGTGGCGGAGAACATCTCCTTCTGTTTCCGTCCCTAAGTATTCATGGCCTGTTGTGCTTTTGGCCCAAGCCTGCAAGTCTGCTGTTGAGCCTTTATCGGTCGCCTGTATCTCTAATACCTGACCCGGCTCTAAATCATTCATTGTTTTTTTGGTTTTGACAATAGGCATCGGGCAGGCAAGCCCTTTTGCGTCTAATACATGGTTTGGTGTCATCATTCTGTTTCCTCCTTATCATTTAAACCGCTAGGGGTATATAAAAGGGTAAAAAATTATTCAGTGGGACCTTGCCACTCATTCATGCCACCCGTCATGTTTATGACTTTATATCCGCGGTCTTCCAAAAGATTTGCTGCCATTGAGCTTCTGCCGCCTGACCGACAGACCATAATATGTTCTTTTGATTTATCCAGGTCCTGCAGACGGAATTCTAATAAGCCTAAAGGAATATTCACAGCACCCGGAATTTTCCCCGCTGCTACTTCTTGTGTTTCGCGGACGTCAATAATGGAAAGGTCTTTTTTTGGCTGACTAACTTTTCTACCTCATTGGGCATAATTTGTTTCATCAAAACTCCTCCTGACATGTTGATTACCAAGCACTCATTCCGCCTTTAACATTGGTAATGTGCTTAAAGCCAAGCTTTTTTAACAGTTTGCTTGCTTTACTGCTTCTCATTCCGCTTTGGCAGATGACGAAAACCTCTTTTTCTTTTGACAGTTCGTTCGCTCGTTTTGGCAGTTCATAAAGGGGAATGTTTTTAAATTCATTGATTCGGTTCGCCTGGAATTCATTGGGCGTCCGGACATCGATAAACTGTTTATCCTTCGAGTTTAATTCTGATTTTAATTCGATCGTTGAAATATGCTTAACGCCTTTAACCGGGGCAAACTTGCGATACATAAACCATGCCAGGTATACACCTAATAAAATATTGATTAACGTACTGGTCTCAAGCATATGATTCGTTCCCCTCCTTCCCTTTATTGGTTTACTTATTGTCGCTTTGTTTAGATAAACAAGTTTACATTTCCTTCTTCAGCGTCCGCTAAATAAGCGGCTACACCCGCATATTCAATCTCATCTAGCAATTCTTTCTGCTGAAGGCCAAGTAAATCCATTGTCATCGTACAGGCGATTAGTTTGACATCCTGTTCCTGTGCCATGTCAATTAATTGCGGAAGCGTCATCGCGTTGTGCTTTTTCATCACGTGCTTGATCATTTTTGGTCCCATTCCAGCAAAGTTCATGTTGGATAAGCCCATTTTATCCGCTCCACGCGGCATCATTTTCGCGAACATTTTTTCAAGGAATCCTTTTTTCAATTCCAATGGTTGATCCTTACGCAAGGCATTTAATCCCCAAAATGTATGGAAGATGGTGACCTCGTGATCGTAAGCTGCTGCTCCGTTAGCAATGATGTATGCCGCCATTGCTTTATCATAATCACCGCTAAATAAGATGATGGTTGTTTTTTTCTTTTTTTCTGTCATGATGATACCTCCTTATTTTATTTGTTACATCTACCCGTATGGGTATAAAAAATAATTAAAAAAAATTAGCCTTTTTGAATGTAGAAGGTAAACATGCTATCTTCTTCTTTTGAATCCAGCAGGATATGTCCTGTTGATTTTGTCCAGGCTGTTAAATCACTTTTCGCGCCTTTATCCGTTGTTTGAACTTCTAGGATTTGTCCTGTTTCTAAATTGTTCATGGCTTTTTTTGTTTTCACGATCGGCATTGGACAAGCCAACCCTTTTGCGTCTAGTACTTGATCTACGTTCATTCTTTTTCCCCCGATCTGTTTTATACCTATAAGGGTATATTAATATAGAAAAGTTGATCCGTCAACCTTTTTTAATTTTTTCTTTTATCTGCTTTTGACCAACAGCTCTACGGCTTCTTTCACAAGGTTATCCGTACCTTCGCCTGTTTCAATGTTTTCTCTAATACACTGTTCCAGGTTCGTGCTGACAATAACCCCCATTGTCCGGTCAATCGCACCCCGCGCTGCTGAAAGCTGCGTCACGACGTCACGGCAGTCTTTTCCTTCCTCCATCATGTGCAAGATTCCTCTAATTTGTCCTTCAATTCGTTTTAAACGGTTTTCGATTTTTTTATCGTACGTCATAACACATGTCTCCTTTTTGTTTTTGGTTCGATTGGTGCTTTGTTAGTGAGTAACTAGCTACCTCAAAACCTTTTGCTTTTAAATAACGCAGCCCAAGATTCATTTCGAGTTGATCCGACGCTATTACATGTAGCCGGTGCGTGGAATCTCTTGATCATATCTTTTTAGATAGGCGTAGGGAATATTAAGCGACTGTGAATCCTTTTCCGTTTTATTATAATCCCTGATATCCAAGACCATAAGATGGTCCTTTACATTGCTTTCTTCTATATAAGGAATCCCTTTTACAGGATAATAACGTTTATATGCATTAATAATGATAAGGAAAAATACGACTGTCAATAAGGAAAGAATGTGAATCAACTCCTTACAAAAGCGTTTATTGTTTGCAAAAACAATAATATACCCTTATAGGTATATTGTCAAGCATGTTTATTTCTTTTCTGTATCCCTAAAAGGACTGCTTTAAAAAGAGAGAAGGCAGGGAAGTTACACAAAAAAAGATGCCCAGACAGACATCTTTCGGTGACATTATCGAACGGCGCAGCGATTTGGGCCGATTTCCATCTCTCTTTGCTGTTCCAGATCCGGGCTGATTTTTCCCATGTTCATTTGCCGGATCTCTTCATACGAATTTGGCTGCGGCGGCAGGTTTTCCGTTACCGTCTTTTTAAATTCTTCTTCGTTTGGGATATTTAAGCCATGATTTTGTTTGTACAGCACATCAAGTGTTTCTGAAATACTTCCATCTTGATTCATTTCCTTTATGCCCATAAAGTGAGCTGGCAGCACAATAAGTTCACTCTCGAGTCCTTTATAGCGACCATACAGCGTCTGGCGCAGGTCATCCACCCAGTCTCCTGCTTTCCCCGCTAAATCTGGGCGGCCAATGGAATCAATAAACAAAATGTCCCCGGTCAGCAGATATTGATCATCAATGAGAAAAGATGTGCTTCCAATCGTATGTCCGGGTGAATAAACGGCCTGAATAATAGCGTTCCCTACTTTGACAGTGTCACCATTCTGAATAGGAACATATTCAAATATAACTTCCTCCGCATCTTTTGGTGGAAGATAATACGTTCCCCCAAGCTTTTTGGCAAGCTCTTTTCCGCCTGAAATGTGATCAGCGTGAAGATGTGTGTCTAACAAATGAGTAATTTCAATGCCATGTTCCTTCGCAAATTGTTCATATACATCAACCATGCGATTGGTATCAATAATGGCCCCTTTTCCTTCTGATTCAATCAGATAAGATAAACAGCCTTTTCCTAAGCGTACAAACTGATAAATCGATCCTCCACTTGTTAAATCCCCCACTTTGATTGGCTCCAGGTATTCCCCCCATGCCTTCATTCCGCCTTCAATAGAATAAACATTCTTAAATCCTTTTTCTTCTAGATATTTAGCTGCCTTCTTAGAAGAATTGCCTTTTGCACACATCGTATAAATTTCTTTGTCTTTCGGCAGCTTATCTAGAATGGCATCTTCTTCTGTTAATTGGGAGAAAGGCACATTCACGACTTTTGTATTTTCCCCTTCAACTTTCCACTCATCAAAAGCACCCGTATTCCGTACATCCAAAATAAATAACTGGTCTTGATTCAACACTTTTTTGGCCATTTCTTTCGTTGAAACAGTCTTAACGGTCATTCTTTTCCCTCCCATACATTGATAGTAATCATGAATGTTCAAATGATATCGGTCGTCATGTCATTGTTTTAGTACCGTTGAAATGATCATTTCTATTCGGCTGGCTGGCTATAAGTATACGGTTACCAGCAAAGGTATATAACGAAGCAAAAAGAAGAAAGACCATTTATAGAAAAATGCCCCTTCCTTTAAGCCTTATATAGACTGATCAATACAGCCAATCAATCGTTTTTCAATATCCGCTGCTAACGCTTTAATTTCATCATCATGAAGCATTTCAATCATCGCAGTCGGTTTGGGCATTCCTATTTTTGTGACTTGGTTGTCTTCATAAACGACGATTTTACATGGCAAAAAGTAGCCAACCAGCAGGTTTTCGGAAAGAACACGCTGCGCTTCTTTAGGATTGCAGACCTCTAATACTGTATACGGGGTATTGAAATCCATTCCCTTTTCCTGCAGCTTTGCCGTTAGATCAAAATTCCACAATACGCCAAACCCTTCACTTTTCAAATTTTCTTCTAACGATGCAATGGCTTGTTCTGAACTTTTCTCTGTTGTCACCGTATAATCGAACATCTTTGACCCTCCTGATCCTTTTTGAAAAACCTGTGGCGTTCAAAGCTTCAAAGCTGTAAACTCCATCTTATTTTTTCATTCCCTAAAAGGGATCATAAAAAACACAGTCGGTACTTCTTCATAAATATCTCCACATCCTATGACACTATGCAGCATGAAAGAAAGCCATGGCCTTTCATGTAGGCACACCAGAATCAAAACATTAGCGCAAAAATTTGATCTGAAACCTTTTAGAGGTTTATTAGTCTGTCAGTAAAGTATTTGGCTCTCATAATTAATTTTGCGTAAAAGTTTACTTTTACGAACGGTGCTTAACTTTATTGTTTAACTGTTTATCTTTGCTTCTCCATTACTCAAGTGTTTGGATTGTCTCACTTTATTGGGCCTGTATTTGGCACTTAAAAAATGGTTCTCACGTCTTTTTGGTGAATCGGTATATGTAACAATTAATCTGGTTTGTTTTAGTTTTTTGAAATAGTATTTTTCAAAGG
>NZ_JANAVL010000041.1:0-10452 GCF_024213455.1 Domibacillus sp. A3M-37 | reverse complement strand
TGAATGGGCTGCGTCTAATTTAGTATGGCCATTTTATGAAGTTAGAGAATTGAATTTTCATGGGAGCTGAATAAGAAGCTAGGATTTTCTTTTATATTTGAAATAATTTCATCTAAATTTGATGGTTTTAAGTCAGTTGTATTATAAAAAAAGCGTTTATCTATTTCTTTACTTTCAAACTCATTTACTAATTCTAAACATCTTACTCCCATCTGATGTTCTTTTATCCTTAAAGCGTCTCTTCTCAACAATTCATCACTATCTACCCATAAAACAATATACATAATTTCAACACTTTTAACTTTGGCATAAACCTTTCGGGAAAATTCTTCTACTTCTTTTGGAAAAGCAACATAATCAATCACAACATCCTTATTTGCCTGGACAAAATTGATACTTAAATCCGCTATATTTTCCCAAATTAACGCTACTGCTTCTTTACTTTCCCACGGTGGAAGGTATCCTCCAATCACCATATGATTAATTACATCCCCTTCAATATAAGCACTATGGTCAAGCTGTTCAGCAAGTCTCTGTGAAGTAGTAGATTTACCAACCCCTGCTGGTCCAGATAGAATATAAATTTTCCTCATCATTTTCACCTGCTTTTTATAGATAATTCTATATTAAAATCCTGAATTCCTTGTTCAATTAACCTGCTTCGTTAGTTCAATAAAAAAAAGCTGCCTCAATGACAGCTCGTTCTTAAACTCTTGCACCCGTTACTTTAAGTACAATACTTCACAAACCCACAATTAGTTGAACAAGAAAATGTGATTACCATTAAAGGTATAGCCATCTGTCACTCTCGTACATTACATTAACTTCATAAATAGAAATGTCACCAATCTGTCCAGTACCATCAATGATGAGGTCTGCGTGTTCCCATGATCTTTGAACCTCAATATATTTTTCTTCATCAGGACGATAGACGTTTTCCCACAAATACCTATTGCCAGTTCCAACTTGCTCCCTTTGGACAATTCTTTCAAGGCTAGTTTGCTTTGGACTATCTATCCAAATTCGAACATCATAAAGAGGTAGTAACTCTTTTCGAATTGAATAGCATCCCTCAATAATTAAGATTCCACCTGTCGGCACATCGTGCCATTCAGCCATTTGGTCTGTGTCCCAATCGTATCGCTGATACCGTCCGAATTTGTTATGAGATAAAGGAGTAAGAACCTGTTCACATACCCGTTTCCAGTCAAAATTTCCACCGATAACTTCTGGATTAATCGCTTTTTGTTCTTCAGAAGGACGATAAAAGTCATCCATATGCACAATGACCACTCTATTATCCAATTTCCTAAGTTTATCCGCTATTGTGCTTTTGCCAGAGGCACTTGCACCATCAATACCAATGATAAGGGTATTTCGGTTCTTTTGTATTCGGTCGAATTTAGTTAGGAACTGCCTTAATGATACAATCATATTAGAAACCCCCCTCACTCATTTTATTGTACTAACATAAGAGAACACTATAATAAGTTTTCAACTTTGTTCTTCAACAATACTGTTATTTACTCAACAGTATCGGTCAACTGTTGATCAAGCAACTAGATCATTTTAACGTCTATACTAAGGAACTAATTGGAAACAAAAAAGCAAACAAGCGGGAATTACACTTGTTTGCTTTTTGTTTCATAACTAAAGGTTTTCTTCTACTTTATAGGCAAAAAGATTAAGATTCACTTACGGCTTCAGAAATCTCAGCTTCCAATAGCTCTTCTGATTCGTCATCTAATTGGATGTTATAGATTTTCCATACTCCGTCAGCATCTTTTTTCAGATAAGCAACACCTGATGCATCCACATTCATCGAGAAAGACATATCTGGAGATGTAAATGCCACTTTTAAAGTTAAATCATCAACACGTACTTCTGCCATGCGCTTTCTAATTTTAATCATATCAAGAGAATGAGTACCAACCTGCTCAACTGAAAAAGTAGTATCCGGTTCTTCTTCTATCTCTTCCCCCAAACCAAGGCTTTCGAGTGAATAAGACAAGTAGTAACCTGTCGCAATTTCGTTGTATAAAGCTTCGAGGCCAGCTGTATCCTGAGCTTTCATAAGCTGAAGTTCTTCTGTGATGCTTCGGTTTACAATGTCCATTACACCAGAGCTATTTTCAGCGCTGCCTGGCTCCTCATACAAAGCCCGGTCAATGATCGCAATAGCCTGTCCACGTGTAGCGAGGTCATTCGGTTTAAATGTGTCCCCATAGCCCATAACGATCCCTTTTGCTGCAAGTTTTGTGACCGCTTCGTAAGCAAAGCTCGTTTTAGCAACATCTTTAAATGTTTTGACTTGTGAAGGGTATTCAACAGTATCTTTAAACGCACGATAAATCATAGCAGCCATCTGCTCACGGGTAATGTTAGCGTCTGGATAGAACTTCCCGTCTTTATATCCCGCGATAATTCCCAGGCTGCTTGCTGTACGGATATAGTCATAATGCCATTTTGACGCTTTTACATCTGAAAACGCCTGCACACCTGTACCAGCTTTCAATGACAAGGCACTGACTAAAATTTTAGTGAACTGCGCCCGCGTCACTTTTTCTTCAGGGCGGACATTCACATAAGTATAATCATATACTTCCCCGTCTTCCTCAAATGATTCTGATTCCACATAACCATCAATTATGTCTGCATTAATAAAACGCTCAATAGAATCATAAAAACGATAAGAAGAGTCTACGTCACCAATTTCATAAAGCTCGGTAGATTTTGTAGCGGCTGAGACTGATGGGGCAATTAAAGTAGTGGACAAAACCAAAGCGGATAATGCTTTAACAATTTTCACTCGTTTTCCTCTTTCCTTTTCTTTATTAAATTCTGCCAAATACACATTGTCTAAATTTAAAAGATATTAATAACGCTATAGATTCCTTTATAAACTAAAAAATACGTTTTTACAAGAACTTTTTAGTATTTTAAAAATATTAACAAAAAAACCTTTAAATGGAATTGTTATAAAAAGATAAACTTCTTTATGTTGACTAAAAAAGTTATTCTGACTGCGTTTTAACTCATATTTTTCTTGACGTCATCATATTAAATTAACATGTATCAAAAAAAGAAGAAAACTTTTTTATTGAATAAAAAACGGATTTTTTGTAATTGTATCCAATTTGTTAATGATGCTTCTGAATAGTTAAATGTACCTATTTTATATTTCGGGAAAATATTTACACTAAACTCTAGATTGATAAGAAAGAAGAAGTATAAATATTTAAGTGCAAACAGTTTACCGACACTGCTCATAAAAAAGTAAAATATGCTAAAGAATTTAGGTATGACCTCTTCTAGTTTTGACATCAGCAGGCTTAGAATAAATTAAAACAGGCACATGGGAAAGGATCTTCTAGAAAAGTAGGATTGATAGTCGTAGGATCAAGAAATGATAAGATGAAGTACTAATCAATACTTTCAGTTAAGAAAATATTGTGTTCTATATTTGTAAAAGAAAATGAGGTTGATTATATGAAGAAAGCTTTAATTGTTGGCTTAATCTCTTTGTTTTCTATTCCTTTATTGATAGTTGTTTTATATCAATTTCAACAAGATCCAGAAGATCTACCGTTAGGCATATTAGTTAAAGAAATACCCTCTCCCACTAATGAAGCTGTAATTCATATGTATTTAGTTGATGAAGGCGGTGCAACTAGCCGGTACCAAATGAGAGGGGAAGTAATTTACGCAAACAAAGAAAGTAAAAATATTTATTTTAACTATGATGAAGAACGTACTGATGTTCAATGGATCGATGAGCAAACAGTAATAATAAACGGAGAAAAGTTGGACATAAAAGAAGATTTTTATTATTGGAAAGATGATCCGGACTGGGAAAAGAAACGAAAAAAAATGTATGAGTTATAAACCTGTTCTTTTTAATGGTCTAGCAAAAACCAAGATGGTATTTGATTTTAAGCGGATTCCTTATCCTACTATTAATTTTAAAAGGTGATATTATGATAGACTTTTTTATTCAGATTATCTTATTTTTCTTATGTCTTAGTATTTTATGGAGTATTGGACAGGTCTTCAAAAAGAGAGTGAAAAATAAGAACTTGCTCTGGTCGCTTATCACAGTGGCTATCGCACTTGTCTACTTATGGCTACTAATAAATGGCAATATCCAAAATGATGTTATTCAATTTGGGTTAGTCATTATCCTATTAGTCATCTCAACTGTGAAATCCTTAGTTGAATTTAAAAAAATTAAGGAATAAAGAAATTGTTTCATGAAACCCCGAATGGTCACGTTTTCCTTATGGTTTATTCTTTATATTCGGGGTGGTTATGTCGCTTACATCCAAATAAGTAACAACCTCCTGTCATGGCCATTTCAAATTCTAGTGAAGGAATATATCCAGATGAAATGCGATCCATTATTGTCTCATATTCCTTCCTCTCCTCCATTAAGTTCTCGATAGAAGCTTCTTTATCTTTTTCTGTCCAATTTTCTTCACATTCTTCTTCAAGCTCATTTTTTATCTCTTTATTTTGTTGATGAATGGCCTCAGTTAAGACTTCATGAGCGCGGTCGATATTCCCCACTTTAAACAACGCATAAACAAATCGACTGATCCAATAAGGACCTTTTGAATAAGATGAACAGCCCTTCTCAAACCAATTTATGGCTTCTTTGAAACAGTCCATTTCAACAAAAAAATCCGCCATGTCCACTTCCCCAACAAATTCATCTGCCTCTTTTGAAAAAGCTTTCAGTTTTAAATATGCTTCTTCTTTCCGCCCACATTCAATCAAGCATTTAATATGGGTGTACATAAGATAGTCTGAATCCCCAGCAACCTTCAAAAAAAGAGCCGATGCTTCTTCAATGTATCCAAGATGGTACATGACGATCGCTGCATGGTGATACGCTTCGTTGGATGGCTGAATGGAAATAGACTTCTGCAAAACAGCTAAGGCAGGCTGCCACTTCTTTTGTTTCAGATAAATTTCACCTAATAGATTATAAGGAAAATGAGAAGTTGGATTCATTCGAACCACTTCTTCTGCTAATTCAAGCGCTTTTTCGATATCCTCCTCTTCATAATTGTACATCCATGCAAGATTATGCAACGATTGGACGGTTCTTGATTCTTTCACGGCCCGCTGAAAAAGGGCTAAAGCTGCTTCGTATTCATAATTCTCTAAAGCATCAATTGCTTTTTGATTGGTATTCAATGCTACACCTCTTTGCATAGAAAGAAATATTAATATTTTATTTCTTTTTTGTTTTTCTAATAGGAAAATAAACAATGACTAACATAAAACCAATCAACAATGATAAGAAAGGAAAGATCCACGGAAAAAAATGATCGGGTACCACTCCCATGCGTCTGTATAATAGCCGATTGCGTAAGGTACTACACCTCCTGCATTAAGCAACTCTGTTTGCAGTTCATCCCGCTTGTTAAAGTGGAAAGATTCACTCTTTACGTTCTTACCTTCCTCTATTCGAAAAAGGGTATATGTTAACTTATTTTCTGGAACCCCGCCAACAATATCTCCATTTGGATTTTCTATTTCTAATTCTCTAGTTTTCTTTAATAATATGACAAGTTCGGTTTTGTCCAACTTTTTATCTTCTAGCATTAAATAGGCGATCTGCCCATAATACCTATTAAGGCCTAATTCCTCTACTCGTATTGGATAGTCTCTTAATGTATCGATTTGCATCCCATCTAATTTTAGAGTCAGATCAGCAAGGGCTATTTTGTTATTCCAAGGATCTACATATGCTTCTTCATTTTTAATGTTCTCTTCGATCTCTATCCTTTGATTATGAAAATTAAAGGTCGAATCAACAGGTGAATACTCAGTATTTATCCCTGTTATTGTATAACGTGCATTCATTTTTTGATCATTAATGAGTTCCATAGTCATTTTTGTGCTCATTGGAAGAGAGACGAAAAATAATACTGCTCCTATCAAGAAAAATACCGCTCTTTTTTTCATTTTTACGCCCCTGCCCATTCATTTTCTCTTTAAACTTAGTAATACGATCTGACATGCTGAGACTGTTCTTATTTAGCGGCCTGTTTCACTTCTCTGAGAATCAGAGCACGGCGGAACAAATAACGCAAATAAAGTCAGCTGCTCTCTCTTTTGAAAAAATTGGCTCTGCTAAAGCCAAGTGTTGATAAAATCCCTCTTTGTTTTTGATACACTGTATGGACGTACTATTGATTAATCTATATTATAGCCTGTCTAAATTCCGCTGGTGTTTTAAAAAATTTTCTTAGCATCAGTGTGTAAGTTTTGTACTGATCTAAGGAAGTGTAGCATAGCAGCCTCTTCTTCCGCTGCATAAGGAAAACCGAGTTGTGTGGCTACATCTAACGCAAGCTCACGGAAAAGGGTACAAGCGGCAAATATACTCATCCAAAAAACTTCTTTTTCACAATTAGAGTATGTAGATTTATACATAGTCCAATAATCCTCAGTAAGATAATTACGAAAATATTTTCCCATCTTGCCAGCTGACACTTGAAAGTTATACTTACAGCCAATCCACCAAGCAACCATCATGTCTAGATCATTTCTTACTATAAGATCAAACATTTGCTTTGCGTAAGGTAGTTCTTCTCGCCAGATGCCTTTTGCAACATTCTGTAGGCACCACCAGAAATCATTGGTACAGCTATAGTAGTCAGCAGCTGTCGGTTTACTGACATGATAGGATTGGTCAGAGGGATACGGGATATTAGGAAGAATCTTATCTTTATCTAGGATCGGAGCTGTTAAGCTATCTTTTTTATATGTACGTTTCATTTCCTCAATTGTTTGTAAACGCAGGTCTATCCTATTCCCGTCTTTAAACAGCATTAGATACCCATAGGAATCATATTGACTGCTAACGATACCTCGAAGCACATCTAGCTCATCTGGCTTTTGCATGATCAGCCGCTCTCCAAATACATCTATCCAGTTACTTTCCTGCAAAAAAGAAGCGATTTCGTTGACTACATAAACAATATCATAATCTTGAAAGATATCTTTTGGAGCATTTATATTAACGCGTGAACCATTTTGATAAACTGCTCTGACTCTGTCATCTCTCCTTGCAGTTTCAGTGATTAAGTACATTATCTCTTGTTCACTTCTCATTTGAAAACCTCCTTGATACACACAATCTACTTTACCATGTATTGGTTTTTGAGTAAGGTCTGTTCAGCTTACTTAATCAACAGTATCGGTCAACTGTTGATTAACCATTTGAGTTGTTTTTGCTTTAATGTTTTAGGAAATGTTAAAGACAATATTGATATTTCATCAAAAAAACAAATAAAAGAGCAAGTACACTCCCTTATTTGTTCCTTGTTCAACTAAAGCACCCGTTACTTTAAGTACATTATTTCACAAACTTTTTATGGTAGAGAACCTTCTGATCGGACCCATGCTGTTTTTGCCCTTGTCCGGCAACCATAAAAACCCCTCATTTTTCATTCATTATGTTGCATTATTTAATCAGTTGGTTCCTTTTTTCGATAAAAAGCAAAACAGGAATAAACATTTACCTTACTCTTTATCTTTCTTTCGAATTTTCATCATTGTATTTGCATTTCTTTGGAACTCATATGGCACTCGAACTTCTTCAACTTCATGCCCTTGATCTTTGAGCATTTTCACAATCTTATCTAAATGCTCGTACCTGTTTCCAGTAAGATCAATAAGTGGAAAGATACGAATTTCTTCTTTTGCTACCCGAAGCAATTCTTCAATCACATTCAGGTGAAATACTTTATCAAGGCGATCACCGTATGTAAACAAAAAGTGTGCAGAGAGAATCAAGTCAAATTGTTCACTTTCAAACGGTAGTGAAGGCAATGTAACAGGAATGTAGCGCTCTGGATTTTGTTTCATATCAGCTGCACAATCATTAAGTGCGCGGGTCCGGTGCTGCGCTAGATCTGTCACATCTTTAAAATAATCAAACACGTACTGTGCTTTCGCTTTTTCTACACTCTCCATCGCGTGTTCAAGATCTTTTTCCCCTTTATTGGCAAGCGCTTCGCCCGGATGATAATAAGCAATGTCACAGGCGGTCACGTCCAGTCCCTTTTGCTGGCTGATAGAGGTAAAAGAGCACGCCCCTGCCGGACAGTCCAAAATCTTTTTTCCTTCCATTTCTTCTGACGAAAGCGAAAACATCGCCATATATTCCTCGAATGTTCTTCCAATAAAAACGATACGTTCCAAATCTAACCCAACTTTACTCATAACTACTCATCCCCTCAATTTATAGTATAAAAAAAGGGTCCCTCATCCTAAAAAAGGACGAGAAACCCCGTGGTACCACCTTCGTTCGTTTATTAAAAATAAACGCACTTTACTGTACAGAAACAATTTATAATTGCTCGATACATTGTCTCTTTTAATCGGTGAGACTTTCCGCCATAACCTACTATTAGTTCAGCTTGGTTGCTCAGAAGCCCATTCAACAAAATTCCCACACTGATTCTCACCAACCATCAGCTCTCTAAAGTGTTCCTAATGTTTACTCCTCTTCATCATCGCATGTTTTATTTAGTTTTTATTACCATTTATCAAAATCAGTTTTTTTTCTATTTTATTACCTACTTAAAAAAATGTCAAAATATTTCTTCTTTTTAAATTATCAACTACACCACTCTTAACGAAATATAATTGCATTTATGTTGCATTAGGAAATTTTTATTTATTGTTATTAAACTAAACTGCTCCCTTAGTTAAGTAAGAAAATCTACATTATCCTTGAATGAGCCTTTCTTTAACCCAGTTATCGAAAATGCCTTTTACTTAACAGTTCAGTCTATTGGTAATTAAACCCAAGATATCGCAGATCACATTTATGGACGAACTATTGAGTAAAAAAATGCTTTTTGACTTGTCATTTAGACACGAGATATCAAAAAAATAGAATTAATACTCTTCATCAATATCATCGTTTTCCAATTTCCAAATTTCTACATCCATAATGGGAGAAAGTTTCTCAACAATTTTTTCGGGTGCAGAATAATCAGTATGTCCCGTAAAGATACTGAGGAAATCACCATCGTAGCCAATCCAATAAACCATGGTTTCTTCGTTCACAGCTAAATTTAAGAGATTGTCGTGAAAAGATAAATTCCAAGGCTCGTTAGACCACAAGACAAGTTCAGACGAGCAGCCAAACGTAACCAAGTAAGGAAATAGGTATCGAAAAGATGCCATGTTATCAAGCTGAACTGTTATAGTGACTCCTTTTTCATCTTTTTTAACGATGTCAAAGAAAGCATCGGTTTGTTTACAATCTTCAATAAATTCCTCCAGTTCCATTACTGTTTTTATCATGATATAGATAGGAGAGATTTTTTCTGCTTCCATGAATTGAAAAAGCCATTCATACTTATCGAATTTAAATAATTCAATGTGTATCTCAAAAGAAAAGTCTACGGGACCTTCAATGAGAAAGCCTGCCTCTCCGCTCACCATTTTTTTTAATCGCTTTGGTGTGTATTGAAAAATTTCAACTGCCATCGTTCATTCCTCCGTTCAAACCTGTCCGTAGGGACGTACTATTGAGTAAGCGTTAATTTTATATGCATACTCTAAGCCAATATAAATGATAAAATTAAAGTAAAGTTTATCATTTATACGATAGAGAAGAAGGAGTAAACAACAAACATGAGTAGACGTTCTTTTGGCACTGCACCTGTTCTAATAATGGTCGTTGTTATTTATCAATTTTCCTGGATGCTTTACAGGGCAATTACTGGCTTTGATTGGGGAACTTTTGGGTCAGACTTAATTGCATTCCTCATCACAGCTAGCTGTTTTTTTGTAATTTTAAAAATTAAAAAAGATAAACAGTAGCTTTCGAAAAATTGTTTATCCTTATTTCTTAATCAACAGTATCGGTCAACTAATGCTTAATAGTTTGGAAACCTTCAAATATCAACAGCCAACTTTAACATAGCCTATATTTAAAGAAAGGAAAGGTCACTATGAAAAAAGTTATTTATTGATTACAGCTTCAGCAACGCTACTTGTTTTTACAGCTGCATATCAGTCAGAACAATTACAATCCCCAACTGAAAAATTAGAACCAATATACAAAGAATCTGAGAATGTAGCTGTTGATCCCACTACAGATCCTGGATTTGCTCCTTTTGGTGCTGCTAATACTGTAATCGATGTCAAAAATAGCACATACGTATACGATCGAAATGAGAAGGCATTTGACTATTAAATCAATACAGTATGTTGCATTCGATATAACATAAGTATTCAACATGTTTCATTTAAAGATAGGAATCCAAACAAAAACAGGCGCTATCCCTTGAAAAATAAGGGGTGTAGCCTGTTTTTAATATATTCGCGAATGCAACATAATAATATGATCTGCCCCCCGTCAAGTAGACACTCATAAAGAGCTACATAGCCTTCACACGATATTCAACAGGGGAAAGATTA
>NZ_JANAVL010000040.1:0-10525 GCF_024213455.1 Domibacillus sp. A3M-37 | reverse complement strand
TTAATATAAGCAGCAAAAAAACACCCCCGATTCTAAAAAAGGGAGTGTTGTAAATACAACAAAATAGCATTTATGTTGCATTCGATATAGCACTGTTATTATACAATTTACTTTTATTTTTTATCCTGTATTTCAAATGTTGCACTAAATTGTTGCTCTCCATATTTTGCGTGAACAGTAAAAGGATTAATGCTTAACTCTTTCATAACCTCTTCAGGAGGTTTAGTAGCCAAACCGTCATAATCCGTTTGAAAAATAGCTTCTGCTTTGATAGTCTCTCCGCTTTTTAACGTATGGGTAACAAGAGGTTCAATGCAAGCTTCTGGTGAAACATCCCCTTGCCCATTCAAAGTAAATGTCTGTTCATTATTAGTAATTGAGATAGTCAGTTTACCATCACACGGATTTCCATCAAATGTATAGTCCGCCTTTCCATTATTAGTGATATTCGCAATAACTTTGATTGGCGTTCCTTTTTGAATAGTATAAGGTCGAGGTGTTTGAATCAATTGAGTGGAACCATCTTCAGCAACAGAGTGAAATTCCAATGAAGAATGAAGATCAGGTTCTAACGTATATTCAAAATAGGCAGGATCATTTTTTTCTTCAGTGATAAGTTTTTCTTCAAATTGATTTGTACAAGCTGATAGTAGGAAAACAAAAGCTGATAATGTGAAGAATTTTTTCATGGAATCCCTCCTCCTTTCAGTTTACATTACTAACAAATAAAAAAAACACCCTAACTTTCCAAAAGTTAGGGTGTTTTTAATTCAAATGCAACATAATACCCTGATATGCTCCCCTCCAAGTAGATAGTAGCGTTGCTTTCTTACAACTGTCTATTTAAAGGGGAGCATATCATAGAATTATGTTGTATTGGAAACGCTCCCGATCTTTAGAATCTGGAGCGTTTTTTGTGTAGTAAAAAGAATTCAGAAACTGTTTAATTTTGTTACTTATTGGTCATTGTTGAATTTATAACAGACATGGTATATTTTATTGGGCTATTCAGAATATGAATAGCAATTTTCCATTGATTGGTGAAGATATATGAAGAAACCTATTAGATTAAGTATACATTTTCTTGTTTTGAGCTTACTGGCTTTTGCCATGATTGGTACCTTTTTTGGAAGTACTATTTCAAGCATTTTAGTAAGTAAAAACAACCTGGAGAAGAATTATTTAATGGAGAATCAATACTACGCTCAAAAATTGGCTAGTACAACGGATTCTCTTTTTGAAAATATGATTAAAAGCTTAACCATGGAGTCAGGAGAGGAAGAGTATTCAACCGCAGATTCTAAAGAAATATATGAGGAAGTAAAACAGACGCTAGAATCTACTACGTTTTTTAATTCCGTAGTTTTTGTGGATCAAACAGGAAGTATCGTTGCATCAGCACCAAATAGGGAATTAGAGGGTACAAAATCGAATAGGATCGGTACAAAGGAAGCCTTGAAAAAGAAAGTACCCTTAATATCGGAACCTTATGTAGCCGTGACGGGGAAGCTGATATTGCTTGTTTCTGTACCTGTCTTTGATGATAGTGGGTCATATAAAGGGTTTATAGGTGGGACCATCCATTTACATGAAGAAAACAGCCTAACGAGAGTTCTTGGCCAACATCCAAAACATGAAAATGATTCGTATGTATATGTAGTCGATTCGAAAGGCAATGTTATTTATCACCCTGATTCTGAATGGATTAATGTTAACGTAAAAGAAAATGAAGTCGTGCAGCAAGTTATGGAAGGGAAAACGGGAAGTCAAGAAGTTATGACTATACAAGGTGTTTCAATGCTAGCTGGTTATGCTGCTTCTACAAGCAACTGGGGGATTGTCTCCCAAACACCAAAAAAATCTGTTATAGAGCCGACGATTGAAATGGCAAAGCAGGTTAGCTTCATTGCCCTTCCCTTTATGGTTTTTGTTTTTGTCCTAACCCTTGCCATGTTAAAAAAAATTGTAAATCCTATAAGAATGTTAGCCATTTACGCAAAACAAATTACACTAGATCCCTCATTGCCGACTCCGCGTATTCCCGACTGGTATTTTGAGTTAAAGGAATTAAAGCGTGCTATTTTAAAAAATGTTAATTTTTATGAAAAAAAACTGACGTATGCGGAGAGTGAATCAAATCTTGATCCACTGACTGGCTACTATAATCGCCGCTCTTTAGAAAAAAAGATTAGCCATTTAGGAATGTACTCCATCGTTTTGTTTGATATTGACCGTTTTAAAACCGTAAACGATCAATTCGGACATCAAGTGGGGGATGAGGTATTAACATACATGTCCGAATTAGCTAAAAAAGAAACCAGGGAAAGTGATTTGTGTTTCCGTATAGGTGGAGAAGAATTTTTAATGGTTCTCCCAGAAACGGATCTAGCATTGGCTCAAACGATTGCAGAACGAATAAGGAAAACAGCTGAGGCCAAAATTAGTCCTACTGGAAAGCCGATAACGATTTCGATGGGAATTGGAAATTCGCCAACTACAGCAAGTGATTTTTCAGAATTATTCAAAGTGACTGACCAAGCTTTATACAAAGCGAAAGAAGAGGGAAGAAACAGAGTAGTCATTGCAAATCGTTTAAACAATAATAAAAACTAAGGTAAATATCGAGGAAGAGTAAAAAAATATACAGATAAGCATCCAGGAATGAATCATGCCATTGAATTACGTAACACTACCGATAAAACTATAAAAGAGATATGCGCAATTACAGGAGTCAGTCGGGCAGCGTTTTATCGTAGACTAAAGGAAATAGAACAAGGAGTTTAACTTCAAATTCATAAATACTGAAAATTTCCTGAAACTGTACATGTGCATTTAAAAAGGAAGGCTGTTGAATTTCAGCAGCCTTCCTTTTTAAAATGTTTCATAAATAATAGATCCTGTCTGAGAATGATCATAATCCCCAAGCGAGTTTATTTCTGACTGAAACGGATGGGAAGATAAAATTTTCTTTACAATACTTATAAGTTTTTCGTTTTCAGGCGTTTTTAGAATAACCAGGTCATAACGTTCTGTTATTAATGGAATAAAATTTATTCCAACTATTTTAGCCACTTTTTCAATTCCCACTCCCACATCTGCTAGCCCATTAGAAACAGCTGAAGCCACACTTAAATGGCTGGTCTCTTCTTGTTCATAACCCTTAATATTCTTAGAAGGAATATTGTTGATTCTGAGCTGTTCATCAAGTAGGATCCGAGCTCCTGATCCTTTCTCTCTATTGATGATTTTTACATGTTCCTGACTTAAATCAGTCCAAGAGATAATGTTTAGTGGGTTTCCTTTTTGAACGTAAAAACCTGCTTTCCTTGAAATAAGATTGAGTAAAATATAAGGATATCCCACCAAAATTTTTTTTATATAGGGAAGATTATACTCTCCCGTATCTCCATCAAACATATGCAAGCTAACGATATCACAGTTTCCATTGTACATAGAGATCAGACTGTTTAAACTTCCTTCATAAGATCGTAAGGTTTTATAAGTGGAATGTTTCTCAATGCTCCTTCCGAGTATATCTAGAACCATATCTTGACCACTAATAATAATATTGAGCGATTCCTTCGTTTGGGGACTGTGAAGTTCGGCAATTGGGACTATGGAAGTTGTAGTTTTATGATTTTTTATATAATTATCCAAGTCTTTTGCGTCCATTCTCATCTGTCTTCCGACACGAAATACAGGCAGTTCTCCTTTTTTAACAAGGTCATATATGGTTAGTTTCGATACTTTTAAAAGTTGTGATACTTCTTCAATTGTATAGGAAAGCTCCTTTGACATTTTTGCATCCCTCCATATTTAATTTTATCTCACCCTCTTTTAAAAAGGAAATTGGTAATAAAAAAGCGATATTTTGCATTTATTTTTAATCATAACTAGTTATAATAAGTTATATCTAATTATAACTAGTTGGGGGGGAATGGAAATGAAGAAAAAATTATATCTTTTATTTTTCTCGATTACGCTGTTATTGCTAATGGTGTCTGGCTGTTCAGCAAATGAACAAAGCAACAAACAAGAAGAACAAAAGCAGGAAGTTTCAAATGAAGAAGTGGAATTGACGATTTCAGCCGCCGCCAGTTTACAAGACGCCTTACGTGACATAACAGCGGCTTTTGAAAAGGAACATCCCAATGTGAAAATCAACTATAATTTTGGTGCTTCAGGGTCTCTTCAACAACAAATTTCTCAGGGAGCACCGGTTGATCTCTTCTTCTCTGCTGCTGAGGACAAATTCGATCAGTTAGTGGAAGAAGGGCAAATAGAAAAGGAAAAAGGAATAGATCTTGTTGGAAATGAAATTGTGCTGGTGGTTCCGAAGGATGCAGATCAAGGAATCAAAGCATTCGAAGACCTCACCAAAGCTGAGAAAATTTCCATTGGTACCTCTGAATCTGTACCAGCGGGTAAGTATGCGAAGGAAACATTAGAAAAGTTAAATGTCTGGAAAGCCGTTGAAGGAAAAGTGGTATACGCCAAGGACGTTCGCCAGGTACTTACATATGTTGAAACGGGCAATGTTGACGCAGGAATTGTCTATAAAACAGATGCGTTGGTTTCTCCAAAAGTGGAGATTATCGCAACGGCTGATGAAAATACTCACGCTCCGATTATTTATCCAGTGGGTGTGATTAAGGATAGCTCCCATCCAAAAGAAGCCCAGCTCTTCTACGAGTATCTTCAAAATGAACAATCGATGAAGAACTTAGAAGAGTATGGATTTGAAAGTCTGAATTAATTAAAATGGCATCAGATTTTTGGTCACCGATCAGACTCTCCATTGAGATAGCGTGTGTATCCAGTCTCATCGTTTTAGTTTTAGGATTGGTATTGGGAAAGGTAATGGCTAATACGACATTCAAAGGGAAAGCCATCGTTGAAACGGTTTTCCTTTTGCCTTTAGTATTACCTCCTACTGTTGTGGGGTTTTTGTTGATTGTTTTATTTGGAAGGAATAGTCCGGTAGGGCAATGGATAGAGTGGGTATTTAAACAGCCTGTTATGTTTACGTGGTGGGCTGCTATTATTGCTTCTGCTGTTGTCGCTTTTCCCCTTATGTATCAATCTTCTAAGACAGGATTTGAAGCGATCGATGAGGATATTCAAAATGCAGCTCGTGTGGATGGGGCAAATGAATTCACCTTATTTATTTTTGTTGCGATTCCTCTTGCACTTAAATCCATTGTTTCGGGTGGGATACTGAGTTTTGCAAGAGCATTAGGTGAGTTTGGAGCCACACTCATGTTTGCAGGGAACATCCCAGGGAAAACACAAACAACGCCAACAGCCATCTATATAGCCATTGACTCAGGTGATATGCAAATGGCTTGGTTATGGGTAGTGAGTATGATTGGTATTTCATTTTTTATGTTGATCTGCGTAAACCTAATGAAGTCTTAAAATTAAACATATAAATGCTATTCTTTCATTAAAGGAAAGAAACCCCGATTCCCTTTGTAAATCATGCAGGAATCGGGGTTTTTTCATATGAAATCTCTTAACGTTGTAAATCTGCATTTTCCTGACGCTACCCCTTATTCTCTTTCACAAAAAAATTATCAGTAGAGACAAGTGCTCAATCCAATACGTTCCTTTGTTCGTATCCTATAGGATAGACCAATTAAGAGACGTTGATTTATATAATTGCTCGCTATCTTTTCGTAAAGGAGGTGAATTGGTATGGGACTTTTCGGTGGTTACGGTGGTTATGTCCGCGGCGGTGGCAGCGGCTTTGCGTTGATCAGATTGGCAACTCCGATACTTTCTCACCCGCCTGTTTCATTTCTGACTGGTACAGGTTTTATGCATAAAAATAGGTGTCCCCAAGTTTGGGGACACCTATTGTGCTTCCTAATCCACTATATCTGACTTAAAATGGGCTATCTATGTTCACCATGTCCACCACGTTCACCATGTTCACCATATCCACCATGTTCACCATATCCACCATATCCACCATGTTCACCATATCCACCATGTTCACCATATCCACCATGTTCATCATGTCCACCGTATCCACCATATCCACCATGTCCACCGTATCCACCATGTCCACCGTATCCACCATGTCCACCGTATCCACCGTATCCACCATGTCCACCGTATCCACCGTAAAATGGACTATAGCCACCATATCCGCCATAAAACGGTCCGTATCCACCATATCCACCGTAAAATGGGCTTCCATATCCTTGGACCGGTATTTCGTTAGCCATGTTTTCACCTACTCCCTTGAAAAAATATCTAGCCCTTTACATGTTATGCAACTTTAAAGCTAAAGGGAGTGTACATAACAGTTTTTATGCATAAAAAAAAGCGGTTTTAATCCGCTCTTCCTTATTATTCGCACCTTAGATAAATACCAATATCTACCTGTTTTTTTACTTCATCCGGCAATCCTGAACTTTCAATACATTTAAAGAATGTTTCCCGTAATATTGAATTAGCTGCCGGCAAACCAGCCGCTATAGCATCCCGACATCCAACTCCACTTTGACAAGCTTCAACGACTCCAGCTAAAGAAGTTGCAGCGACCACTCCAGCGTGATACGCACAATCATGAATTACTGCTTGCTTTTCATTCGTTACAATCGGATAATCAAAACCGGCATAAATTCCCACTCTATGCTCAATCCAATTCACTCTATGCAGAATCCCTAGGCCCAAAAACCTCCAGTATTTTTTTTCAGGCAGGCTATAAACAATTCGTTTAATCAATGTTTCAGCTCCTAGCGACTCTACCACCTCCTATTATTTTGATATTCTATAATTTATTCATAAAGCTTGTAACACGATTGAGCAATCAACTCTCATAACGAATATTATTATAAATCAGCTTTTTTCACCGTTGAGGCCCAGATCCTTTACTGCTGATGAAACGAGTCAACTTATTATTCTCTTTCACAAAAAAAGATTATTAATGGAGACAAACGCTTAATCCAATACGTCTCTCAGTTCATATTCTATAAGATAGATCCAATTATTACAGATCAATTAAAAGATGTTAGAGATATTTATTTATATAATTGCATCGCTATCTTTCTGTAAACGGAGGTGGAATTATATGTGGGGTCGGAGGACGTGGTTACGGCGGCTACGGCGGCGGTTACGGACACTGCGAGAGACGTGTAGAAGCTGTTGAGTGCTGTGAGAGACCTAGACACGGTCACGGCGGCTTTGCGCTGATTGTAGTGTTGTTCATTCTTCTAATCATTGTTGGCGCTACAATGATGGGCGGTTGCTAATTTAAATGATCCGGCGCTATTTTAGCGATTCCATCCCCGGAGTTCTCAATCGCTTAGAAACGGCGCTCTTTGTCATGCTTTGACGGCTTGTTTCGTCTGCTGCCTGTTGGTTTCCGTCGTGATTACGGACTAAAACGATCTATCCGCACATATACTGGCGTTATTGATGAATGTACCGTAAAAAAATGGCTACATATTGGGTAACCTGCCGTTCAACGTTTTAATATAAGGCATATAATAAATTTACCGAATGATAATGTTGCAATGTGAACCTCTGACAACTAGCACAGTACTACTCAACCCCATCTTCTTTTGCTGCGGAGCTTTCCGCAGCTTTTTTTATGCGCCTTATAGACACCATAAAGCGGACTTATACTATTAACTTTAATCTAGACCAGTTTCCTTCGGGAGCTGGTCTTTTGTGTATTTATTGGTTGCACCAACATTGTCACATCGGCCGAAAGTGCCGGATGATCCAGCGGACGGCCTGTGCCTGCATAAACGATTCAACTTATTATTCTCTTTCACAAAAAAACTATCAGTAGAGACAAGTGCTCAATCCAATACGTTCCTTTGTTCACATCCTGTAAGATGGATCCGATTATTATAGATCCATTAAAAGACATTGATTTGTATAATTGTTTCGCTACCTTTCTGTAAAGGAGTTGAAATAATATGGGTGGTTACTACGGCGGTTATGGCGGCTACAGTCATGGCTATGGGTGCGGTTGCGGCGGCGGTTACAAACGCGGTGGCGGCAGCGGCTTTGCGCTGGTTGTTGTGTTGTTCGTTCTTTTAATCATCATTGGTGCTACATTGAGCGGTCGCTGCTAATTTAAATGATCTGGCGCCATTTCAGCGACTTCCCCCTGGAGTTCTCAATCGCTTGATAATGGCGTCCTTTCACGTTTTTAATACAGATATCAGATTGTCACATCGGTTAATCTACACACCTCGGATTCCCGGATGCCTAATTAAGCGCCTTCCTCGTTGCTACAGCACGACATATTCAGTCCGAATCACCACACACGGCTGGCATATCAGGCATATTTACAGTAAATTAACAGATTTCATTCTCTTCATCCATACCATACTAATTTCTTTCGCAAAAAAGATGATCAGTAGAGACAAGTGCTTAATCCAATGCGCTTCTCTGTTCATATCTTATTACATAGATCAATTAAGAAACGTTGATTTATATAATTGCTTCGCTACCTTTCTGTAAAGGAGGTGGAAAATTAATGAGTGCAGTAGCAGGACATGGCGGCGGTTACGGTAGTGGCTTTGCTTTGGTGGTTGTCTTGTTCATCCTTTTAATCATTATTGGCGCAACAGTGTGGGGAGGATACTAATTTCCCGGTTTACGTTCCACAATGCCAGTTAACGGCCGTTACTCTTTATGTAATGGCCGTTTTATTTTTAGCAGCTAGCCGATACCGGCTACAGTTCGGGATCAGGACGGAGCAAATCAAGCTATATGCACATATACTTACGTGTACCATTGAGAAAATGGCTACATACTGAGGTATCCGCCCTCGACGTTTTTAATATAAAGCATATAATAAATTTAACCGGCGCTAATAGCTAAATAGACCATGGACTTCATATACGCCTCCGATAAATTAGTAAAGTGGCCTCTGCACAAGGGCCGTTTTTTTATGGATAGTTTATTTCTTCTCCGCAACGGGTAATGAATAACAGACCTTTGCTTACATACTTTCAACCCCCTATTGCTGCGGAGCTTTCCGCGGCTTTTTTTATGCGCCTTATAGACACCGTAAAGCGGGCTTATACTATTAACTTTAATCTAGACCAGTTTCCTTCGGGGAGCTGGTCTTTTGTGTATGTATTGGTTACACCAACATTCTAATCACTTTCACAAAAAAAGATTATTAGTGGAGACAAACGCTTAATCCAATACGTCTCTCAGTTCATATTCTATAAGATAGATCAATTAAGAAACATTGATTTATATAATTGCTTCACTATCTTTCCGTAAAGGAGGTGATATGATATGGGCGGTTACTGCGGTGGTGGCAGCGGCTTTGCGCTGATTGTAGTATTATTCATTCTTCTAATCATTGTTGGCGCTACAATGATGGGCGGTTACTAATTTAAATGATCCGGCGCCATTTCAGCGATTCCATCCCCGGAGTTCTCAATCGCTTAGAAATGGCGCTCTTTGTCATGCTTTGGCGGCCTGCTTCGTCTGCTGCCTGTTGATTTCCGTCATGATTACGGACTAAAACGATCTATCCGCACATATACTGGCATTATTGATGAATGTATCGTTGAAAAATGGCTACGCATGGGGTATCCTGCCGTTCAACGTTTTAATATAAGGCATAGGATAAAATTAGAAAGAAATAACTTCGCTCACGGAAACCTCCGATAACTAGCAAAGCGGCCTCCGCACAAGGGCCGTTTTTTTACGTCCGGCGCAGGACCCCTCGTGATTTCGATGAAACGAGTCAACTTATTATCCTCTTTTACAAAAAAAAAGATTCTCATTGGAGGCAAACGCTTAATCCAATACGTTTCTCTGTTCATATCTTATAAGAATAGGCCAATTAAAAGACATTGATTTATATAATTGCTTTACTACCTTTTTGTTAAGGGGGGTGGAAAATTAATGAGTGCAGTAGCAGGATATGGCGGACAGGGACGTGGCTTTGCATTAGTGGTCGTTCTGTTCATTCTTTTGATTATCATTGGAGCATCGTTTGCTGGTCGTGGAGGTTATTGTTGATGACGGATCAGGCATCATTTTTTAAAAGGTGATACCTCTATTTATTAGAATAGGAGGTGATTTTCATGCGTTGTCCGAGACCGATAGTATGCCCACCGCGATGTGTGTATCGTGATTCTTACATTCCCCGTGAGGTCCCTTATATCCACCCGATTATACACGTCAACCGGCAGCACATCGTCAATGTGCCGCGGCACATTTACCAGCCTATTACAAGAAACGTCGTCGTAGACCCAGGTTATCCACGCCGGTGCGGCCGTCCGTACTACTGATAAGGGAATGTCATTCCGACTTTTTACAAGACTGTCTGCACTGCAGTCGTTTTTTTATAGCACCAGAAACATAGAGCGGATACTTTAGCTTTTCAAACATCTTGCCGTGTCTATAAATTCCGAAGATATGCTCCCTCTCTTCTTCTGTCATTTTTAACTCTCCTCTCCACTAAATAGTTCCTATAATATGTCCAAATAAAAGAATGGAACCGGCACATGCCCCTTCTTGCCAGCTTTTAAAA